>CASERY010000104.1 GCA_949290385.1 uncultured bacterium | reverse complement strand
GGATGAACTTGAAGCTATCCGTCAGTCTATGCACGCGACGCAGAATGCGATGGAACTGGTTCATGACATGATCGCAGAATCCACTGTCAATTCCCACGGGATTCTGGAACTGCATGGCAAAGTTTTAACCTGCGACGATATCCGTTCTGAAGTGGAAGTCCAGTTCAAGCGCCAGCAGTTTTCCGCCTGCCGCACCATTATTGCCTGTGGAAAAGACGCTGCCGCCCCCCATAATATTGGAAGCGGTCCAGTCTATGCCCATCAGCCTGTTGTTGCAGACATCTTCCCAAGGAGTGACGTCACCGGCTATTGGGGCGATATGACAAGAACTTTCTGTAAAGGCAGTGCCAGCCCAGTTGTCCGTCGGGCATTTGACGCAGTCAAAAAAGCGTCTGAAACAGCTCTGGCTCATTTGAAAGCAGGAGTCCCGGGGATTCTTCTCCACCAGCTGGCAGCGAAAACCATGGAAGAAGCCGGGTTCCCGACAGGCAAGGATGCAGAAGGGAAACCCTGCGGTTTCATTCATACTCTTGGACACGGAGTTGGTCTTGAAATTCATGAATTCCCCAGAGTTTCCACTGCAAATCTTCAGCCGCTTCAGGAAAACAACGTGATCAGCATTGAACCAGGCCTCTACCATTCCTCCTGGGGTGGAATCCGCCTGGAAGATCTGGTGGCAGTCAAGGCTGACGGTTATGAAAACTTCTGTACCATGCCCAAGGAACTGGAAATTCCATAAAGAAAGACTTCCCATCAGGAATTCAGCCGGCAATTCTATTCTGCCTTCTGCCGGCTCGGCTTCCTGATTTCCCGTTGTATTTTACGTTTGTTTCTCTCCCACAGAAAGCGAATATCTTTCTAACAGAAAAAACGACTTTTGCAAGGAATCAATGCCGTGCAAATACGGACCATGAACCTTCCGTTTTCATGGTCCGTCAAAGATTTTCGGCGGCACCCTTCGGAACTATTGCAATTCTGGGTCCTCAGAGGGGGACTAAGGACATCTCTGTATGCTACAGAATGCGCAAAAGATGTCACGCAAGAAACGTAATTCAAGGAAAAAAATCCGGGCTCATCGTCGCAGTGGCGGGCTCTTTGATGAAATTCAGCGATTCTCCCTGTTCCTTTCACGAAGACTCCCGAACTGCCGGACAATCGACAAAAGCATCTGTACAACAGCATTCATCTCCTGAACTGAGATAAATTCATATTCGCCATGGCAGTTTCTCCCGCCGGTTCCAAGATTCGGACAGGGCAGACCTCTCAAAGAAAGAAAAGCTCCGTCCGTTCCGCCGCGGATCGGGACTATTTTCGGGTCATATCCAGAATCCCGCACTGCATTTTCAGCGGTTTCAATCAGGAAAGGATATCGGTCAATAACCTTTTCCATATTGTGGTACTGATCCTTCAATTCCAAATGAACGGTCTGCTGGCCATATTGCCGGCACATAACAGATGCAATATCCCGAAGCAATGCTTTTTTTCTTTCAAATTCCGTATTATCGTGATCTCGCACCAGATATTTCAGACTGGCACTGTTTACATCCCCTTCCATCTGGTATAAATGAAAAAACCCCTCTTTTCCTTCGGTTTTTTCCGGCTTCTGATCTGCAGGAAGCATGGATGCAATTTCTACAGCAATTCCGCAGGCATTCACCATCAGGCCTTTGGCTGAACCGGGATGAATACTGCGTCCCTGAATAACAAAGGTTCCGGAAGCGGCGTTGAAATTCTGATACTCAATTTCATTACAGGCTCCACCGTCCACGGTATAGGCAAAATCAGCACCGAAATCTGCAATGTCGAAATATTGTGCTCCCTGTCCAATCTCTTCATCCGGAGTGAACCCGAAACAGATTTTTCCATGAGGCTCTTCGGATGCGGCAAGTTTTTCTGCAGCTGTCATAATTTCAGCAATACCGGCTTTGTCGTCAGCGCCCAGAAGGGTTGTCCCATCGGTTGTGATCAAAGTATGACCTTTGAATTTCAGGAGTTCCGGGAACAAAACCGGATCCAGCGTTTTTCCACTTTGACCGAGAGGAATCACAGAGCCGTCATATTTCTCCACCATCCCCGGATGCAAACATCCTCCCGGAGCTTCCAAAGCTGTATCCATATGGGCAATCAGGCCAAGAACCGGGCACTCTTCATATCCTGGAGACGCAGGCAGACATCCAAAAACAAAAGCATTTTCCGAAATCCGGACATTCTGAATTCCGATGCTTCGCATTTCCTCTGCCAGCATTGCGGCAAAAACACGCTGTTTTTCAGTGGACGGGCACCCTTTGCTTTCTTCTGAAGATTGAGTGTCTATTTTTACATATTTGAGAAAACGCTCCACCTCACCTGGGAATTTCATTTTCTAAGAACATCCTTTCACAATTAATTTATTTCTATATGGAAATCCGGATAAAGGAATCCATAAAAATCTTCTAAAAATACAATTTTTCAACCCGTTTCCTACATGCCCCCTTAATAAAATCAAGAATTTTCTGGTCAGGCCGTCATCCGTTTTTATTCGCGCAGCAGCCATGAACAGACGAAACTGACACCTCTTCTCATCCCGTTTTTCATTTCTCTTTGCACAAAAGGGGCATTTCATGCGATACGATAATTTCTGAAGTTTTTCAACCCAGAATCAATAAATAATCAGTCCTTTTTCCGACTCCCCTTATACAGATCGCTCCCCAGGATCTGCTGAATAACGGCAGAGGCACAGTGACATCCGAAAACAGCAGGCATATAGGAAATGGTCCCAGTTACGGACCGTTTATGCAGAAGGCCGTCATCCGTTTCCACGACAGACCCCGGAAGTGGCAGCTCCGGAGAATAAATAACTTTTAATCCTTTTTCAACACCGTGTTTGCGCAGACGCTTCCGCATCACTCTTGCAAGAGAACACCCCGAAGTCTCTGAAATATCAGCACAGCGCACCAGTTCCGGATTCAGCCTTGCTCCGGATCCCATGCAGGAAACAATGGGAATGTGGTTTTCTATACAGTTCAGAATCAGGAACAGTTTAGGTGATATGCTGTCAATCGCATCCAGCACGCAGGAGCAGGAAGTCCGTGTCAGTGCATCTGTCAAAGTTTCATTCTGAAGATATTCTGAAACCAGATGCAACCTGATCGCAGGATTGATCTGAAGAAGCCGTTCTGCAATAACTTCAGTTTTCAGCCGTCCCACTGTTCCCGTAAGTGCCGCAAGCTGGCGGTTTCTGTTTGAATCCTCTACAATATCACCGTCTGCAAGGGTCATTTCTCCGACGCCGGCCCGGGCAATCATTTCAGCGGCAATGCCTCCCACGCCACCAAGACCTGCCACAAACACGTGCGCCTTTTCAAGACGTTTCAGATTTTCCTCTCCCAGAAGAAGGGCGGTTCTCTGCTGCCATGGAGGAACGTCGAAAACAGACGCGTCAGCAAATTCCTGATTTATTTCTTCCGAATCCCGGCTCTGAGAAAAGAAAGGTTTCTGCATACACACACTGTTCAAAGAACCCTCTGTAGCACACTCTTCAGCCGGATTTTCTCCGGCATTTCTCCTGGCACAAGGATGATGGTCTTCCCGGCATAAATCCATTTCATACACTCCTGTGAAAACAGTTCTCAAAATTCTGCACAATCTGACAACGGAGTTCCATTTCTGACATCAGGAGGAGAGAGGCCGTCTGTGCATAAATTCTCTGAATCGATTCATTGCTTTCATCGGTTTCACAGAAAATCCTTTCTGCAGGAATCCTGCAGCAAAACGACTCCATATTTGCAGCATCCCGCAGGATTCCCTGTCCGAAACTCAAATACAATCCGGCATCCAGCATTGCAATGGTTTTTCGTTCTCCCCCCCGGAACCCGTGAAGAATCCATGGAGATTCCGGCCTTATTTCCTTTCGGATCCGCAGCAGTTCGTCATGAGTCCGGACAGCATGGATGATCAGCGGCTTTCTCTGCTCTTCAGCGAATTCCGCCTGACGGATAAAAAGGTTTTTCTGTCCCCGCAGATCCCCGGCAATCAGACGGTCCAGACCACACTCTCCCACTGCGATGCAACGCGGATTGCTCAAAAGATTCTCAAGGAGAGCAAATCCCAATCCCGCCTCTTCTGCATCTTTCGGATGGACACCCACGGTAAAATATTTCCATGGAGCAGCCGGGTCCATGGCATTCCGCGGATCCAGCTGTTTTTCTCTGGCAGAAGAGCAGAGTATATTCCCCACCTGGACCATGTTTTCAGAATCCGGAATATTCCCTGCAGAAAACACAGCACTGTCTTCGGATTCTTTCCAGTCACTGCCATTTCTGCAGGGGAAATGCCTGTGCAGATCAATCCAGGGCGCCGTCATTCAATCAGGCCCATTCAAAATCCACGGCTTTCAGGAAGGCACGTGCAAGAACACAGTGCCCCGGGACATTCGGATGAACACGGTCCCAGGCAAAAAAGGAAGAGTGATAATGCTTCAGAGCCTCATTGAAAGCAGCCTGGGTGTCAATCACAATAATTCCATGCTTTGCGCCGATCCTCTTGCAGATTGCACCGTATTCATCCATCCGTGCCCGCATGGCGTCATGAGGATTGGATTCGATATAGTAGGGAGTCATCAGAATCATGCCTTTTACATGAGGCAGTGTCTGAGTAATCATGGAATCCACATTTTTCTCATATTCGTCAGGCAGTACATGAGACGCCGGCATCATAGGCACGTCAAACTGTCGCCATACGTCATTAATGCCGATCATCAGACAGACCCAGTCCGGTTTTAAATCCAGTACATCCGTCTGCCAGCGGTTCAAATTTCCCCGGCTGGTTTCTCCGCTGTTTGCCATATTAATCACGTGAATGTGCCGTTCAGGATAACGGGCGGTCAGCAGACCGTTTACAATGCTGGGGTAACCTTTGCCCAGCGGATCAAAAAGCCCTTCCGCGACAGGGCGGCTGCGTCCGCAGTCTGTTACCGAATCTCCCATAAAAAGAAGTCTGCTGTTTGCCTCAATTTTCATTTTTTGATATCTCCTCTGTTCATGTTCACAGCTTCAACGCTGTAAGAATTGTCTTTATTCTGCTTCCCGGGAAGTACAGGATAATATTCCGGGAAAATCGTTTTCATTTCCTTCTTCGGAACCTGCAGACAAAAGACCCATCGCAGTCTGCAGATGCCGGAAGAGTCTGAAGCATCCCGGAAGAACAGCTTTCTCCTGTATGAGGATTTCTGAAGGCTTCCAGTACAAATTCCGGATGTTCCTTAAGAAATGCTTCTACAGTTCCCTCATTTTCCCGTTTAAATACGGAACATGTTCCGTAAACCAGCACCCCGCCCGGCCGTACAAATCTACAGACCTGATTCAACAGATTCTTCTGAAGTGTACAGAGTTCCCCAACTCTTTCCTTTGCAAGCAGGAACCGGGCATCCGGATTTCTCCTCCATCGTCCGGAAGAACTGCATGGGGCATCCACAAGAACACCATCGCACAACGTTCCTTCCTTCAGAGATGGAATTTGTGCAGGATACCTTACCAGCCGGATATTCTGAAAACCTGCACGGCAGGAGCGTCTCTGAACTTCCTGCAGCTTGTAAAAACGAATATCTCCGGCAAAAACACACCCGGATCCATCCATCATAGAAGCCAATTCCAGCGTTTTCCCTCCGCCGCCTGCACAGACATCCCACCATATTTCACCTTTTCCAGGCATCGCTGCCAGTCCGATGCACTGTGAAGAAAAATCCTGGACTTCCAGCTTTCCGCTTTGCCAGACATCAAGTTCCTGCAGATGAATTCTGGCGCCTTCCACTTTCAATGCGTCCGGATTCAGCGGATGATACTCTGCCTTGACGGCATCTGAACAAGCTAAAACCGCCTTTCTGACTTCCTCTCTTGCGGAACTCCTCTGAATTCTCAGCCAGAGTGGTGGACGCTTCTGAAGCATTTGAAAAAATTCATTCCGGCATTCTGGCGCAATTTCCTCTTCGGCCCACGCCGGCACAAGATCCCTTTCCCGGAAACTGGAAGAGAGAATCTCTTCTGCAGCAGACTCTTCCACAGAAAGCACATGCATAGATTCCTGTACAAAACGTTGAAACCGTCTTTCAGACACTATCTCTTCCCGTGCAATACGCTCAATACAATCCGGATCCAGCCCAACAGTCTCGCACCATACAGAAGATATTCCCTGCACAGATCGCCCTTCTGCCGCAAGGCCTGCAAGTATTTGCCAGATTAGAACAGATTCACTGTCCAACTTCGTATAGGGCAGCATCTTCAAAACTTTCCGGATCCAACCCTCCCACCGAAAAAAAATAAAAATACATTCAGTAATCACTCTTCTGTCCCGGGAGCCGAACTGCCGGTTCATCCGGAAGAAACTGTTCAGGAAAACATCCGCAGGTGTTCCTTTTTCCTGCCGGCTTTTCAAAAGTTCCCGGAAAACCCGGATACATGAATCCGCCTGGGTCTTCTGTTTGCGAAGCGCAAGGGGGGCCTTTCTGAAAAGTTCCGGAAAATGATCTGATTCAATATTCTGCATAATGCAATCACCGTTTTTTAGGCATGCCAGATTCGGACAATGAAAAAATATACGCCTCTTCCGGCACAATAAAAGTCCTTTTCAGTAAAAAATGCTTAATCTGCAAAAAAACGGGTTTCTCCTTCTTTGGAAGAAGAAACCCGTCTGATTCTTTTTGCCGGCCTGATTCTTTCTTGTTTATTGCAGGAAAAAATATAAAAAGACAAGTCTTTTTTCCTTTCCCGACATTCTTGTCATACCCCCTTCTAAAATCCTTTCAGAAATCAGGCAATAATACTTCCGGAATTCAGAAGATTCACCGTGGTTCCTCTTCCACCCCCATCACAGCTTTAATCCGGACTGACGGAGAACTCTCCTTAAAGTCCAGCAAATCCAGTTTCCAGCGATTTATGCCAATTGTTACTGCACGGATTTTTACAGGGAGATCAATTTCTTTATCTCCTCCTTCAGAAACCCACTGTTCACTGACCGGTCCAGGCCCTTTGTCGTTAAAAAGTGCAGACGGGAACAAAGGATGAGACACCGTATTCCATCCGTCAAAATTCAAAGACAGATTTCCCTGCCAGTCAAAAATATCGCAGCCCCATCCGCTTGTGCTCTGGCTTCTGAAAATTTCTCCTTGAGCATCTTCTATTTCAAAGCGCACGGTTCCCCAGCTGGAATTGCCTTTGATCAGGACTCCCAGTCCAACGGGATTGCCCGGCACAGGAACAGGTTCCTTGAACCGCAAGGTTGTATATTCAGTAATATATTTGCTCCGATAGGGATCCGAATCCAGATTCAGAGACACTTCCAGACAGTCTCCAACCTCTTCATCCTTCACCGGCTTCACCGTAAAGTTTCCGGGCTTCAAAATAGGCAGGAATCTATGATGTTTTGTCTCCATGCCGGGATCCGCCTGAACAGCGATATTTTCCATGGATGTCCACGTCCAAGCAATACCGGCATTCCGACTGCGGAACTCATCCTTGGGGAAAGCCCTTCCCGAAAGATCAATAGACACAATTTCCTGATCCGTTACCAGATAAACCGGGGCAGTCCCAGCCTGAACAGTCACAGTTGTACCGGAAAGTTCTTTTTCACGCCCGTACATATCGATAACACGCACCTGGGCATCTCCGGCAAAATGCAAATTGAAATCCGCCGTTCCGCGGGAAGTCCACAGTCCTGTAGCAAACTGTCCGTCCTTCCGGACAAACTCCACCGCATAAACCGTTGTAGATCCTGTCGGAATCTGACGCTTGAACTTCACTCCGTCCATTACATTGGTAATCACCGCATAAGCCGCGTATGCACGTTTGGGATATCCGTAAGGTTTGCGTTTCAAAATACCACTTCCGCCCCAGAGCGTGTTGTAGTAGCCGGATGAACAGTCAAAGAAGGTTCCCGGACTAATCAAACTGAAATCATTCGCCAGGGAAATCAGCACATCGCGCATATACCATTCCGCCTGCTGCTGTTCGCCCATATCACGCTCACAGCGGTAGACAAACTCCCAGCATCCATTGGCTTTTATCGGACGCCCTGCCAGAATCTGGGCAATATCTTTGGAAATCATCATTCCCTGAAGCCCCACCTCCTGAAGTTTTTCAGGAATTACCACCTGGGACGGTGTCTCAATGCCGATATAGTCATAAGCCTCCGGATCCGCACCTGCACGCAGCGGCACAGTCACTGCACCAATGGAAGCACTGGAATTGCCAATCTGCATCTTCAGACCCGGGAACTGATGCACGATCCTGCCGGCCTCTGTAATGAAAGGCCCGTAAAGTTTCTGACTCTCCGTGAGTTCCGGTACCTCCATATTCAGAAGTTCCTCAGGAATCCCCCCGCAGCCCGGAGCGGATTCATGCCAGACATAAATCGTATTCAAATCCGGATTCGCTTCCAATGCCTTCCGGATCTGGCGAACAGCATACTCTTCTCCGGATATCTCTATTTCCCGATCCGGATTTTCGGGATCCTGTATTTTTTTCGGTTTGAATTTTCCCGTTTCCGGATCAATATCTCTTTGAGAAAGAGGGAAAAAACCACAAAGCGTATCATGCAGCTGATACTTCCCGCGTTCCTCTTTTTTGGGGGCTCCCCATCCGACTTTTCGAATACCGGCCTTCTGCATCAGCACACCTGCCCTGTCCAGATTTCCATCGCTTCCGTGCACAGCCCCGAACCACCAGGTTGCAAATGGAGATTCCAGACTCTCTGTCAACCGCTGGTCTTCCGGAACAATAACAAAGCGAGCAGGATGACGTATGCTGATACCGGATTTATCTTTCAGGACAATTTCCAGTTCATAAAACCCGGTTCCAGCATCCAGCGGAATAACAATCTCCCCTTCCATGCCGGCTTCCTTGAAATCATAAGAGCTGCTTCCGGTAAACACCGTTTTCCCGTCCACATCGGATGCAGTCCATTCCACCATACCTTCCGCCGGACGGAAAGCTTTAAGAGAAACTCCGGTCTCCGCTTTTTCATCGGCATAAAATACGTTGCCTGGCTGCACTTGAATCATATCCATGACCACAGGAGATTTCTCCAGGGTTACACCAAAGATCTGAAAAGAACTGCTGACGTGGTTATCCGGCTTCATAGTCCGGTCAATCTGTTCATAGTTGATATCGGAAGCTCCGTAAAATTCAAAGTCGATACAGTCGTAATGCGATGCCATATCCAGCACTTTGCCCAGTCCAAGATCAATGCATGCCAGATACAATGGCAGTTCAGCACCGTCTTTTTCGACCGTCCCAATTTTCCAGACGTTTTCCGGCAATTCTCCGTTCGCAGGCATTCTCAAAACTTCCTGGTTCATCATGTTGCCGCCACTTCCCATCTGGATAAATTTGCCGATTCTTGTAGTCAAAACGGCTTCTTTGGCAGGATCCGGATCCAAGGCAAAAAGCACATAGGCTTTCACATACGGTGCACAGGGAAGTACAAAATGAACAGCGCAGGGGAAACCATCCAGCGGGGTCCTTCCAAGATACTCTTCCACTTCAAGATTCCAGTCTCCCATACCGCTTCTGCAAATACCTATATCGGCAGAATGCAACGGGGACGCTGCAAGCACAGGAATATTTTCAAGGGTCTGAAAACCTTCTTTCAGATTCAGTTTTGCATCGGCAAACGAGTCGGCTCTGGGATTCAGACTCAAATCCAGGAATGTGTAACAGTTCTCGCCGGAAGGTCCTCTGTACTCAGAAGACAGTGTATTATTTTTAAAATGGAATTCAATCCGGGCACAGGGCTTTTCAATCAGCTGTACCCAGTTCCCGTCCAGATACATTTCAAGGGAATGGTCCGGGCGTGTCCTGAAGGTTACTGAAAGCGGATGATTTGCGGCACCCGGAAGTTCATTCCATCCATCAATCAGTTCATAATAGCCCGGAGCAACGCTGTACGAAGAGTGAAAACGCTGCATTTTCGGTTTCACATAATAATCAATTGGATTTCCTGGCTGCGTTCCGCCAATACGGATCAAAGCGTCTGCAAGCTCCACAGTATCGCCTTTTTTGTACGCTCCAACATCCGCCATAAGCTGGTGTTTCACCGATTCCACAGAAAAGGAATATTTTTCCTCAGAGCCATCTTCAAATGTCAGCACCATCTCTGCATTTCCCGCTTCAGAAGAGGGTCTGAACGTTACACCGTACATACCGTTCTCGGAGGATGGAACAAAAGTGCGGCTGGCCATATTTTCAGCCTTGCCGGGAAAAGATTCAAGACTCTCCGGAGCTGCATAATAGTCTTCCCAGGAAGACTCCTCTAAAGCGTCTGGCGAACGAAGCAGAATATGATTCACAGCAAAATCACGTCCCGGTTCGCATGCGATATTAAACTGACTCAGAGAAAAAGGCATTTGAAATTCCAGAAATTCCTGGAAAGCTCCTCCCGGCATTCCCAGATAAAGTACAGCCTTCCCATCTTCGCGGATCTTCAGGGCTGCATTCCTTGCAGAACGCACAGCCAGTTCACGGTCAAATGTCTTACCCGCCAATTTTTCTTCGTTCTAAACAACCTCAATCCCCTCGCCGGAAATTTTTAGAAGAACTTTTTCCTGTCCATTCTTCCCCCCGAACAGCTCCACATCGAATCCACCCTCTTCATTCAGCAGCCAGAAACGGAACATTAAATCGCACGCCACTGCACTCAACGGCTGATCCGGCACGTTCCTTGTAAAAAGAGGTCCTGCCTCCTTCGCCCGCACATCCATGTTGGCATCTGCTGCCCATATCGGCTCATTACTCACAGTAAAGCCCTTGGAAGACGGCGGACACAAAGGAGCGTTTTCCGTATAATTTTGGAAATTCTCCTGAAAATAAATTTCAGATGCACTCATTGTAACTGCTCCACTGCCCCATAAAACAGGAAAAACAATCCCTGCAAACAACAGCTATTTCCCGGATTTTTTCATGTAATGTTTCCTTTTTGTTGTCTGTTCGTTGGAAATTTGACAATCGGTATTCGTTAAGCCAGGAGGAATTTTTTGTTGTTTCACGAGTACAAAAGTATTCTGTACTCCGTAACAAAAAACGTCTACCCATCCTGCGGCTCCAAAAGAAAAGATATGAAGCCTGTCTTGCTGTTTTAGAATCAGATATATATTAGAATGAAAATCCGTTTGATTCAAGGGAAGAAATGAAGATATTTCCTTAAAAAAACACTTTCCCTGTATAGAAGCGCCTGTTTCCTTCCTTTTTTCCCCATACCGACTGCTGTGGCATCTCTTCAGAATAAGATGCGAAATACTTCATACTTCTTTCTGTGGCTCTTTTTCAGTCTCTTTTCCACGGCTTCGCAAAGACAGGAATTCCGGATCAATCAGACTTGCCCCAATGACAATCACAGCTCCGGCAAGTTGCCAGAAATTGATGGTTTCATGGATAAAAAGGAAACCGAACAGTGCGGCCAGCATCGGAGTAAAATACTCTGTAAAACTCAGGACCGAAAGCGGAATCATCTTCTGTGCATGATTCCAGCACAGGAAGGACAACGCCGTCGGAAAGAGTGCAAAATAAAAAATCATGCCCCATGCCTGTCCCGTTGAAGGCCAGACCACAGCATCCAGACGAAAAAGCTGCCAGATCGCAAAAATCAACCCGCCTGCAAGAATGGACCATGCAGAAAAAATATATCCTCCCAGACGGTTTGCCACAGGCCGTCCCCATACGGTATAAACCGACCAGCAGAGACCTGAAAGAAAAATACACAAATCTCCTAAACTCAAGCTGTTCAAATGCAGTCCGTTTCCATCTATAACCCGCAGCACCAGCATGCATCCGCAGAATCCAAGCAGCAGTCCTGCAATCTGGAGCGGAATAATTTTCCGTCTGCCGAAAACCACACTGATTACAAAAATCTGAAGCGGCACAATCGCTTCCAGCATCGACGCATTAATGGAAGGCAGAGTTCTCTGTGCATAAAAAAGCAGAGCCGCCATCATAGTCGTTCCGATCAGGCCAAGTACAGCCACAGAAAGGATGTCTCTTCCAGTCAAAGCAAACATTTTTCTGAAGCCGAAAAAGATCACTCCCGCACCAACCAGCAAAGGTCCGGCAATCAGAAAACGGAACATCCCTAAAGTAACCGGATCAACCATATTCCCGCCGATAAGCGCCCGTCCCACCGGAAACATGGAGGCCCACAGCACCACACTTGTCATTGCCGAAAGCAAACCGAAATATTTCTTCATAAAACCCAGTCAGTAAATCCAGTCATTCAAAAAAAATGCTTCCAGATAGAATCCAGCTGTTCCTGCCCCAGGTACTTCTCTTTTCTTTCCGGATTTCCCAATCGATTTTCCTTCTTGAAACTCACCCTGCATTGTTTGTGTTATCCTGTCCATCAGAACCTTTCCCTCTTTCCGGACATGTCTGGAAATTCATTTTCTATTCTCCATTCTTCCCAGGGTCAATCAACAACACAGACAATTCTGTATAAGCCTGCAGGAAACGACATAAAGAATATTCATTTTCAGAAAAAACAACAATCGGGATAATTTTTATTCGGCGCCCATCCAGAAGAGGTGAAAAACAGAGAAACGGCCTGAAATCAGGATAAAAAAAATGGTAGCCTGACCAGGATTCGAACCTAGACAAAGTGAACCAGAATCACTTGTGCTACCGTTACACCATCAGGCTACATAGACCATATTCATAATACGCTTAGAATATATCATTCCTCTATTAAATGTCAAATTAAAAAAGTAGAAAACATCAAAAAATCAAGATTTTTTATTAGCAGAAAGATCAAACCCACTCTGAAACTCTTTTTCCATACCCGGAGGCAGCAACCCTTCCATGTGCTGCTGATGAATCCATGTATTGACCACATTTTCCAGAAGATAATCCTCCAGTTCCTGAGTCAATTCAAAACGGTGGCCGCAATACGGACACGCTGAATAACTTTCAATATCAGCAGGAACAAGAGCCTCTCCGCAATCCGGACAAAGCAACACACGCACCCCGGGCAAAGCCATGGGCGCATTCACATTTCTGAAAACAAGTTTTTCCTGCATGGCCGTTTTTGCAGTACTCATAGTCATCTACCTCCTGAATCTCCAAATCCAATCAAATTTTTCTGCAGCACTCATTCGTCCCGGGAACAGCGCCCTTGAAGGAGGAATTCACAAGGGATTCATCCTTTTTTCTCATAGGGAAAATATCGAAAATTTTTTCAGCTGGAATATAATAATCTTCTGATACCGGCTTCATGATCTTCAACAGTTCTTTAGTTAGACACGTAAAATGCTTCGAAATTTCAGGCAGGAATGAAAAAAGATTAAAAAGCATCCGGATTTTTCCTTTCCCCGGATGCTTTTATGCTTTATGCGTTTTTTTCTGAACTGAAAACCAAATCTATTGAATGGTCCCAATCTCTCTTTCTTCCAGTTCCAGAAAATCTTTTTACTTTTCTGTGGGTACCACAATTCCTTTGATAATGATGTTCTGGCAGAAAATAAACACAATCAGTGTAGGCACAGCCGCAATAATCAGAGCTGCAAACCCGACAGACTGCGACGCTCTCTGCTGGAGCTGATACAGATAAACCATCATTGTCCACATGGATTTTTTCTGACACAGCAGAAATGCCATCATGAAGTTTCCATAAGCTCCTGTAAATGCCCCCAGTGCAATGACGGAAAGAATCGGAGTGGAAAGCCCCATGGCAATGTGCCAGAATACAGTCCATTCGCTGGCCCCGTCAATTGCAGCCGACTCAAAAAGCTCTTTAGGCAGACTGTCAAAAAATCCTTTCAGCAGGAAGATGGAATATCCATTTGCCATGCCCGGCAGAATCAGGGCTGCAAAGGTATTTAAAAGCCCCATGTTCTTAATCAGCAGGAACTGCGGAATGCCAAGCACCATAGCAGGAAACGCCATCGGAAGCATCAGAAACAGCAGAATCTTATAGGAGGACGCCGGTTTGTAACGAGACAATCCATAGGCACACAGCGGATTGATCAGCAAAGCCGCTGCCACCGAAAGGAAACAGTAAAGAATCGTGTTCAGCGCTGCATTTCCGTTGGTAAACAGCGTATCCATCACCATGGAATAGTTACGCTTAATATATTCCTTTGTCAAATCGGCACGGTTCTTGAGCATGAGATCCCACTCATGTTCTTTGGATGGCAGAGAAAGCTCTTTGAAATCCTGCACTGTCAGATTCCAGGCTTTGTTAATCCCAGCCAGGGATCCATACTTCTTCAGCGCAAATTCCTGCCATTGCTTCTGGTGTTTTTCAGGACTGTCCACACGAATCATTGAAGCGAATTGACTTGATGCTACAATTTTCCGGTAGTCTTCACGTGCTTTATCCGTATATTTCTCCGGATCTGCAGGAAAACTGCTGTATGCAGGGATTTCATTTTCATTTGTAATCTTGCGATTATAATCCCGGCTCATTTTTTCATAGTCACAGCGTCCGTCTTCTCCGGTGTATTCCCCTTTGAGGAAGGCTTTGTAATCGGTTGTCGCCTGGCGGATCAGTCCTAAATCCTCAGCCTTCAACTGTCCTGCAAATTCAGTCCAGTCTCTGGAAAGAGCAAGATTCTACTCTCCGGGCGGAAGTTCCGGCACCTGCATTTCATCCAGAGATTTATAACCGCAACCATAAGCCTCATTCAATGCCGCCAGATCGCCATGATATTTTTCCCGGATCCAGTCTCGGTAAAGGTTTGCAAACACGTTCAGGTGAAGCGCCTCTGCCGGAACTTCATGCTTCCGGTTTTCTTCCACAATCTTCTGAACTGCCAGAGTATCCTGATACCACGGATTCCCTGCGCGTTCAGCTTCCGGGATTTTTGAAACATCCTGAACAGGAACACTCTGATTGAAGGATTCGTAATTCGTACCATAGGCTTCATTCAGCTTTTCCACAGTCAGATATTTCTTTTTGACAAAATCCTCCCAGTTCTTTTCAATACGGGAGAAACCGGTCACAAAATCGCTCCAGTCGGTCCGAATCACCCCTTCGTCGGGGATGGAGGCAGGCAGAGTTACATCTTCAAGATTTTTCCATTCCGTACCCAGAAAACGGTTGGCATCTTCAAGCGTTCCATACTTATGAAGCAGGAAAGCAATCCAAGCGGGACGCGCCTTTTCCTAGTCCAGAGATACAAAATCCAAGTTGATCTCCTCCTTTACAAAACGCTCCCAAGCCTCTGCCACACGGGGATTTTCCAAAGGAACTGTATCTGTAAGATGAACTTTATCCCAGCTGTTGAACCGGGTTCCCAGGATTTCATTGATTTTTTCAAGATCATGTCCGTAGTCCCGGCGGAGCATGGCAATGAATTCTCCTTCGATATCCGGCCAGAATTCGTCCACAGGATCCAGATTGGAATTTAATTTAAAATCATGAAATGCACGGAGGTATCCATCTTTATAACGGCTGATGGATCTGCGGTTGAAATAATTCTCTCCTGTAAGGTAAATTTCATCCCAGGCGGAAAAATCTGTATCACAAATTTCATTGACCTGCTTCAAGGCATCTTCCTGCCCGTTTCCATAAGCCGGAGATTCCTTTAAATATTTTCGGAAGGCCCTCAGGGTTACAGGATCCACCCCGGTTTCCACAATAGAACCGACTGCAAACCAGAAATGGCGGTCATTCAGACCCTTCTTGTTTTCATCCAGAATTTTCTGTTTGGTTTCCCGGAGGAATTCCGCGTAATCATCCACTCTTTTCTGAGAAAAATCAGCGGGCGGCTTCAGGTTGTCTGCCGTAACGGTAGGCTCCTTGAATGTGCTGGCAATCTGGAGTGTGCTGCCGTTGTATTTTGTCCAGATATACTTCTTGAAAAGCTATGCATCATCATAAAAATACTGAGGAATAATATTGAATTCCTTGAAATCCACAGAGCTTTTGAGAGATCCGGAAATCATCAGCAGCAGCGGATATACCATCGTTGTTGCACCGAGGATCAGAACCACATGAATGATGACATTCAGCAGTTTCACCTTCCAGTTCTTTCTTTCCACGCGTCCGATAATAGGCATAATATTTCACTCACTTCCCTGTGGTTTTGAATTCCATGTTTGAAAGTTTCTTCAGCTGGTAGATCGTAAACAGCAATGTGCTGATCCCCAGAATCCAGGCCATGGCAATAGCCGTGCCGAATTTCAGATTGGTATAAGCTTCTTTGAAGATATGCAGTTCCGCCACTTCAGTTCCCGCACGTCCGAAGGTCATGATCAGGATCATACCCCCGCTCTGGGCGGCTGCAATGAAAGCACCTACAAAGTTAATAATGATCAGGGCCTTCAATGTGGGAAGTGTCACATTCCAGATTTTCTGGAAAAAGTTTGCACCGTCGATTTCCGCGGCCTCATAAATGTCATCCGGCACTCCTTTCAAGGCGGCCAGATAAATCAGACATCCCGGTCCGGCACTTGCCCATACGGTAGGAATTACGCATGCGAGCATAGCCCATTTGGAGTCATCCAACCAGGCAATCGGCTCATAGGTCAAACCGTGTGCCGGCAGGTTAAAGAATTCGCAGACAGGAATAATCACGGCATTAAGTCCATCTGTAAGCTGCTGGAATACCTGGTTGAGGATACCCGTCGGCCCGGATTGATAGAAAAGACGCCACATATAAATCACCACCAGTCCGCTCATCACAGCCGGCAGATAGTAAAGCGTCCGGTAAATCAGTTTTCCACAGGACACCTCCTGCAGCAGAACCGCCAGAATAATAGGCGCAATAAAACCAAGAGCCAATGTCAGAATCATATAACGCAACGTATTCAGCACGCTGTCCCACCAGTCTGCGCTGAACAGCACGTCTGCCAGGTTGTTAAATCCCGTCCACGAAGAACCTCCTACCACTCGGTAATCCTGGAAAAGCAGTGCCGACCCCTGCACCATAGGCAGATAAACCCAGATCAGAATGCTTACCAATGCAGGAATCATGATGAGATAACCTATGGCATTTTTCCGGAACTGCCAGCCCTTCCGTTTTCCGGACTAAACATCTTTCGGTGAGAAAATAATCCAAATCTTGTACAGAGCGAAACAAAAAATGGCACAAATAACAATCGCCACAACGACAGCCCAGGAATTTCTTCTGGCACGTTCCTCAGGCGAAAGCTTTCCGATCATCTGAATCGTTGTCTTGTCTGAGGATTCCTGCAGAATTTTCTGCAGAAGCGCAACACGCTGGTCTCGGGCTTCAGGCAACTGATTGTCTCTGGCAAGCTGCATCGCCTAATCCAGGGGCTCTGTCATAAAACTGTAAACCATCTGGCAGTTGCGGCCGTACGGTTCAGGTTTTCCATTGGCAATAGCGTTTTCAAAAACCTTTTCAAATTCCTCCGGGAAATATTTAAGATACTCTTCATAGCCGAATTTCTTCAGCCATTCCGGAGAAAGCATGCGGCCCATGCCATTGGCAACCAGCACATCCGCACGAATCTGGTTGGCTTCGTCAGAATTCATAAAACTGATATATTTCCAAGCCGCTTCACGGATTTCATCTGCGGAAACCCATTCACCATCTTCATTGTATCTGCCTTCAATGCCGGAAAAGATACCGCCCATGATAGCATTGATTTCGGTTCCGCTTTTTCCGCCCTTGTGGACTGGCGGGAATGGACCGATTCCAATAAGAGACGAATCCTGATTTCCTCCCATTTGCTTGCTGTCCAGATAATTCACAGTCATTCCCACGCGTCCCTCATTCCACGCAGTGGATGTAGAATCTGTAGCCGGAGCAGAAAGCATTGTATATCCGCGCTGTTTTCTACCGTCAGAGTCAATCCATTCCTCGGTTGCCAGACGGGTATAGAAATCCAGTGCTTCTGCAGCTTCTCTGGAACCATAGGCTGCAACCCATTCTCCCTGGTCATTCTTAACAACAGCCTCTCCGCCTGCAGACCACAGGAATGCCATAAAGTCCCAGGAGGCATACTGTCCGCTGGTCATATTCAAGCCGTAGCGGTTTCTTGCAGGATCGCTGAGTTTACGTGCATACTGGTACAGTTCCTCCCAGTCCTGAGGCGGGCGTTCCGGATCAAGACCGGCCTCCTGAAACAGATCCTTCCTCCAGAGCAGCACGCGAACTGAAAGATCGCCTGGAAGAGCCCATACATAAACGCCTTCCGGATTGCCCTTGATGGCAGGACCTTCACGCTGAAGCACCGGCTTAATTGGAGCCGGAATCGTCTCCATATAGCCTTTCACACCGCCGGGATAGTCCCGTTCAATGAAGGAATCCAGCGGGTAAAGGAATCCCTGCTGAATGTAGGTGTCTGACATGCGGAAGCAAATGTAGCTGAGCACATCTGGAGCATTTCCGCCCGCAATCGCCAGCATGATCTTGGACTCATCCTAAATTCCCTGGATGGTAATTCCGCTGAATGCAGACAGTTCAATATCCGGATATTTTTCATGAAAAGCTTTATGAACTGCAATTTCTGTTTTCGTATTCGGGTCATTGTTTTTAGGTTCAGGCAAATACATCACACGCAGCGGAATGCGCTTGCCCTTGCTCTGAGCGGAAGCAGTAGTTTCTGCAGAATTGTCATTCCGGCTGTCTGCCGCTTTTTGAACAGACTGGGTTTCGGATGCATTTTTCTGCGCTTCAGATGCATCCGGACTTTTCTGATCACAGGCACTCACGCACAGTGCCAGAATCAGAGACAGCACAGCTTCGCGTGCTGCCTTCCACCAAACCGATCTGTTTTGAAACCATTCAACTTTCATTTCAATCCCCGGTATATAAGTTTCTTTATTCAGCATTCATTCTTTCTATCAGAATAAACGGCATTTCCTCTTTATTTTCTGTTGGGCAGTCCGGATCCTCACCGGAAAACAGAGACCTTTCCTGATTCCAGCTCACTGCAATGAACGGGAAAAATTTCCTGCTCTGCATTCAGAATGCAGCCCGGTTCGTTCAGACAGGTAAAACGGATTCAGTCCATCTTGCTTCATCTTGGAAATATGACCCCATGTTTCATTATTTCAATCCGAAGAATGCTCTGTACCATTAAATTTTAGCTGTTTTTTTGCCTGTTTTGTTTTCTGAAGCATTTTTTCTTTTCAGAATTTGCCATTTCTGAATCTTCAGGCATATATCAGAACGTTTCCACAGAGATTCATTCGTACTTTTCCAGAGACTTGTTCACTTTCACACATATGAAGCAAATCCCTCTTTGCTGCGTTCCTTTGAAACGGCAATCATTCCAGTTCCTCTGTCTTGCATATTGAAATATAAATACCGCTGTTCAAGAAAACGTATCCTGTTCAAATCGCTCAAAGATGCTCATTCATATTTTCTGAGGACCGCATCCGCTGAAGGGGGGGGGACTCATTCACTCCAGGTCAAAGGCTGTCCTGCGAATAGCCCGGACAAATTCCCTGCAGCGTTCCGGATCTGTTGCCCCTTCTTTATTTTTAGTGCCGGTATTGGCGTCTACTCCGTAAGGTCTCACACGCAAAATCGCATCGGATACATTTTCTGCATTCAGTCCGCCGGCAAGAATCACAGGTACTGGACACTCCTGGACGAATTTTGCAGTTAAGTTCCAGTCATTGACAATACCAGTCCCTCCGACCCGGTCGGTGCTCTCGTCATAGGTATCCACAAGAATTCCATCCACCAGCCGGTAGAATTCCATGACATTAATAAAATCTCGTTCTGATTCAAAATGCGTTCCCAGCACAATCTGAGCACCTGCCGGAAGCATATTACGGACAGCGATCACTTCCTCCGGTGTACTTCCTCCATGAAGCTGCACATTGCAGATTCCGGTTTTCTCAGTAAGTGCAAAAACCTCCTCCGGTTCTGTAAAATGCGTCACAAGCATCGGCATAATATAAGGCGGCACCAGACGGGCCAGACGGGCGGCTGTACTTGCAAGAATAAAATCAGGGGAAGCATGAATTTGTCCCACTAAAAAACCCACCGCATCCACGCCGGCGGAAACGGCAGCGGATAAATCGGACTCATTTCGAATACCGCAAATTTTTACTTTCATTTTAAATTCTTTCTGAAAATCGTTTCAATTCCACGGAGAGTAAATGTTTCCCCGCCGTCCTCTGCTTTTTCCAGAACATGCTGCAGAAAAAATTTTCGATCCCCTCCGCAGAAAACAACACGTAACTGTTCCCCTGGAAAAAGTTTCGCTGTCTTAGCAATCAGTCTTTCTATTCCGGCTAGAAGCACTTCATCGGTTCCGTACCGGATGGCATCCTGCGTATTCGTTCCGGGAAAATCCGGCAAATCTTCAAAGAAAGGAATTTCCGGAAGTTGAGAAGTATACAGGTGCAGAGATTTCCGCATCAATGTCCTGCCCGGGAAAATAGCTCCGCCTTTGAATTTCAGATCCGCACTTACTATTTCTGCATTCACAGCCGTACCACAGTCTATAGACATGGCTGGAACCGAACCGGAAGCAGCCAGCTGAACCATATTGGCAATCCGGTCTGTCCCCAGGGTGGATGTATCCGCACCGGAAAGATCAATGTTGCACGGGGTTTCACGGGTTACCAGAAAAATCCCACGGTCTTTCAGAGCATTGACAAAACGCGGGACCACAGTTGCTGCTGCAGCAGGAATATTTTCCGGAACCATGTCCAGTGAAAAACATTCTGTAGGAATCGACCGCAGTTCCGGAGGCTGGGCGCCTCCAGTAAAAAACATTTGGACATTGCTGTTTCCAATATTCAGAACGCATACGCGCGGGACATCATTTTCAGATGTTTTAGATATTTCAGTCTGTTTCATAAAAGTTCAGCCGCAAGCTGCAGTTCCTTCAGAGCAGAGAAAAAACTTCTTCTGCTGCTCACAAAAATCTTTTCAAATCATCATCTTCACTCAGCAATGAGAGCAACTTCTTTATCTTCTGTGCAGATTTTTCGCTGCAGACCAGTGTGGCATCTTCCGTATGGACAATTACAGTATTTTCCATGCCAAGCACAGCCACCAGATGGCGGTCATTGCTATTGTCAATAATACAGTTTCTGGAATCTTCACACACGCAAAGCCCCAGAACGGCATTGCCATTTTCATCCTGATTCACATGGTTGCGCAAAGACGGCCAGGATCCCAGATCATCCCAGCTGAAAGAGCAGTCAGCCACCACCAGGCAGGAAACTTTTTCCATAACAGCGTAATCGATGGAAATGCGCGGTGCAGTTTCATACACTTTTCGGAATCTTTCAAGGTGTATTTCTTTTTCACCATCCGCATTTCGGAAGCAGCTTACGAGTCTTTCATAGAAAGCATACATCTCCGGAGCCTCTTTCCGGAAAGCCTGAACCAGTGTGGAACAGGCCATCATAAACATGCCTCCGTTCCATCGATAGCACCCGCTTTTCAAATATGCTTCCGCGGTACATTCATCTGGTTTTTCACGGAATTCAAGCCCCCGATACATCTCCGTTTCAAGACGTATCGGACTCTCAAGCCTGTCTCCGATCCGGATATAACCGTATCCCGTGCACGGGAATGTCGGGCGAATCCCCACAGTAACAATACAAGGCTCAAATCTCGCCAGACAACACCCGTCCCGGAGCACCTGACAAAACGCTGCGGTCTCCTGAATGACATGATCTGAAGGCACTACACAAAGCACCGGATCCTGCTCGCCTCGCTCCCGTGCAAACCTTTCCGCCTGCGCAGCCGCCAGTGCAATGCACGGCGCAGTATCCCTTGCAGCCGGCTCCGGCAGAATATTCTGCTCAGGCAAATCGGGCAGAAGTTCTCTCACAATTCCAGCATAACGTTCATGTGTAATCACAAGAATATGGTCCGGGCAGAATAAAGGAAGCAGACGGTCAACCGTCTGCTCAATCATGCTTTTCCCGCTCAGGAGGTCCAAAAACTGTTTCGGGCGGGAAAGACGGCTTTCAGGCCAGAATCTTTCCCCCCTTCCGCCTGCCATAACAACAGCATAGGCGTTCTGTACAGGTTCCATCTCTATCAAAGCAGTCCCTGGCTTATGCGGACATATCACTGATCAAGGTGATCAGCGGAGCAAACATTGCAATAACAATGGTTCCTACAACCACAGCAAGGAATACCATCAGCAACGGTTCAATCATGGAAGTCAAGGCAGCCACGGCATTATCGACTTCATCATCATATGTATCTGCGATTTTGTCCAGCATTTCAGGTAAACGGCCGGTTTCTTCACCGACTTCAATCATACTGATCACCATTTCCGGGAAAACTTTTGCCGCCGAGAATGTCGGAGCCATCATTTCTCCTTCCTTCACAGCATCGTGCACCTGCTGAACAGCCTGTGCAACCAGTTCATTTCCAGAGGTATCACGCACAATCTACAAGGCACTCAGCACCGGCACACCTGAGCTCATCAGGGTTCCCAGGGTTCTACTGAATTTCGAAATCGAAGATTTCTGGATAATCGGCCCCAAAAGCGGGGAATTGTATTTTACAAAGTCAATCTACCATTTCCCAAGCGGAGTTCTGTTTGCCATCATAATACAGATCACAACCATGGCAATCACCATCAGGATAATCACAAAATTCTCCTGCATATATGTGGAAACATCCATCACGAACAGGGTAATAGCAGGCAGTTTTCCGCCATCCAGCAACCCGGTAAAGATTTCCTGGAATTTCGGAATAATCACCACCATCAAAAACACTGTAATACCAATAGCTACAATCAAAACGATAATCGGGTATACCAATGCGGATTTGACTTTTCCTGCAATCTTGGCCGCTTTTTCCATAAAGGTAGCCAGACGGTTCAGGATCAGCTCCATTTTACCGGAAGCCTCTCCGGCACGGACCATGTTCAAATACAAACGGTCAAAGGATCTTGGAAACTCTGCCAGGCCTTCCGAAAACGTAGATCCGCTTTCGACTGTAGTCGCTACACGGTCCAGTGTCCGCTCTATGGTAGCATTTTTTGCCTGACGCTGAAGGGTTCTGAGGGAGCGAATCAATGGAAGACCCGCATCCAGAAGAATTGCCAACTGACGAGTTAACGTTGTCAGATCTTTGGTTCTTATCTTTCCAATACCGAAGCTAAAACCGGATCCCTTGCTTTCCTGCCCGTCCTTTTTCTCCTTTTTCTTTGCTTCAGCTTTGGACGGCTTCAGCGAAGAAACTTTGAGCGATGTTACAAAAAGCCCCTGATCCTGTAAGCTCTTTGCAGCAGCCTCTTCATTATCGCTCTCGATCTTGCCTTTCTGTTCTTTGCCCTTGGCATCCATCGCGGTATACTGGTAAATAGGCATTTTTCAGACTCCATGTAAAAAGGTAAAATTTGAAAACAGAAACTATAAAATTTTCCTCAGGAATTCTCCACGCCCACAAGTTTCTGGACAACCCCCTGGGGATCCTGGGCTTTTGTAATCAGTTCACCATACGAAATGTATTTCTTCTGATAGAGTTCAATAAGATGGGAATCCAGCGTATTCATACCATACTTGCCGCCGGTCTGAATGTCAGATGTAATCCGGAATGTCTTATTGTCACGGATCAGCGCCTGGATGGACGGCGTAGAAATCATAATTTCAAATGCAGCCACACGGCCGGGCTTGTCGCAGCGCGGCAGCAGCACCTGGGAAATCACAGCCACCAGAGACGCGGACAGCTGTGTTCGGATCTGAGCCTGCTGATTGGTGGGGAATGCGTCTACACTACGGTCCACTGTACGAGCTGCACCTGTGGTATGCAAAGTTCCGAACACCAGGTGTCCGGTTTCAGCAGCGGTTACGGCGGCAGCCATGGTTTCAATATCGCGAAGTTCTCCCACCAGGATCACATCCGGGTCCTGGCGCAAAGCCCGTTTCAATGCTTCTGCAAAGGAAGGCACGTCGGATCCGACTTCACGCTGAATTACAATGCTCTTCTTGTGCTTATGATAAAACTCAATCGGGTCTTCTACGGTAATGATATGGCAATCGCGCTCTTCATTAATAATATCAATCAGAGACGCCAGGGTCGTTGATTTTCCGGAACCGGTAGGTCCAGTCACAAGGATCAGTCCGCGAGGCCGGTACAGCAAATCTTTGACAGATGGAGAAAGACCGATCTGTTCCAGAGTCAGAATAGTATTCGGGATCTGACGCAGAACACTTCCCATAACACCTTTCTGTTTAAACGCACTTACACGGAAACGAGCCTGATCTCCAAAAGCAAAACCGAAGTCTGTTCCTCCGACTTCAGCAATCTGCTGAAGGTGTTTGGGAGAAGCAATCGATTTAATAAGCCGTTCCGTGTCGTCCGCAGTTAACTCAGGAAGATCCAGCGGAGTCATAGATCCATGCAGACGGATCACAGGAGGTGCACCGACCTCAAGATGCAAGTCAGAAACACCCTCGTCCACCACGAGCTGGAGCAGTTCATCCATTTCAACAGCCATAATGATTCACCTTTTTTTAAATACAGCTTTTAGCAGTCAATAATTTTCCTAGTTCAAAGATACTGTAATCAAGTATATTTCAATACTTCTTCCATGGTAGTTTCGCCGTTCAAAATAGCTCTGACGCCGTCCTCACGCATGGTTTCCATGCCCAGTTCGCGGGCTTTTTCACTGATTACAATGGTCGGTGCTGACTGCAGAACAAGTTCACCGATCTTCGTATTCATTTCAAGAAGTTCTGTAATCGCCTTTCGGCCTTTGTAGCCCGTATTGTTGCATACGGAACATCCGCGTCCATAATAGAATTTATTATCGCCGATATCTTTCCGTTCAAGCCCCATCAGAGCAAGGTCCTCATCGGAAGGCGTAAAGGCCGTTTTACAGTGCGGACAAATGCGACGAATAAGGCGCTGTCCAAGCACACCGATTAAGGAAGATGTAATCAGGTACGGTTCGACTCCCATATCCACCAGTCGGGTAATGGCACCGGCCGCGTCATTGGTATGGAGGGTTGTAAAGACCAAGTGTCCGGTCAGAGATGCCTGCACGGCCATGGAGGCACTCTCAATATCACGAGTTTCTCCCAGCATGATAATATCCGGGTCCTGACGCAGGAAAGCACGCAGTGCACGGTCAAAAGTCATTCCAACAGCTTCATCAATTGGCAGCTGCACGATTCCATCCAAGTCATATTCCACAGGATCTTCCGCTGTCAGGATTTTGACTTCCACCGTATTCA
>CASERY010000103.1 GCA_949290385.1 uncultured bacterium | reverse complement strand
TTGGAAATTATGGGCAGGAAAATTGATTTGGAACAGGCCGATTGTCTCCGTACAGATGAATTTTATGAAACAGTGGTCGCAGAATGCCTCAGCCCAGATGAGTTGCGCACAATGATTGAGTATATAGCTTCACATAAAAATATTCCGATCCGTGTTAATGGAGAAGATGTTGTTTTGACACCTTATCAATTTTTCGGTTATCATGAGCCATATCCACGCATAAAGGCCTTTTTTTATCCAGGTCCTTTCATAGAATCTATTCGCGAAGAACAAATGCCGGAAAGCTTGAAAATCCTTATGGAAGAATGAAGAAAGCAGGCAAAAAAATAGAGGAATGATTTCCGCCTTGTAAGAACAGAACAAATTCTTGCCCGGATATCGGCTGAAAATAAAGCGGAAATACAATCATTAAAAAAAATCTTGTCAGGAATCATTATAAGAATGCTGTGAAAATGAAATATGGCTCTCAGCAGTACCGGGATGATCCTGACTATAAAAAATGGAAAGGGTCTTTCATATAAGATTCACTGTCAGAGGTGCAAAATGAAAAAATGTTTAATGGCTAGCATATTTCTGTGTCTATTTTGCAATGCGTGCCGTTCTCCTGTTGATAGCCTGTAGCAATACACAAGAGAAGAAATTGGTGTAGTCTATGCAAAAGCTTATATGGATTCATCTAACTACAATCCATCGGAACCCTACATCTTTTTTATATCAATTGAAGTAGGCTGCAGTGGAACTGGATTCTTTGATGTCGCCTGGATAGGAAATATGGACACTATTGATTTAAAGGTTATGGGCAAAGAAATTGATTTTAGAGAAATTGATTTAAAAGATTATTTCATGTCTTCTCAGAAGGGAAAGGAGGAAAAGGACTTGGATTTAAAACTCGTGTCTTCTCAGGACAAAGGGGTCATACATGTGAGAAGGATAAGTTTTATTTCTTTCAATGAAGATGAGACTCGAGGAATTATTCAATATTTAGTACGTTATCACCGACTGCCTATTTGCATTAACGGGAAAGAGATCTTTTTAACTCCCTATGAGTTTTGTTGTTATGAAGATCCTATCCCATTCCTGCAGGTATCTCTCTATCCAGGTCCTTTCATAGAATCTACTCATGAAGAGCAGATGCCGGATGAACTGGCAAAGCGTATGGAAAAGAGAAAGCAAATGGCCAAAGAAAGAGGAAATTCTTCGTCCAATGAAATGCTTTTCTAAGAACTCTACAGACTTATAATTTTGATGGAATCATTAGAAAATTGAAACAGAAAGTGTCATGGATTTTATCAGAAGAATCCATGGCACTTGTCTGTTCATAATCCTGTTTAGACTTTAGTTTTTCATTCCTTTGATGATCCTCCCGGAACTGGAAAAACTAGGAAAATAGACAATCTTTCAACCTCTGTGTTAAAAGGAAAAAGTTCTACAGCCCCAAAAAACAAAATATTCAATGTGTTTGGTAATTCCATCTGGAAATACCACCGGAAAAAGCTTTGCAGCAAAAAAGCAAAACTGTACATCCAGCGCATACACTGCAAAAGAAAAAATAACTTTGCCAAGGGAAAAAGCATTCCTGACAAGCTGGAAATATTTTATCTGGCATCCATGAATGTATCCTCTTCAGAATATCTGTTTCTTGTACAGGTAAAATCAGAAGTTTTCCAGTGCTTTCCCTATCTAAGCCGCTTCCTCATTGGTAATCTTCTTGGATTGCAGCAGCGTCATGCGGTAATAAATACCTTTGAGTTTTAAAAGATCTTCATGATTGCCGATCTCTGCGATCTTCCCGTGATTCAATACAATGATTCGATCTGCATTACGGATTGTGGATAGCCGGTGCGCTACAATAAAAGTCGTCCTTCCTTCAATCAGGTGGTCAAGCGCATTTTGAATAAGAGCCTCTGACTCCACATCCAGAGCGCTGGTTGCTTCATCCAGAAGGAGCACTCGGGGGTTGCGCAGAAGAGCACGGGCAATGGACATACGCTGTTTCTGGCCGCCGGAAAAACGATTTCCATTTTCCTTGCTGAGGGTGTCAAGACCTTCCGGCAGGGAGGCTATAAATTCGTCAAGTCCGGAACAGCGGACAGCTTCCTGAATTTGTTCCTCGGAAACTTTTTCATGGACTCCGTAGGTGATATTCTCACGAATAGTCCCATCAAACAAAATGGACTCCTGACTGACGACTGAAATGAATCTGCGGTAAGATCTGAGGTCAATTTCATTCATGTCATATCCATCTACATATAGTTTCCCGGATGTCGGTCGCATAAAACCGATCAGCAGCTGCATTAAAGTGGATTTCCCGGATCCGGATGGGCCTACAAAGGCAATCGTTTCACCTGGTTTGACATCCAGTGAAAAGTCTTCTATGGCAGGTTTCGGCTCATTTTCGTAACAGAATCCCACATGGTCAAAGGTGAAATGTCCTTCCAGTTTCTGAATGGAGGGTTTCCCCTCGTTCATTTCTATATCCGGACATTCCAGAACATCCGTAATGGACCGTACAGATTCGAGTCCTTTCATGATGGCCGGAAAAAGTCCCAACAGCATCATGATCATACGTGAAATACTGTTGAAATAGGTGTTCAGCAGAACAATGTCTCCCACTCCCAGATGCATGATCCCCAGATAATTCATATAGCCTGCAGTAATCAGTGTGAGCATATTGAAAATCGTGAAGGTGACCAGATTGATGGAGCCGTACAGTCCGTTCAGCATATCCACCTTGACCCCGGTATCCTTGACGTTTTTCAGTTTGCGCTGGACGCTTCGAAGCTCACTGTTTTCCACATTGTGAGCCCGGGTTACTGTAATCATGCGCAACATCTCAATGACACGGCCGGACATCGCTTCCACATTCAGACGAAAGTCGTGGTTGGTCTAGCGGATTTTTCCAATAGTCAGCTTGTTGATTGTAACCACAACTGGCACCATGACCAGGAAGAACAGCAGAAACTTTGGCGCACGGTTTGCCGTAATGATAACTGAAATGGCAATCGTGATAACCCCGAAAGGAATCCCTTCCAGAAGATTGCAGGTAATTCCCTGAATATTTTCAGCATCCCGTAGAATTTTGGTTTGCAGAATTCCCATTTTACTGTTCTTGTGGAACTGAATGGACAAATGCTGCAGACGTTGGCAGAGGGATGAACGAAGACTCATTTCTACTGAACGGTTGGCTCTGCTGAAGAAATGGAAGAATAACACCTGAGAAGGCGTATGCTGAAAAACCACAATAGCCGAAATAACCGCATAAAATGCCAGCTGTCTGCCCATGTCCGGCGGGGGATCACTGATCATATTGATGACGTTGGCTGTTACAATAGGCAGAACCCAGTCCGGCGTCGTTTTGATGAGCCAGAAAAACATAGCCAGAGCTAAGTTCTATTTTTCATCTTTATAGAATCTGAAATAATTCCGGATATCGTTGCTGCTCCTGTATTTCAAGTGAAGCAGTTCCGGCTTGTAGCCGAGCATTTCTTTAACTTTTTTACTCATATTTTGAGCATCTTATGTTGTTTCACTGGTGGAAAATGCATATCCTGGCGAAGAATATGATATTTGGATAGGATATCGCGTTTTTTTACAAAGGCATTTTTATTCTCACTTCCTGAATTTATACTGTTTCCCTGTATTTTAATTCTGGGAAAAAACTTCTTCCACGCTTAGATTTTGAAAAGCGCACCGATCTTTCTTCCCAGAAGAATTGATGCCGCTGCCAGTGTAGAAGCTAAAAAGAGCATAGACCATACCCCGAAGGCGGCTGCAATATAAGGTCCGGTTCCCAGATACTGAGAAAGTTCATAAATCGCTTTTGTGATGGGATAGAATTCTGTTTTCTGGGCCAGAATCAATGAATCCGACACTTCCATCATGGAAAAACTGAAAGCAAAAAGTCCCCCTACAACCAGATTGGCCGCAATCAGAGGAACCGTTATTTTCAGAAAAGTCGTGAAAGCGGATGCTCCGGCATTCCGGGATGCATTTTCCAGTTCAACTGGAGTCTGTTCGAGCCCGCTGGATGCAGAACGAAGCACATATGGAACACGGCGGACGGCATACGCCGCTGAAATCAGCCAGACAGGATTGTTGACCGGGTCAAAAATTTTTGCCGCCCAACTGTAATGAATCGACATCCCTAGAAAACCAACCGCAATAACCATGCCTGGAATCATCAGCGGAAGCATGGCAAGCAAGTCAAAAAGACCGCCGAATTTTAAATTCGCTCTTTTTGCGAGAAATGCAGCCGCAGTTCCTGCTGCCAGTGCCAGCACCACAGCAATAGCCGAATATTTCAAGCTGTTGACAATACTGGGTACAACCAAGGGGTCCGATAGTGCGTTTTCAAAATGGATCCATGAATATTTCAGCGGAAGGATGGTTCTGTACCAGGATTTGCTTCCTGCTGTGAGAATCAGTGCCAGATGCGGCAGGGCTGCAATGAAGGTGAATATACCGAAAAGCAGAATAGGCATCCATTTTTTCCAGCCGGACAGAATTTTTGCACCGGCTCCCATGCTTCCTTTTGCCGCTGTTACATGTATTTCCCGCCCCAGCAGCATACGTCCTCCGAGGTAAAGCAGGCAGGAAACTGCCAGCATAATAATGACAAGAGAATAAGCGGCAGGATTGGTTCCAAGCTCCGTAATACCATTGAAAATCTGGACTGGAGTAACGGTGTTGTATCCGAACATCAACGGTGTTCCAAGTTCAGTAAAACTCCAGATCAGTACAATACTTCCTCCTGCCAGAATGCCGGGCCGCAGAAGCGGCAGAGTGATTTTTCTGAATCTTGTCCAGCGGCCCGCTCCTACGTTTCGTGCCGCCTCTTCCAGCGCAGGATCAATATTGGCCAGAGACGTGATAAGATTCAGATACAAAATAGGATAGAGATGCAGCGCCTCAATAACACAGATGCTCCAGAAGCGCCCGCTTCCTCCCAGCCAGTCCACTGGCGGCAGATTCAATGCCTGGAGAATACTGTTTAAAACCCCATAGTGTCCCAGAATTTGCTGAAAGCCGAGAGCTCCGACAAAAGGAGGGAGAATCATTGGAGTCATCATCAGAACCGGACAGAGATTTTTCCCCGGGAATTCATACTTGTCATAAAGAATTGCCAGGGGCATGGAAATCAGAAATACAAGAAAAGTGGTGACAATGCAGATCAGGAAAGCGTTCAGCAGTCCTTCCAGATACAGCCTGGAGCGGAAAATTTCAGCAAAAATCTGCGGATCCAGTCCTTCCTTCAGCACCGTGTACAACGGCAGAAAAAGAAAGACCGCAAAAAAACAAAGCACCAGTACCGCACAGAAATATTTGAAACATTTACGAATCAGCATAATTGATTATTTCCTTTCCCGGGCAAGTTCCGCCGCTTTTCTGTAATGGCGGACCGCTTCATCTGTCCAACTCCTCCGCAATGCCGTGACTTCTGCCGGCGAACCGGAAAGCCCGGCAGCTGCCTGTGCTGCTTCCTCAAAAGTTACAGGCAGTTCACAGAGCTCTTTCATTGCCATGGGACATGCTTCAGGTCCACCGTTTTCCAGAATTGCCTGCCAGGCATCTCTGAGATCATCCATGGGATCCAGCGCAATGCATTTAATCAGAACCCGGATCAGGCTGAAATACCGTCCTGTCCATTCTCCGTGGTATTGAAATGTCCCTGCCAGCTGATACGGATTATAGTCCGGGTAATTCAGATCTTCTCTGGGACAGATGTCATACAGATCTTTCCGCACGCAAGGCCTTAACAGTGCTTCCTTTTTTGGCCCGCCCGGAACTCCGGCTTTGAGCATCCAGATCTGCTGGCCTTCCCGGGAGAGCAGAAAGTCAATGAACGCTTCCGCTGTTTTCCGATTGGGCGCACCACGCAACATCTGAATGGGGTCAGCTGTAACGGCTGATCCGTTTTCCGGCATGATATAGATCAACCGGCGAGTCCCGGAAAGTTTTTCCGTCCAAATGGCTTCAGAAAATCCATAGAAGTCAATGCACATGCCTGCAGCGGCTTCTCCGGATGAAACGGTGCGTACCAGCGTTCCGGCGGAATCGGTTGCCTGTCTGGCATTGGCGGCTATCAGGCGGATTCTGTCGAACCCCAGCTGCCATCCTGCTGCAAGGTCAGGAGCCTTTTCTGCCATGGCCTGCTGGAGAATCATTTCATAGCATTTGGTAATGGAACCCGATTTTGTGGGATCGGCAATGGCTATTTTCTGGAAAAGAGCAGGCTGTGCCAGATCCTTCCAGGTTTTGGGAAGAGGCAACTTTAGTTCTTCAAAACGGTCGGCATTGCATGCAATGCCGAAAGAACTTAAACAAAGACCGTAAAAACGTCCCTGGGGATCATAAATCTGCTCCCCTGCAAAACTCTGGGGGATGAACTCAAAATACTCCGGATGACGCTGAGCGCAGCCTGCATCTACTGCAAAACCTATCCGGGCAAAGCGGTCCTGGTCGAAGGTGCCGCCCCCGAAAAACAAGTCAATGCCGATGCTTGTATCCGAGTTCAGGAACAGCTTGCGGATTTCACTGTCTTCAAGGTAGGGATTTTTAAAATCTTCCGCATTCTGATCTGTCCAGGGAATATCCCGGCTTTCACAGTACTGGCGGAATGCCGCTTCATAACGGTCTGTAATATAGCGAACAATATCGGAGGACCCGCCTACATTACGCCAGTCGAACTCGACTTTTCGTCCGTAATGCTGCAGATAGTAATCCTGAAAGGCGTTCTCAAATTCCTGTTTAATGGATTCCGGATGGGGAGTAACGATAATGAGAGAATCCACAGGGATCTCCTTCCCGGACAAATCCGCAGTACCGCCTGAAATGGAGTTTGTATTCCCCGGTTTCAGAATCAGAGGAATGGCCACTAGAATGGCAATAGGCAGAAAGGCCGCAAGAATTCTTTTCCACATAATAAAAAAGCTCCTGGATTTTCAACAGCTTAATGGAATAATCCGGTCGGCGGGCAAAATGATTTTTTCCAGAGCACCTGCAGGTCTTTCCGGTGCGGCGAATTCATTGGCATAAAAACGGAAACTTCCAGCCTGCATTGTTCGAAAGGAACTTTCCCCCCAGTAGGAATTTTCGAGAATTTCAGCACGGATATGATTTTCCGGATACTCCCGGCTGCAGTTGTCCTCAAAAAGAACATTTTCCGGACGGAACATGAGGGAGTACTTCTGCGCTTTCTGATACGATTCTTCGTGGCCGGATTTATTGATCTTGCGAACTGCAATTTCTCCGATCTGAGTTTGAAAAAACCAGGATTTTTCGTCATCGCGGACAAGTTCTCCATCAAGCATGTTTGCATCTCCCAGGAAGGATGCGGTAAAACGGTTTACAGGATTCATATAGAGCTCACGCGGTGTACCGATCTGCTGGACGATTCCCTGATGGAGGACAGCCAGACGATCCGCCATGCTTAGAGCTTCCTTTCTGTCATGGGTAACATAAATGGCTGTAAGAGCGCGTTCTTTGCAGATTCTCCGGATTTCAAGACGCATATCGTCCCGAAGTTTTGCATCAAGGTTTGAGAGCGGTTCATCCAGCAGAATCACTGAGGGATTCAGAGCAAGTGCACGGGCAAGGGCCACACGCTGCTGCTGCCCGCCGGAGAGACTGGTGATTTTACGATGGATATAAGATTCCAGATGCACGGTTTCCAGAATATTTTCAACTCTCTGACGGATTTCTGCCGCTGGAAGACGGAGCTGTTTCAAGCCAAAGGCAATATTTTCATAGACATCCAGATGAGGCCACAGGGCATAGCTCTGAAACACCATGGGGGTATTACGTTTTTCCGGAGGAAGGTGTGTAATATCACGACCGTCCAGCAGAATTGTTCCGGAAGTAGGCTCAATCAGTCCTGCGATCATTCTGAGCAGGGTGGATTTTCCGCACCCGGAAGGGCCCAGCAGAAAGAATATTTCTCCTGATTTAATTGTAAGATCTACAGATTGAAGTACATATCCTTCGTTTTTCTGATAGCTTTTGCTGATTTTTCTGATTTGAAGTTCCGCCATAATTCTGAATCCGTCATAATGAGATTGTCGCTGCTGAACTGTCTTCGGAGAGAGAAGCATCCATCTGGAATATCTTCGCTGAACCGACGTCTGTTTGTATTCCGGAGTCCGGAAGAAATTTCCTTTTATGGATTAATTCCCTGTTCTGAAATAATCTTTGGCTGTGTCCGTAAATCTGTGTCTGTAAAAGGGAAAAGGACATCCCGGACAAAGAAAGAATCAAGGATGCCCTCCATTTACATGGCATGGAATCAGTCCAGATAAGAAAGGACCTTTTCCGTTACAGCAGGAACCGTGTACCCGAATTTTTCCGCCAGGACCTTGTAAGGAGCAGAGGCTCCGAAATGATCCAGACCAATGTTCAGTCCGGCATCTCCGGTATAACGGCACCAGCCGAAAGTGCATGCCGCTTCAATTGAAATACGTTTGATGCATTTTTTCGGGAGAACGCTTTCCCGGTATTCGGATGACTGCTGATCAAAGATTTCCCAGGATGGCATGGAGACTACACGGATTTTTCTGCCGTGCTTCCGAAGCTCTTCCGCTGCACCGAGAGCCAGAGACACTTCCGACCCGCTGGCAATGAGGATGGCTTCAAAATCCGGTTCGTCCTGAATAACATATGCGCCTCTGGAAAGTCCTGCACTGGATTTTTCTGCTGTTACGCAAGGCACATCCTGTCTGGTCAGAATCAAGGCCACAGGTCGATTGGCCCGGACTGCATACGCCCATGCTCTGGCTGTTTCATACGCATCTGCCGGGCGAATAACAGTAAGACCGGGGATTGAACGGAGCATAAGCAACTGTTCCACAGGCTCATGGGTGGGACCATCTTCGCCTACGTAGAACGAATCATGTGTGAAAACATAAATAACCGGAATACCCATGAGTGCGGCAAGACGGATGCCCGGTTTCATATAATCGGAAAATACGCAGAATGTGGAACAATAAGGCAATGCCGTTCCATAGAGTGCCATGCCGTTTGCAATCATGCTCATGCCAAGCTCCCGGACTCCGAAATGCAGATTCCTGCCCGCACGGTTTTCCGCCGAGAAGGAGTCGGATGCCTTGATGAGGGTTTTATTGCTGGGCCCGAGGTCCGCAGACCCCCCAAGAAGAGACGGCATTTCTTCTGAAAGCTTTTGAAGCACGGCACCGGATGCCGCTCTGGTAGCCTGAGGCTTATCGACTGTGACAGCATGCAGAAGCTGATCATCCAGATTTTCAGGCACAGGTTTTGCAAGCATGGCGGAAATGAGCCGAGCTTTTTCCGGATTTTTTTCGATAAATTGCTGATAAGCCGCATCCCATACGGCCGCATCCTGGACAAGTTCTTCGACTTTCCGGTGAGTCATGGCATAAACTTCGTCTGGAACATAGAAGGACTTTTCCGGATCAAATCCGAAGAATTTTTTGGCTCCTTTGAGTTCTTCTTCCCCCAGAGGCTCTCCGTGAGAACTGGCCTTTCCCTCTTTGGTGGGGGCACCGTATCCAATGCGGGTTTTGCCGATAATCAATGTCGGACGGCCGTCGGTTTTTTCCGCCTGCTGAAGAATGTCTTCCACCTGCTCCGGATCATTGGCGTCTCTGCAGAGGAGAACTCTCCAGCCATAGGCTTCATAACGCATGGCTACATTTTCCGTAAATGCCAGATTTGTATCGCCTTCAATGCTGATGTGATTGGAATCGTAAAAACAAATGAGGTTGTCGAGTTTCAATGTGCCGGCAAGAGAACAGGCTTCATGCGTAGTCCCTTCCATCATGCAGCCATCACCGGCGATGACCCAGATACGGCTGTTGAGGAGGTCAGTTTTGTCAAGTCCTGTCACAGAAGCAAAATGCTTCTGGGCAATGGACATGCCGACTGCGGAAGCCAGTCCTGATCCGAGAGGTCCTGTAGTGACTTCGACCCCTGGAGTCTGTCCGTATTCCGGATGCCCCGGTGTCCGACTTCCCCACTGGCGGAAATTCCGGATATCGTCCATGGAAAGGCCGTATTCATAAAGATGAAGCAGACTGTAGAGCAGCATGGACCCATGCCCTGCAGACAATACAAAACGGTCCCTTCCCAGCCAGGATGGATTTTTAGGATTGTGACGAAAATGATTCTGCCACAGTGCGATTGCGAAATCCGCGCATCCCATGGGCATACCGGGGTGTCCCGACTTTGCCTTTTGGATGGCATCGGCGGATAAAAGCCGAATGGTGTCTGCCGCAAGTCTTATCAGTTTCAAATCATTCATGTAACAAATCCTTACGTTATAGGTCAGTAAAATCGTTTCACAGTCTGGAATTTTTCAAAAAATAAAACTACACTTATAGTATCACACCTTTAAAGGAAATCAAATGAAACGGTACTTTTTTCCTATGGAATCTCTGGACGTTTTCTGCGATGCCGGACTAGTTTCAGAGGTCAGAAAGCTTGCATTTGTAAAAACTGCAGGTATTATATATCATACATTCTACAACAGAAGTCTGCACAGGCGCAGGCGGAGCTCGTGAAACGGAAAACAGTCGTGTCCAGTAGAAGCATCTTGAAAACTGTTTCCGTTCATGAAATTCCTGCAGGGATCCAATCCAGAAGATGGCTGAGTTCCTGTATTGTCTGCGGGGCATCATATTATTTTGGGTGATTACAGGATTTGAGACAGGTTAATTTCCATGGCAGCGGAACGCTTCATTACTTCAACACTGAACCGAAGGGACGAAGAAGCCGATACGACTTTGCGTCCTCAGAATTTTGCATCTTTTCCGGGACAGACCAAGGTAAAGGAACGCCTTGAAGTATATGTGGAAGCTGCTAAAAACCGTAATGAACCGCTTGGGCATTTACTGTTGAGCGGACCTCCTGGACTGGGAAAGACAACTCTCGCTTATATCATTGCAAATGAAAAAGGCGCATCTATCAAGTC
>CASERY010000102.1 GCA_949290385.1 uncultured bacterium | reverse complement strand
AATGCAATGGTCCGGTTATTAATGCCCGTTTGGTCAGGAAACAGCCTGTCCGGGAATATTTTTGATTTTTGAGCTTGACTTTTCGTTCTCCGGTCCGGTCTGGTCCGGAGAACTTTGCCAAGACTATGCTGTTACCGCTATGAGGTAGCAGCATAGATTTTAGACAAAATGAAGCCTATCGATATGAAAAGTCTGGCAATTCTGTTTTTGTATTTTTTAAAGAAACGATTTCTATATAATTTTTCTGTTTAATTTCTTTATTCCCTTTTATTTTGCATTTGAAATTCATCAAACAAATTGTAATAGATGAAACCAGAAAATGTATACGACTTATATTTCCTGAGGCACGATTCAGAAAATCCACTACAAAACATCATTCAATCTTACAGCGAAGATTCCCTTGAAACAGGATGATGGATTCAATAGGATATCCTTTATTTATTAGTAATGGGGAAGGAGGATGCTTGTCCAGATTTGAATTTTCCAGGAGGAACACCAAACTGACGCGTAAATACCTTTGAAAAATGACTGGGATCAAAAAAGGAGAATTCCAATGCAACCATCTTAACTGGAATACCCTGCTGCAGTCTTACTGCTGCATGATTCAGCCTGCTGTGCATTTCATAAACAGAAAATGGGACTCTCATCGTTTGCTTGAAAATATGACTGAAATAGCTGACACTGATTTTGCAGAGGGATGCAGCATCGCTGACAGACAAGGGCTTTCCCTCTGAAATACGACTTAAACAGGGCTCGATTTTTCGGAAATTTTCTGTGGAAATGACAGGAAAATCGGAATGGGCCAGCACGGACAGCAGATCAATAAAAAAAGTTTGAATCGCAAGCCATTGACGCATGATGCGGATTTTTGGATCATCATCCTTGCATCTGTCAAATGATTTCAGGAGTTTTTCTATCAGCGGTGCAGGATTGCAGTTTTTCAGGCATTCTTTCCTGATTTCAGGTGGACAGATCAGCAGAGACATTAAAAGATCTTTGTGTCCCAGCATATGTTCAAGCAGAATTTCTGTTTCAATGGTAAGCACAAAAAGTCTTGTTCCTCCAGTCATTGTATTGGATCCATGCAGAACCCAGGGCGCAGTCAGCACGAATTCTCCTGGATGGAGCAGGAGAAACTCATCATCATTGCGGATTCGCAAGGACCCCGACTGAACAATGATCAAATGGATGTCTCGGTGCAGATCTGGCTTGGGGAAACAGGTGTCTTCATCGAAAGACTGTATTGCAAAGTCAAAAGGATGCAGGGATGAAAGATGCCAGTAATATAAAAGATTTTTCATATGGAGTCTTATTATAAAAGCGTACGAGAATACCTGTCTTTAGCAGAAATATACATTTTTATTTTCTTGAATTCAATCCGGCACAATATTATTTTGCAGAAGAAATAAATGATTTCAATATAAAGGACTGATGATTATGTTTTGCTTTGAATCCAATCGTGCAATGTTTTCCTTTTCTGAAAACGGTATGCTGAAATCCCTTCTGCTTCCACAGGAGTTTGAGTGTAAAAATCTGTTGAAGAATCCGATGATGCTGCGCATTGTGCTTGGCAGTGGAGAAGTGCTTCTTCCATCTTCCATTCCGGGGGAAAGCATTGTAATGCACTGGGCTGAAAGCGACAGGCACACAGTTTCTTTTCAGAAACTTGGATTCATGCAGGAAAATGGAAAAATACAAGAAGGATTTCATCTTTCTCTTCGGCATGAGGTATACGATGACGGGGTTCTTTTTACAGAAGCATTCTTTATGAGCGATACTTGTCAGCCGCCTGCAATCGCAGAATTTTCATTGACGTGTACATTGAATACCCAGCCATTTGAAAGAGTCCGATGGAGTTTAAATTATCGCCCGGTAACGGCAGACGGCACCCTGATTCAGACATCAGCCCCTGAACGGGGACTGGAACGGGGAACCGACAGGATTTTAGAAAACGGAATTCTGCCCATGGCCGGGTTCAACCTCTGGTCAGGGAACAACAATCTCGGACCTTCGTGTTATGCTGAGCTTTTCATGGAAGGAGACAACACCCCCGGATCCTATTCCGCAGGGAATGAATCTTCCGTTCGCTGGATTGACGGGGATCCGGTCATCCGCTGGAACTTCCAGAAAAAATGTGGGACTCCTGAAACAGGTCCGTGGCAATGGCGCAATACATGGGGATTTGTTATTGCTCCAGCGCCTGTAAAACGGCACAATCCTCCTCTGCCCATGTTCCATTACATGGATACCGCAAAACGGTATCCCGATGAGGAGACTGTGAGAGCTGCTGCCGCCGCCGGTGCTGATGTGCTGATCCTTCATGATGCCTGGCGTTTTGATCCGCAGAATGGAGGAGAACCTTATGATCCCAGGCGTTTTCAGAATACGGTAGATCTTGCTCATTCTCTGGGAATGCGTATTATGGTGTATCTTCGTGGAAATGAAAATTCCGTGCAGGAATATGCTGCATGCTGGTTTCCGAAGCTTCTGGAATATAATCGTGACGGTCTCTATATGGATTATGGTGGACCTTATCACGGGATCACTCCACCGGATGAACTGTATCAGGGAGGCAGGATTCATTTCCATCACCATTATAAAATCTTGCGCAGTATTCGTAAAACGGTGGGGCCGGACGGGTTGTTTTTCTCCCATACAGGCCCCTTGTTTTCTGCAATCGGCATGACCGGAGGAACCGTGGATGGATATGTTTCCGGAGAAGGGGAGCATGGTTTGCTGATTCGGAGCAGGGAGGAGCATTCGTTGTATTCCATGACGGCAGTCTGTCCGGGAACCATGTGGACTGCTGCTTTCCCTGAATATGGGCAAGCTGTCATGCGACCGTTCCTTGCGGCAACAGGACAGAGTCCGCATGTTCCTCTTGGTGTGGAATTCCCGTCATCTTCTCTGGCGCATCCGCCTGCACCGGGACTTTCAGACATCCATTTCAGATCTCTCTGGAAACTTTGGAGACTGTTGCACCATGAACACGACCTTTCTGTATGCTGTGACTATAACAGCCGCGGTATCTTTCCGGAAGAAGAAAAAATTTCGCATTATCTCATGTATACCAAGGGAAAAGCTGTTTGTATCTATGCTAATTTCTCGGGGGCTCCGGCTGAAGTCAATCCATGGATCGACTGGCAGGCCCTGGGATTTTCCAAAGATGCGCCATTGACGTTCTGCCATCCCAATATCCATGGTCCGGGGAAAGCTCTTCCGTTTGATGGAAAAGAATTTGAGCTGGAAGAGGACGGCATCGCCGCTGTCTGTCTTGGGGAATTTGATTTTACTGAATACGAGAAACCCTATCCCGGAAATTCGGAATCCATGATTCGCTATCTGGCTGAAATGGAGAAGCAGAAACTGTACAGAGAAGGCTGTGGAGAAGCCTCTGACTGGTATATCCGGATCCGCATGCCTGATATCCCGCTGGCATACGAAGCGTCCATGGTAAAGGATCTTTACGACAACCGTCTGGAATTACTGGATGATCAGGGGAATCATCTTTGCTGGCTGGGCAAAAACGGTCCTATGAAGGCCATGCCCGAACCATGTGATTTTATCTGGAACGGTTTTGAATCTGTCTGGTTTCCGTTAAGACATGTGCTGGGGGCAGGTATGAAGAAACTTGCAATCCGGAGTCTTCACCGGGGAGATAAATACTACATCAATACACCGTTTTATTCTTTCCTTGAACTGGATGTGGCAAGAGCGCCGGGACAGACTGAGTATACAATCCGTTTTATGAATGAACTGGAAAATGACCGTTCCCTGCTGCATTTCAATCTCCACTTTTCAAAATAAAGAACAGAAATCTTGATTATAAGAGGAATTGTCTCTCCGTCCCTTTTCTTCTGAGATGGAGTTTTTCCCTTCATGGAACATTTCTGATCCTCTGTTCAGCCGGAATGATTCTGTTGCATATTCCAGTTGTTGCAGAATTATTGCAGAAAAACTGGATCGGTCAAAAAATAATAGCTTGGAGTGCAGAATGAGAAAATTGAAAATACTGATTGTGGGATTCGGTTTTATGGGGCAGACGCATGCCGGCAATATTCTGCAGGATTCGGAAGCGGAACTTGTTGGTATTGTAGACTGCAATCCTCCGGATGAACGGCTTCGGGTTATCCGGGGAAATACTGACAGTGTTTCTATCTGTTCGGATGATGTGGCAGAAATTCCTCACTACACAGATATGACGGAAGCCTTTGAAAAAGCGAAGGCGGACGCATGTATCATTGCACTACCGACGAAACTTCATTTTCCTGCCGTGATGAATGCACTGGAACACAGACTGCATGTCATGGTGGAAAAACCTTTTGCAATACGGGAAGAAGAATGCAGAATTATGGTAAATGCGGCGAAAAAAGCTGGCAAGATATTGGCGGTTGGATATGTTATGCGGCATTCGCCGGAGGCTTTGCGTTTGCGGGAGTATATTCAGAAGAAAACGCTTGGTGAATTGAAATTCATGATGTTGAAGAGAATTGCAGGCATGCCTGACTGGGGCGACTGGGTAAAACCGGAATTTATCCGGGAATCCGGCGGTGCCCTTTTTGACCTGATGTCTCACGATGTTGATTTTGTACGTTTTGCACTGGGAGAACCGGAGGATGTTTCAGCGGAGCCCCTTGCCGGTGAATGGTTTGGCAGTAATCTGATTTCAGTGGCTTTACATTATCCCCGTTGTCGTGTACTACTTCAGGGAGGTTTTGTGACGCCTTCCGGATATCCTTTCCGAAAAGGATACGATGCATGGTTTGAGAATGGTACACTGCAAAGTTTCGGATCCCGATCCTGTCGGCTGATCAGAGGTTCGGATGTTCTACCGGAAAAAATGGATGAAGCCTGTAATTCCTATTTTGAGGAACTTCACGGTTTTGTGAAAGCAATTCTGGATGGGGATATGTCTGGCATTTGTCCGGGAGAAGATGCATCAAAGACGATTGCACTATGTCATAAAATTGCGGAAAAAATCCATATTTGATCAGAGGTTTTTGGTATGAACATTTGCATGATGAGTTGCACCATGGGCGGTGATCCGCTGAAAATAGTTGAAACGGCCGTGCGCTGCGGCATGTCCGGTATCGACTGGATGCACACGGGAAAAGATTCTGCCAAAGGGCTGAAAAAGATTTCAGATGATGCAGGATTGATTATTACCTCCTTCACAACCCTGGATTCCAGAATTACATCCTGCGGACCTCATAGGATGGAAGCTTTTCTGGACTTCCTGGAGCAGGCGGTTTCGCTGGGAGTTTCTGAAATTATGGTTCCGCCATTTTCTGCAGAGGGGACTGCCACAAGGGAAGACGCGCTTCTCTGCTGGCTGGATTTTTATTCCGAAATTCAGGAGCTGGCAGCAAAAGAAGGAATGTGTGTTTCCTTTGAAACGACCCCGGCAGCCGGAAGTCCCGTATTTTATCCACAGGAAGCCTTGCGTATTCTGAAGGCTGTTCCCGGCATGAAAATGGTTTTTGATCAGGGAAATATCAGTATTGCCGCGGATCCTGTGGAAAGTTGCAGACTGCTTGAAGACTATATCATCCGTTTTCATCTTAAAGATTATGAACTTGCATCGGAACAAAGAAACGGCTTTAAACAGGCTGTTAATGGAGTGTGGTACAAATTTGCCATGATGGGGCGTGGTTCACTGGACCTTGCCGGATTCTGGAAACAAGTACCGGAGTCACTACGTTCGTGTTATGTTACACCGGAAACAAACGATCCGACTGGGATTATTTCGCCGGAAAATGTGTTGCAGACGGCATCCGATAGGATGCGGAGCTGGGAAAATAAATGAAAGGAGCTGGAGAAATATGGCAGAATATAAAACAATGGAAATCGGAGTTCTCGGTCATCTTCGGAAAGAAGAGAATTCTTTCCGGATTATGGCTGACTATGGCGTGAAAACTGCTCAGCTGCAAAATTGGGATATGGATCTTCTGAAACCGGAACTCGCTGATAAAGTCCGGAAGGATTCTCTGGAAGCCGGCGTTCGCATCGCGGCTTTCTGGGCTGGATATTCCGGGAAGGTGATCTGGAATGCCACATACGGTCCTGCCACCTGCGGTCTGGTGCCTCCTCATCTGCGGGAGCGCAGAGTCAGCGACCTCAAGCGGGGAGCCGATTTCGCAAAATGGATTGGAGCACCGGCTATTGTTACACATTGCGGGTTCATTCCTGAAAATCCATCCGATCCGGAGTATCCTGCGGTACTCTGTGCGATCTATGACGTTGCGGAGTACTGCCAAAAACTCGGGCTTGGGTTCTGGTTTGAAACAGGGCAGGAAACACCTGTTACACTTCTGCGGACAATCGAACAGATTGGGCTTCCTAATCTTGGAATCAATCTGGATACGGCAAATCTTATTCTTTATGGACGCGGAAATCCAGTGGATGCACTGGAAATTTTCGGGAAATATGTGCGCAATCTTCATGCAAAAGATGCCGCATTTGTGCCCAGTGGGATCAAAGGCGGCAAAGAAGTTCCCATTGGAGAAGGAGCTGTTGATTTTAGAAGGATCATCCGCAAGCTGTATGAGTTGAATTTCGAAGGTGAACTGATCATTGAGCGAGAGATTTCCGGCCCTGAACAGGCACGGGATATTCTGAAAGCCAAACACCTTCTTGAAGAGCTTGTTGTCTCGTGCAAACCGGAGAACTGACATGGTGCGCCGTTATCTGGTTATTTGTGCGCATCCCGATGATGCCGATATCCGTTTTGGCGGGAGTGCAGTCAAACTTGTCCGTGCCGGACACCTTGTGAAATTTGTTTCGATCTGCAACGGGGATTGCGGACATTTTGCCATGGGTGGCGAAGCTCTGGCATAGCGGCGCAGAAGAGAAGCTGTTGCCGCCTGTGCCACTGCCGGAATTCAGGAATATCAAATTCTGGGGCATCATGACTGCGAACTGGAGGCCACGCTTCCAGTCCGCAGAGAAATCATCTGTCTGATCCGTGAATTTCAGCCGGATGTCGTTCTGACCCACCGTTTGTGCGATTATCATGCGGATCACCGGGCTTGTGCTCAATTAGTTCAAGATGCTTCCTATCTGATAGGAGTTCCCATGTATATCCCGGAAGTTCCCGTTCCGGAAAGACTGCCAGTATTTGGCTATCTTTACGATACTTTCTCGGATCCACGTCCTCTGCGTCCTGATGCGGCAGTGCCTTTTGACGATGTCGCAGAAGAAAAATGCCGGATTCTGGACTGCCATGTTTCACAATTCTATGAATGGATGGCATGGGAACATGGATGGAAGGATTTTGATCCTGCAAAATTGTCATGGTCCGATAAAGTCAGTTACCTGATGGAACATTGGGGAAAGCGTTTCCGGATTGCCGCTGATGCCGCTAGAGAAACTCTCTGCAACATGTATGGTCCTGCGGGGAATCAAGTCCGTCATGCCGAGGTTTTTGAGATGTCTCCTTACGGCAGGCAACTCAGTCTGCAGGACTTTCAGAAATTATTCAAGATTCCGTAAATTTGCTGGTAATTTTTTGCCTGCAAAACTGTTGAGTTTTGAATGAATATGAGAACTGTTCTGCTGCAGGTAATCTGCCGGGGGGTTGATTTTTTCCCCGTCAGGCGTCTTTTCTCAAGAGGCGAGGAGGGCGGAATCTGCTGGACATTAGCTGCCTGTTTCTGTCCGGCAGGAGAGGCAGAATGCGAAAAGGCCTGAATCATCAAAGTATTCTAAAGAAATCTCGTCCTGAATAAGCTGTCCTTTCAAGGAAGAAATTCCGGCGGGAATTTCCCAGGCACGTTCTTGAAAGCGGATTTGGTGATTTGCCGGATCAAAAGCCAGAATCCCGTCAGGAAGTTTGAAAGTTCGGACAGTGGAAGCTTCAAAACGTTCACTCTTTCCACATTGCCGGTATGGATGCACACGAAGCTGTCCGTTCCGGAGAGAAAGACTCATCGGGGTACTCATACTGCCGTTGTAGGTTTTTGTCAATGGAAATGGCATGCGGATCCAGGCAAGGAAAATATGGCTGTTGTCCGGAGTATTGGTGAAGCACTGACCCGCATAGGCATCCCCGCAGAGAAAGCAGCGTGATTCACTTTCAAAGGAAATACGGCCTCTGGAAATATGACCGATACGGTAAAATCCATTGGCTTCAGCGAAAATCCATTTCCAGGTTCTGGATGATTCATCAAACATTCTTTGCAAAACCGGACATTCTCTTCCATGGGCGATTTTGTAAGTATCTGTAGCAGCCCAGTCGAGCAGATTCCTGGACTCCAGCAGAAGAAATTCGCGTTTTGTTTCATCTCCAAGATATAAAGCCATTCTCCAGCATTGTTCATCCGGATCATATACGAGTGCTGGGTCCCGATCCTGAAAGCCGTGAAACGACGTGAGAATCGGATTTTTCTCATACTTCCGGAAGGTTTTTCCGCCATCTGTACTGTAGGCAATGTTTTGTGATGCTTTTTTCCCGTCATAAGCGGCGCTGGTGTAAAAGAGCAGGACTGTATTTTTACCGAATCCGGCAGTATTGTCTTTATCGATAACAGCAGATCCGGAAAACATGGTGCCCGAGGAATCCGGATAGAGCGCAATTCCCTTTTCCTTCCAATGAATCAAATCGGAACTGACTGCATGTTTCCAATGCATATTGCCCCATTTTGTGCTGAATGGGTTGTACTGAAAAAAAAGATGCCATTCTCCATTCAGATAGAATAGTCCGTTCGGATCATTGAGCCAGCCTCGGGCAGGAGCAAAATGAAAACGCGGACGAAGCGGCTCTGCTGGAACACAGGAGGATTCTTCAGACTGATCTTTCCAGGAAATGTGTTGGAACAGGACTTCTTCTGTTTCAATAGACGTTTGCTCCGGAGGAAAGGGTAATGTATATTCCGCAGTAAAGTCGGGCGGATTTTTTACAGCAACAGGAATCTTCAATTTCAGGAAATCGTTTCCGGAACGGATCATAGTAGGAATTCCTTCGTCTTCTCCACTGACTGGAATGGCAAAGGTGGATTTTTCTGCTGCATATACGACCATATTTGGAACTCCTTCCTGATATTTGTTTTTTCCATTATAGGCTGAAGAGCAGCATTTGTCAATCATGTAGAACGATGAGAAGTTGAAATTTCAGGCTTTTCCCATGAGGTATCCATGAAAGCCTTTCCTAGGAAAGGTCATATAACATTTCATTTTCTTCAGTGAATTGTAGAAAATAACAAAGTATCTCCTGTTGCAATTCAGTTTGTAAAAAATTGCTTTTCAGACATTATGGAACAGGATTTTTGGGCAGAAGGGGTCCTTTCCCGGAAAATATCATGCTAGGCCCTTCAAGTGATGGAAGCAATCTTGAGTGCGGGAGAGAATACCGGTTTATTTCCTGTTTTGTAATTTTTATTTCAATGGAGAGCTCCGATGGGCGGGGATGGATTTTTATGCTTGAACATCCTTTTTCTATGCAGTCAGGAAGAGACGGGCGAACTTGAATACAACAGACCCATCCTTCAATCGTGGGAAAAGCGTTTCAATCCCTGATAAGATTTCCTGTTCAAACACCGGTTGCAGATCCTCCGGCAGAGCTTTCAGATAGGGACGCATGCCAGATCCTTTGTACCATTGCAAAACAGATTCCGGAGATTCAAGAATGTGGAAATAATCACTTTCCCAAACCGCATATTTCCCTGCATGTTCCTGAAATATATTACAGTAATCCAGTTCATCTAACGTATAAAAAGTCCGTACATTTTTGAAAAAGCGCTTCCATTTTTCTGATGCTGCTGTTCTTATGAGCAGAGTATGAACGGGAGCTTTTTCATGTAAGGGTATCTGGAATGCCAGTTCACCGCCTTCTTTCAAAGCATCCAGCAACTTGACAATGAGTTCCTGGTGGTTCGGCACCCACTGCAGACAGGCATTGGAGAATATAACATCCCATTTTTCTCCCAGTTCAGTGAAGGAGTCTGTGGCATCAAACAATTGAAATGCCAGTTCCGGATGATCCTGCTTTGCCTGTTCGACCATTTCAGCGGAAGAATCCACACCGAGAATTTCTGCGTCCGGGAAACGGCTGCGCAGAACAGCGGTGCTGGTTCCGGGACCACATCCAAGATCCAGAATACGTTTCGGATGCCGACACTCAATACGGTTTGCAAGATCTTTTGCAGGCTGTGTTCGTTCTGCTGAAAATTTTAAATATTGTTCAGGGTTCCATTGTTTCATAATGACTCCTTTTTTTCTGATCAGTTCTGCTGTGGAATACAGGATCATAAAACAGAATGAAGGCCACTTTATTTACCGGGATGCCTGCTGCAGCATTTTTCGGAACATATTCCTCTTCCTGCGGCAGTCAAAAAGCATTTTTAAATAGGAAAGAATAATACCTCCTGAAAGTTTGCTTTTGCCCGCTTTCCGAAGAGCAAATGTGATTCCCACATCCTGAATCGATGAAGATGGCATTAGACTTAGAAGATAAGCCATTTCCAGCATGACTTTGAACCCCCTTGGATGAAGAAGCGGACGAATCTGAATAAACGCCTCTTTCCGGATGGCAAAAAATCCGCTCATGGGATCTGTTAAGCGGACGCCAAGAATGATTCGGGCCATCATGGCTGCTGTGCGGCTTATGAAAAGTCGCACAGGATTCCAGGCTTCACGAAAACCGCCGCCTGCTGTAAAGCGAGAACCGATAACTAGATCTGGGATTTTTCCATTGTCCGAATGCTAGGAAAATGCATGGACAAGTCTGGGAATATCGCAGGGCTGGTGCTGTCCGTCAGCATCCATGCAGAGGAGAATGTCGCCGGAAGCCTTTTCAAATCCGAAAATAACGCTGGGACTCAGCCCCCGTTCTCCTTCATGAAGAAGCGGTTTGACTTCAGGATATTTCCGGGAAAGGAGCCTTGCCTGATCCAGTGTTCCGTCAGGGGAATTGTCGTCGGCAATGATGAGTTCAAAATCCATTCCGCGGCACGCCTCGATAATCTGCGGTATAACAATCGGCAGACTTTCAGCTTCCATATAGGTGGGAAGAATAATGGAAAGTTTTGTCATTTGTGAGCTTCTTTCTCCGGAAGAGCATTCCGGATTTTTGCATGGTATAAGTGGAGAGGTTTTGCCGTTTCTGGCAGAGGAATTTCTTCATAATAATCCTCAAAAGTCCGGCGCACTTCATCCGGGATAGAATCTGTCACTGTTATGATCCAGAGGGGACGTGCAGGATTTTTCTCTGTAAGCTGTTCGCAAACCATTGGAATCATAGCTGGATTCATGTTAAAATGAGTTCCCTGAAGACAGCCGAACCAGGGCAGGTCCGGAATGATTTGCTTGTCTACATAAAACCAGTCATATTCCCATGTGTTAAAAGACCAGATGCGGCCATATTCATTTTCAGGAATTTTTTCAAACACACATTCTACTGCTGCCACTGCTTCCGGATAGACATAGTGATTTTTCTGGATTCTGATGACTTGGAAACGCCAGGCTACAATTATAGAAGGCAGCAGCAAGCCAGTCAGCACAATCCCGGCAAGAATCCGTTTGGATTTGCTAAAGCCTGTTTTTGCAACAATATGAAAGAGTTCCATACTGATCAGAACTATCTGCGGAAGAATCATGGCAAAATAATGAGGGAAATCCCGTCCGTTGATCAAAAGCAGACAAGGCAGGAGACCAATCAGCAGAAAAAATACAGATCTGTGAAAACTTTTGAGCCGGAGAGCATCCGCAGCAAGGACAAAACCGAAAAGAATATAGAATTTGAAGTAATGATTCCGGATATAGCTCAGGAGAGAAATGTTTTCACCTTCCCATGGGAACATTTTATATTCAATGTTATAGGTAAAAACAGAATAAATCATTTGCCCCAGCGAATTTTGCAGGATAAACCATAGAAAAACCGGAACTGCGATGACTGCCAGTCCGGCCAGTCCGCCGCAAATGTTTGCAAGAAGACTTTTCCACTGTTTTTCACGGATCAGAATAATGCCGGCCGCTACAGCTGCTGAAGCGATGGCTGCCGCATTGTCCGCACGGATAAAAAACAAAATCCCAGTGCATACCCCATACAGGAATGCAAGTTTTGCCGGATGATTCAGGTGATCCTCCGGGGAACTGAGAAAGGTTTTACAGGCATAATACAAAGGAATAATCACAAAAAGAAGACTGATCTCTTCACATTGATTGCCCAGTTCCAATGTGCGGCAGAGTCCGATGAAAAGCACCGCCATGGCGAAGAGAGATATTTTGACGCCGGCAAAAAGCCGTGCAAGCATCCAGAAAAATTGAAGAGTGAAGCTGAAAAAGAACGTTTGAAGCAGAAAAATGCCAGTTTTCCCTGGGCAGAGAAACTGTCCGAATGCCTGAAAAAGGAAGAAGAGCGGTCCCTTATTGTCCCAGATATCCACATAAAGTTTTTTCCCGTGAACCATTCCAAGTCCAATGGTTAGAAACATGCTGTTGTCATTTCTTACATTCGGAGTTTGAAAAAGGGGCGATGTATAAAAGGAAAAATAAAGCAGAAATACAAATGAAAGCAACCAGAAGAATGGCCATTGACAGAAAAACTTTTTTAAAGAAGATTTTTGAATAGCTCCTTCCTCAGGCTGATTCAGAAGACTGGGAAAAGAATGACAGAAAGAAAAAAATTTTTGAAGAATACTCATGCTGCTGTTTCCATTTTCATTTTCATTTTCCCTGACTCATGGATGATCCGGACCAGGGGAATGTGTAAAAAGTCTTTTCTCTATGAAGAAATTCCTGGAATTTTCCGGACGGCTCCTTTGTCATATCAGGGAAGGGCATGAGTACATCTGCCATATGTCCTTTCCTCGGGAAGATGAGT
>CASERY010000101.1 GCA_949290385.1 uncultured bacterium | reverse complement strand
GCAGACTTCCGCATTTTCCTCCATCAGAGGCGCGGAATCAATCCGGTGGTTCCAGACCAGTACTGCAAAATAGTCTTTCTTCAGAATTCTTGTACACTCTTTACGAAAAAGACAGGGATCGAACCAGTGAAACGCCTGCGCCGCAGTGACAAGGTCAATACTGCCGTCAGACAGTGTCGTATGCTCGGCGGAACCGTTGACCGATTCGAAATTCGGACAGAATTTCAGTTGTCTTTCCGCCGTGAGTCTCATATCCGCATTCGGTTCGACGGCTTTGACTTTCATCCCGGATTTCAGAAGTTCCCTCGTAAAAATGCCTGTCCCGGAGCCGATATCCGCAACTGCGGAGGAGGCGTCCAGAGAATATTTATGATACAGATGTACAAAAAGTTCCGCCGGATACCCCGGACGGTATTTCGCGTAAACATCCGCCTTGCCTGTGAATTTCTCTGTGTTTTCCATCATTTTTTCCTCGGACAAGAATGATAAAAAAATATTTTTACATTGCTAAAACTTTCAGCATTTTCAAGTTCAGCCCAAGAATAATGTCGAAGTTTTTTTAAGTCGAAATGTTCATCAGAAGAAGAAAGCCAAATTCCTTCCATGCTAACAAGTCCAAATCCCTTAGTTGCCAAACGAATAGCATATGATTTTGCCTGATAAAAGGCATCAATGAGTTGTTTTTTAGTTGAAATACGATATTTTGCTTCAAAAATAAAATCTGCCCGTTCCTCACCGACATCTCCAAATCCATGAAGTACATAATCAGGATAATAATGGATTCCACGTCCCATTTGAATAGGATACTGCCGTTTTATTTCATGTTCTTTATATCCCAACTTTTCAAGGAATGGTTCCAACAGTTTTTCTTCAATATCTTTTTCATTCTGCAGGTCACCACGATAATATTGAGAATATGGTGGAGGATTGGGCAACTCCCGAAGATTAAACTTTTTATTATGTGACTTTATCATTTTTTTTAAGGCTTCGTATTCTTCACATGAAACAAGCTTGCCATTAACACCTTGCATATGGGCCTTAACAAGCCCTTTACGTCCCCAAATAGTATCTTGGACTAATTCATCAAATGCAATATAAGGAATCCTTTTAGGATAACTCACAATAACTTTCCCTGCATAATGGTGAAACGGATCATCAAAACCAGGTGAAATAGCACGCCAAATAGTTCCTATTCTACAATAAGGAGTTGTTTCATAAATAATGACAATATCACCGGGCAACATTTCTTTATTTCCCTGCCAACAAGTTTTTTCATTATCAGAAAACTCATGAATATCGCTCAGATAGTTCTCAACATCCTCACTAGTCGCACCAACAATATAAATTCTATTAGGTTCAGGCAATGCTGTTTCAATAAAATTTTCTAAAAATCGCGGTGCAAAACCATAAAGGAATACACATAATTCAATGGGTGACAAATCGTATTGTTTCCGAAAGTCATAAAAAGTTCTGCATAAGTCAAAATAATAGTTACAACGCTCAAGATGTTTTGTTTTACCAGGGACTAAAGGAAGAGAAATATTAAACTTTTGGCAGATTTCATCAATTTTATAGAAATGACAGGGGAAAAGATATGGAAAAGCATATTCAGGATATACGAGAAATGATAATATAGAGTAAAAAGGCATATTGCCCTGTTCATAACGAAAATCTACGGTGGCTTCTCTTTTCCATAAGATTGTTTTATAAAAGTCTTCAAATGATGAAACTTTTTTATCCTGAAATTGCGCAGAAAAAGACTCAAGTTCTTTTACAGGTTCTTCTATAGAAGCAAGAAAATCCTCTGCTATAGAAATATCTAATAAGGATTCATCCACAAAATGAAATAAATCTTGTTGTCTATGAAAAAATATATCTCTAAAGTTTTTAAAAAATGAATATACTCTTTGCCCATCAGGTGATTGTAGATAATCATTCAAAAGAAATTTCTCGAAATTCATACCGAAATTCCCCTCAATAAGATTTCCTCATATAAAATAAAACTGCATACAGAGTCATAAAAAAAAACTCTATATGCAGTTCATAATATTACGCCTGATATCTGAGCTCGCCTTCCACGAAGACGGATTTGACCTTGAAGTTGCTGTTCAGGATCACGATATCCGCCAGATATCCCGGAGCGAGTCTGCCGATCTTTTCAAGGCCGAGCGCCTGCGCCTGATTCCAGGA
>CASERY010000100.1 GCA_949290385.1 uncultured bacterium | reverse complement strand
TCCCCCGGAAAAGGTTTTTCTCCCTTTGGATGAAGTGAAAGTCTATTCCTGATTTCTCCTCTGCGGCTGCTGTTCAAAGGTTTTTTTCCCCTTGGATGAAGTGAAAGCCGTTTGCTTATGCAGATCCATCGATTTGTGCATCGTTTTTCCGGCAGGAGCGGAGAGGCTTCGCCCATCGTCCGGAATTGATGCAGACGATTTTTTCCTGAACTGTTTTCTACTCGGGTTGTTTCCAGATTTGTCCATGGTACCGGAGGCGATGACGCGCCGGGTAGAGGTCTGCTGGTTCCTGCGGGCAGGGCGGATGGAGATTTTTTCACCGGAATCCGGATATTTCGAACCTTGTTTTGATTTATTCATAATGGATGCGTTCCGTTAATAGATAGACTTTGTTGTTGACGCGGATCTGCTCCGTGAGGGGAAAGGAAAAAATTTGTCCCTGAACTGCTTTTTCCGCCGGAACGCCGTCAATACGCAGTTCTTTGACAGTCATATCCACAGAACCGGTTGAGGATCCTATGATCAGAAGCCTGCTTCCCGGAGCAATTTCCAGCGGAGACTCAATTTTGCATTCCGCAACACCGATTCTTGAATAAAATTTGACAATCTTTCCAAGATACTGCTTCTGCAGGGTCGACTGGTTTCCACCCGATGCACACCATTGTTCCATGGGTTTTCCCAGATAATAGCCACCCATCCAGAATCCCCGGTTGAATACCTCCGCAAGTTTTTGGGTCCATGCTGCCGCTTTTTCCCGGGTGAAAGTTCCATCCAGACAGGCATCGACCGCCTGACGGTAGGTGCTGACCACATTGGCAACGTAGTCCGGCCCCCTCCCGCGTCCTTCCAGCTTGAAGATGGAGATTCCAGACTGAATCAGCTGATCCAGAAATTCAATGGTGCAGAGGTCTTTCGGAGACATGACATATTCATTTTCAATCACAAGCTCGTGTCCTGTCTCCCGGTCCCGGATTTCATAGCGTCTGCGGCAGGGTTGAAGGCATTTGCCACGGTTGGCAGAGGCGCCGCAGAGACTCAGACTCATGTAGCATTTTCCGGAAATCGCCACGCAGAGCGCACCATGGGCAAAGACTTCAATGCGGACAGGTTTTCCGGATGGTCCAAGAATAGGCTCATTCTGAACCGCTTGGATAATATATCGGATCCTTTCAAGAGACAGTTCCCGCGCCAGAACCATGACATCGGCAAACTGTGCATAAAAACGCACCGCTTCCACGTTGCAGATATTGCATTGAACAGTCATGTGCACGGGCATGCCGATTTCTCTCAGATAAAGAATCACTGCCATATCTCCTGCAATGCAGGCATCCACTCCCGCTTCACGGGCTTTCCGGCAGAGATCGCGCATTTGTTCCATTTCCGGATCGTAGACAATCGTGTTCAGCGTAAGGTAGGCCCGGGCATTTTTTTCGTGGCAGAGTCGAGTAATTTCGGGCAGGTCCTCCACGGCAAAATTGACCGCTGCCCCGGCACGCATATTCAAATCACCCACTCCGAAGTAAACGGCGTCAGCTCCTGAATTCAAAGCAGCCCGCAGGGCGTCAAAACTTCCTGCGGGCGCTAAGATTTCTATTTTACGGCTGGATTCTGTCATGACTTTTTTTCTCAGGATGGCAGAACTCTTATTTGCCTAAAGCTTTAAACAGAGTCTCTTTGAGAATTTCACGGTTCTAAGGACTCATTTCACAGAGAGGAAGACGGTACTCTTCCTCAATTCTTCCCAGCATTGCCATAGCTGCCTTGACAGGAATCGGATTGGATTCCAGAAAGAGATGCTTGAAAAGCTTATAAAAGCGTCTGTGAATGGCCAGAGCACTCTTGAAATCACCAACTGCGCAGAAATCCACCAGCTGTTTCATTTCCTTCGGAATAATGTTGGAGGCTACACTGATAACACCTTTGGCTCCTACGGACATCATGGGGACTGTGAGACTGTCGTCGCCGCACATTACGCTGATATCGCAGAGATTCAAAATTTCAGAGACCCGTTCCACTGAACCGGCAGCTTCCTTGACGCCGATCACATTCTGATTCGAGGCCAGACGGGCAACTGTTTCTGCGGCAATACTTACTCCACAGCGTCCCGGTACATTGTACAGAACAATGGGCATATCACATGCATCAGCCACCGTGGAGAAATGGCGGTAAAGTCCTTCCTGGGTCGGTTTATTGTAATAAGGTGTTACCTGAAGAGAACAGTCTGCACCGTCCTATTTTGCACTTTTGGTCAGGAAGATGGCTTCTTCTGTGGAATTCGCGCCGGACCCGGCCATAATTTTGCAGCGGCCGTCAGCTGCCTGGACAGCTACACGAATGACTTCTGCATGTTCTTCCATGCTCAAGGTCGGAGATTCGCCGCTGGTTCCAACAGGCACAATTCCATCTGCGCCTCCGGCAATCTGTGCTTCGATCAGTTCCTTGAATTTCTCATAGTCCACCCGCCCGTTCCGGAAAGGGGTGATGATTGCGGTGTATAAGCCTTTCAGTTCCATAATTCACCTGTTTAAAATAATAATGGGTTATAGGATTCTCTTTGCTTTATTTTATGATTGACATGGGGGATCCAGGGCATTTCCCGGACAGTGCCGACAGTTCTTCCTGCAGATCTTCCAGTTTCCCTGAAAACACCTCAACGGCAGGGCCTGTAAGCAGGTAAGATCCCTGCTGTTCAGAGTCTTTCCTCTCCACGGTCAGAATGTCTCCTGATTTTGTGGCCAGCTGAATGGGATGGCTGATCCCGAACAGCTCATACAGCACATGGGCTGCCGCTCCTGCACCGGTTCCGCAGGCAAGTGTTTCAGCTTCCACGCCTCGTTCAAAGGTGCGGATCGCTGCCGGCTTGGAATAATCGGACCGCAACTGTACGAAGTCCACGTTTGCCCCCTGGGGTCCGAAATCCGGATGATGACGCAGCCACATGCCCGACTCCTGGATATTGACAGAACCCGGATCTCTCACAAGTACTACAGCATGTGGTACGCCTACAGAACCTTTGTAGACCGGATAATTTTCATCCGGATAAATACTGTAGGGTTTGAACGTATCATTGACCTGAAGCTCAATACGGCTCAGATTGTTTTCCAAAAAAAAACCGGAAAGAGGGCCGCTTTCTGTTTCAAAGATCATTCTTGGATGTCTGGACAAATGATGCCGGAAAGAAAAGCATACAGCACATCTCAGTCCATTTCCGCAAAGTTCAGCACTGGAGCCGTCGCAGTTGAAAAACTTCATCCGGATGCGTCCATTGCATCCGTCCTGCGATTCTCCCAGAGGAGTCAGGAGAATCAGGCCGTCTGCACCGATTCCTTTCTGCCTGGAGCAGAGCATTTGAACTTGTTCCGGGGAAAAGGTCTCAGTTTGATTTTCTGAGCAGTCTATGACAATAAAATCATTCCCGGCACCATGCATTTTAGAAAATGTCAGTCCGCTCATGATCTATTTCCTTGAATTGAAGTTGAAAAGCTGCTGGTTCCTTCCAAAGTATATTCTACCGCAAAAATAGCATTTTGCCAGTGCTGCGGGAAAAAAAAGCTCTTTTTTACGGTTTTGATTTGATTTTTTCTTTTGATGCACTAACTTATTTTAAGTTCAAAATAAGTGCCCTGGTAGCTCAGAGGATAGAGCAGCTGCCTTCTAAGCAGCGGGTCGTGGGTTCGAATCCCTCCTGGGGCACCATTTTCAGAATGCAGAGGAATCTGCAGCCGTGCAGGCTGCAGGTTCTTTTTTTTGTCCTCCACTTTTTCCTGATTCCTGAAATTCTGTGCTAAATAAGGAATAAACCTATTGTTTGACAGTAGCAGATAGACAGACGTGTGGAAATGTCTGCATTAATCTGCATTAATAAGAACGAAGGAAGTCTGTAAAAATGTTCTTTCGTGGAATAATCTTGCGGCTGCTTTGGGGAGAAGGCAGATTCATCATGGTGTGAGCATTATATAGAAATTCTATAGATTTTTTATTTTTTCAGTTTTTTTGAGCTCTTTCCGGAATTTTTTCGGGAAAAATGAAAAAAGGTTCAGAGACTATTCAGCCATATGAAAAAATAATGGAAATGGAGAGAACAGAAAGAACCGTACAAAATAGAAAATAAATCTTTTATAAGAGGTTAAGGTTTATGAGAGGAATGAGAGGATCCTGTTGCCAGCTTACCTTATGAAGAATTTTTTATGCTGGGATGGTATAAAAAAAGACATTTTCCCATCTTTTGGAAAAATGTCTTTCTTTCTCTGTCAAATTTGTAACAGAACGGCGTATATGAGTTGAGTTTCCTTTATTCGCAGATTCTGAATTCCGGCATAGAAACGGTACAGACAGACCGAATCCGCTGTCAAAAGGAATGTTTCAGTGTGCTGTCTGGGTGTCAATATTTATCGTCGTCGAATTCATCCATTGAATCGTCGTAATCATCGTAATCGTCACGGGTGCGGTCCAGATCATCATCGTAATCGTCGTCATCGCCGAATTCGTTATCATAATCGTCGTCTTCCTCATTGATAACGGTGCTTGCCGTGATCAGGGCTCCGCATTCAGGGCAGCATCCGTCTTCGGCTTCCAGCTGTTTTTCGTTGATTTCGATATCGCAGTACGGGCAGATCATGACCATTTTTAATTCCTCCAGTATAATAAGGTTCTTTTCCACCAAAGGCACATTATACGGATTTTTTGAAAAAAGTCAAATGGTATTTAAACTTTTTTGATTTTTTTCTGAAGGGTATTCATCCGAAACCTTTGAAAAATAATTCTTCTTTCGGGTTTTCCCGCATCTTATTTCATGGCAGATTCAGCCAGTCTTTTGCAGACTTCTGTGAATGAAATACCTGCTGCAGCTGCAGCTTTAGGCAGAAGACTGCTTTCTGTGCAGCCAGGAAGTGCATTTCCCTCCAGCACAAAAACTTGCTGATCTTCAGTGCGGACAATGACATCTACCCGAATCAGTTTTTCAGCATGAATGGCTCGTGCAAATGTCAGCGCCTCTTCCTGAGCTTTTTTCTGGATGGCTTCTGACAGGTGCTGTGGCGGACAGAGATATTGAGTTTCTCCGCCGGCATGGGTGTATTTGGCATCATAGTCATAGAGTTTTCCGGGAACATGGATTTCGATCACAGGCAGGACCTGTCCCAACAGAATTCCGACGGTGGCCTCAATCCCTGGAATATATTCTTCTACAAGGACTTTTGTATCAAACTGAAGGGCTTTCTCAAGCGCTTTTCTCCAGTCTTCTTTCCGTTCTACCAGCGTAAGCCCGAATGTGGATCCCTGGGAATTAGGCTTTACAATCAGGGGCAGATGCAGTGTTTCCGGAATGGGCTGGTCCGGGTCTGTGACAAGGGCGTAAGCGGCATTCGGAATTCCGTACTGGCTCATGATTTTTTTGGACTCAATTTTGTCCATGGCAATTTCACAGGTGCGGGAGGAACAGCCTACAAAGGGAATATGGGCGTCTTCAAGCATTTTCTGGAGGCGTCCGTCCTCGCCGAATCCTCCGTGGAGGACCGGATATACAACATCGGCCCATTTCAGATCCTCGGTTATTTCCAGTTTTGTGATGTCGTATTCCCGGACTTCAAAGCCTGCCTGACGGAGGGCTTTGGCTACATTGGCTCCGGATTCCAGCGAAATTTCGCGTTCCGCGCTGGTGCCGCCTTTTAATACAAGAACTTTCATTTGAGTTCGGTCAAATCTTTCATTTGGTTGTTTTTTATTTGGAATGAACAAATTGTACTTCGGGAACCAGACGGATGCCTTTTTTTTCCAGAACCAGATGAGTCAATTGTTCAAGAAGATGTATAAAATCTTCTTCCCGGTCCGGTTGCAGGGTATCCCCCCGATTGATAATCCAGTTCGCATGTTCCTGTGAAACGGAGAATGAGCCGCACTGCAGCCCCTTGGCTCCAACTTCCTCCAGAATTTTCCCCGCCGGATTTCGGGGGCTCGGATTGCGGAAAATACTGCCGGCACTTCGTCCACGCGGGGCTTTGGATCTGCGGTTCAGTTCCAACTGAATTTTCTGACTTTCGTCTTCGATGTTGACGGCAGAAAATCTCAGGCCGGCTGAAAGAATCATTTCATTTCCCGGAAGGCTTGAATCATGATAACCCCATGTCAGATAATCTTTTCCAACACGGCGGATTTCTCCTGTTTCTGTATTCAGAATCTGAAGAGTTTCTACGAAGTCTCCCACACTCATGCCTTGGGCTGCTGCATTCATCCGGACAGCGCCTCCGAGGGAACCGGGTATTCCGCAAAGACCGGAAGCTCCGCCGTAGCCTTGGCCTAAAACATGCTGGACAATTTTCCCGAGCGAACAGGCCGCTCCGCATTCAAACAATGCCGACGACGCCTGATCCTGCTTTGTGGAAATGCGGTCTATTCTGGAAAAATCTTTTCCCGGAGAAGCTTTCAGAAACACCGTAAGAGGCAACGGCTTGTCACAGCCAATGAGATTGGAGCCTCCGCCAATAAGAGAAATCTTCCAGGAAGGCCTTATACTGCGTAGAAAACGTACCGCTTCTGCCGTCTGCTGGACTGTAAAGACTTCCAGAAAAGGAAATTTCCATGTCCCAGCGCCCATGGTTGTGCATTTCTGCCAGGACATCGACGGTGTGAAACGAACCCCAGGAACCTTGGATTCCAGCGTATGCCCGAGTTTCGTAAGCTCATGAATGGTAGACTTTTGCGGGGTCAAAGACCCGTTCTCCAGTGACGATAAGCTGATCATTTTCCACTTTCCGGAAAAAGCAGGACCGGTAACCTTCATGACAGGCCGCTCCGCCGATCTGCTCCACTTTAAAAATAACAGTATCTGCGTCGCAGTCTACAAGAATCTCTTTGACGATTTGGCGGTTTCCGGATTCTTCTCCTTTGCGCCAGAGCTTTTTCCGGGAACGTGTCCAATAGGTGGCGTAGCCGCTTTTGAGTGTTTCCTTCCATGCGGCTTCATTGATATAAGCCAGCATAAGGACCTCTCCGGTTTTCCAGTCCTGGGCAATGACTGGAACAAGACCGCTGCCCTTTTCAAAATCCAGTTCAATCATAAGATATCCGTCTTGCGTTTTTCCTGGGTGAATCCTGCTGTTTTATTCTGCTGCTTCAGCAGGGGAGTCTTCTTCGCTGACTGAGGCGGGGGCATAAGTCAGGAAGAGTGTGAAATTCGGACAGTCTTCATTGGGGGCAATGGAAGTGAAGCGTACTGGATCACCTGGAAGTGTTTCGCGTCTGGACAATGCCGGCATTTGAGGTTCGGCCATGCTGCCGTTCTCATCAAACCAGACAAAACGGTAAACAAGGGAATAGGGCTCTTCTCCGGAGAACATCCATTTCCAGAAGGAATATTCTTTCATTTCTCCGGTAACTTGTCCCATCAGCAAGCCTTCCTCATTCAAGGTGTTGCTGATATTTTTGCAGACAAATGCCTCGGAAAGGTCTGAAGACACATAAATTTTTCCCGGCTGAATCTCGGTGTCCATGGGCTTGTTGTCGACAATGAACTGGGTCAGTGTGCTGTCATCGGCAATCACAAAGACGGATTCGTCCTGAGATGCCGGTTCTGGAGAGACGCAGGCGGATGTGAGAAGAGCCGCAGCGGCAGCCGCTGCAAAAGACTTCAGCAGAATCAGTTTATTCATGGAACATTCCTCCATTTACATCAATGTGGCTTAATGGTTTAATTGGCATTTTTCAAATATACACTGGACAAAATCAGATTCAAGAAAGTCCGGATGAAAAAATCACGTCTTTTTCTGAATTTTTTAATTATCCAAAAATTTTTGAATTTGAAATTTTTTGTTCCGGATTGAGAGTCCGGATTATCCGGGTATTGAGTCCTGGCGGCGGATGGACAGCTTTGGGAGGGAAGAGACAGGCGACAGAAGCATTTTTTCCCTTTGACGATCCGGACTGATTAGTTCGGGAAAGGATCCCGAAAGATTTGACCCGACAGAGAGAACGAATCCAAACAATGAAAGGATTAAACAGAAATGGCCGTATCAAACAGCGGGAATTACCGGAATATTCCGGTATATGTCAATGTGGAAAATGCTTCAATTGTAGAGAATGAACAGCCTTATGAGGCAGTTTCAAGAACGGATCAGCTTCCATCTGTCTTTTGTGGAGAGACGGTGATCTTTCATTTTTACCTGATAGACTCGGAGGGCCATCCGGTTCCTGTGGAGCAGAATGATCAGTTTGAACTAAGCATAGATGCCGATTTCATTCATGAAAATGATACCTTGATGGCCTATTCCGGTCATGATATGGTGAATCTTCCAGGGGACTGGGATGGGGCTTCAGCGGATGCCGGACAGCTTGCTGTGCGTGTATCCTGCAATACCGATACCTTTGTCTCAAAACTTGGCGGAACAGAGTCTATGAATGTATGGCTTGAACTGCGAAGATTTCATGGATCAGAGCATATGTCTGAACTCCTGTGTTATCGGATCCGCGCTAAAAACGTGGTTCATCTGACAGAAAATCAGCCGGATCCTTCAGATGTGAACTACTATACAGCTTCCCAGGTGGATGCAAAAATAGCGTCTCTTGCAGCCTCTATTCCATCCTGCAGCGCCGGATATGGCATTTCCGAAACGGATGGCGTGTTTTCACTGGATGATTCCGTGGCTGCTCTGAAAACGGATCTGGCGGATTATCTGACGCTGTCCCAGGCGGAAACGGGCTATGTAGCTCAGGAAGCGGGGAAAGTCCTTTCAAGCAATGACTATACCGATGCGGATGCCTCCAAGGTGGCACTTCTTCAGACAACCGGTACTGGCAGTCAATTTCTTGGAGATGACGGGAACTATCACGCTCTGGAGGGCTCTTCTTCCGGGGAAGGGGGCGGGAGCACAGGTTATACAGCAGGCAATGGTATTGTCATTTCCGGGTCAGAGATTTCGGTTGCAGAAGATGTGGCTCTGAAAACAGATCTGGATGGATATTTGAAAAAGGAATTTGCCAGTTACCGTCCACTTGTAATGCATCCTGTGTTTTATACGGAATCCGATGGTTTTTACGCTCTGCTCAACGAGACAACTTTCCAGCTTCAAACAGAGACCGTGTGGCAGGTTCAGACACTCCTGCTGCGTGTGATGTCTGAAGACGGCACTTCCACGGGAAATGCTGTTCTTTCTGCCGGGACAGAAAGCTGGATTCTGCCTGTAACCCAGGCCGCAGTCTGGCATAAACTTGAGCTGAATACACCTTACAGCGGACTGCTGCAACTGGAGGCCGATATGGAAAACGCCTCCTGGACATTGAAAGATGCTTCAGACAGCAAAAAAGGAATCAGAATTCTGGACCTGCGCATTCAGGAATCCTGGTCGGGTCTCTGAAACATCGATTCCGGCACGACTTCAGGCGGATGGGGAATGCGGAGTCCGTACATTTTTCCGGCAGACGGAGGGAAGACATCTTGACAAAACGGGCATGAAGCTGTACGGTTAATATCCGGAATCCTGAAAGGGTTCCGCTTGCTGTTCTTCAGCTGAATACAGCGGAAAAGATCTAAACAGAGATACAATGGAGTGAATCATGAGCGATATGCGCACTGTCAAGGTTGGAATGATTGGGCTTGGCGCCCGTGCGGAAGTTCTTCTGGCTTCCATTTTTGAACTGCAGAATGAAGTGGAAGTTGCGGCTGTCTGCGATTTGTCCCAGGAACGCATTCATAAAATTCTTGGAATTTTTGAGAAGAACGGCAAAAAGGCCCCGAAAACCTATGTGAACTATCATGATATGCTTAAGGATCCGGATGTGGAAGCTGTTCTGGTTCCAACTTCCTGGAATTCCCACCTGCCAATTGCCAGAGATGTAATGGCGGCTGGAAAATATGTAGGCATTGAAGTCGGCGGAGCTTCTTCCACCGATGAACTCTGGCAGCTTGTTCATGCCTCTGAATCCACCGGAGTCGGCTGCATGATGCTTGAAAACTGCTGCTACGGAAGAAATGAACTGCTGGTGATGAACTTGGTACGCAAAGGGCTCTTCGGTGAACTGATTTACTGTGAAGGCGGATATGAACATGAACTGGCTCATGATCTGGCAAAAAGTCTTGGCGGAAGAAGTGAACGCACACTCCAGAACCAGTACCGCAACTGCGATTTGTATCCGACTCACGGACTTGGACCCATTGCAAAAATCCTCCGCATCAATAGAGGCAACCGTTTTATGTCTCTGGTATCCATGGCTTCCAAAGCCAGAGGTTTTGCCAAAGCTGCCCGGGAGCACTGGGGAGTCGGGACCCCTCGCGGCGATACGGTCTTCAATGAAGGCGATATTGTTACAACCATTATTAAATGTGCAAACGGGGAAACCATTACTTTAACGCACGGCGTGTCTCTGCCGCGGCCTTATACAAGAAACGGCCGGGTTCAGGGAACGAAGGGAATCTGGTTGGAGGATGCCAACGGCATCTTCATTGAGGGAATGAGTCCTACAATTGAAGAAATTGATATTGCAGGAAATCCCTACACAACTCATAAATGGGATAAAGTGGAAGACTATTACGAGAAGTATGATCATCCCATCTGGGTGAAAAACCGTGAGTCCGTTATTGGCGGACACGGGGGCATGGATGCTCTGGCTCTGCGGGCCTTTTTTGATGCGGTGCGGGAAAAATCTGTGCCGCCCATTGATGTATACGACGTAGCGGCCTGGATGAGTGTCAGCTGTCTCTCAGAACAGTCTATTGCCATGGGCGGCATGCCGGTTCCGTTCCCCGACTTTACCAATGGAAAATGGATTGACCGGGGAACTTTCAAGCCGAGCAAATGGTCTCTGGACGAAGTGTATGATATGTAATTGCCGGAAAACTGGCTTATCTGGCAGGAAATGTGCCTGAAAGCCAAACCTGGAATAAAAAGGTCTGCATCAGAGTAGGATTATTTCTGATGCAGGCTTTTTTTTTGTGTGAATTCGTAAATTCATTCCCGGAGGGAAGCACGTGGAAGAACGGGAATATTGCATTGAGTGAACTGATCCAGAAAGATTGGTTGCCGCGGGTTCTGCAGATATGAATATTTGAGTCCTTCGCTGTGGATTTAGAAAAGTTGGATAGTGCCTGAAGAGGCTTTAGTTTCTTTTTATGAAAAATGTCAGACAGCGACAGTCCTTACCGCAGTGTCTTCAAGCGGCATGCAACAGCCGTAAACCGGAAGGTGGATCAGGCGGTATGCAACAAGGCCCAGCAGAAAGGCAGCGTCAGACGTTTTTCCCTCTCGTAGGGGCCTCCCGTTTCCTGCTATTGAAAAACACGTGATCCTTGTTATAGTTAATATGTCAAGCAAAGCCGGGAAAGGGCTCTGGGTGGCATGGAAAACAAGCTGACATCGGATGCCTGTGAAGCCTGAGATTCAAAGGTACGGAGTGAGTTTGGAATTTTTTCCCAAGGAACAGAATCAGAAGGTTTGGTTAGAATGGCTTTTCCCTTGTGTGAAAAGGCCGCTTTGTCTGGGCGGTGGGTGATTCGTTAAGAAGAAGAAACAGCGTTGAAAAAATATTGTCTATAATCCTGGAAACAGAAGAATAGAAGAGAGGAATGTTCAAATGAAGAAAACAATTGGATTCATCGACAACTTTATTGATGAATGGCACGCAAACAATTACCCTCAGTGGATTGCAGAATCTTCGCTGAAAGATGAGTTTGAGCTTACATATGCCTGGGAAAAGGCGCCTCATTCGGGACTGCGTCCGCTGGAGAAATGGTGCGCGGATATGGGGATGATTCCGGCACGGAGCCTGGAGGAGGTCGTCGATAAGTGCGACTGCATTGCTGTGCTTTCCCCGGACAATGCAGAACTTCATGAAGAACTTGCCGATTATGCTTTGCGCAGCGGAAAACCGGTCTACGTGGATAAAACCTTTGCTCCGGATCTTGCCTCTGCAAAACGTATGTTCCATCTTGCCCGGACACATCACACGCCGCTTATGTCTACTTCTGCTCTTCGTTATGCCCAGGGCCTTACGGATCTTCTGGACAAGAAGCCTGCGGAGGAACAGATTCATTATGTCTGCACCTTCGGAAGCGGTGTACAGTTTGAAATTTACGGTGTGCATCAGGCGGAAATGCTGGTTCATGCCATGGGTACCGGGGCAAAGCGCATCATGGTCAATAGGGCGGGCAGGAATCGTTCGGTAACGGTTGACTATGGAGACGGCAGGCTGGGAGCCATCAATTATCTTCCCGGACTGAATTTCCGTGTAATGCTGCAGTATGGAGAAAATAACTGTCTTGATACAGGTGATCTTGGAGGCAATTATTTCCAGATCTTCCTGGAGCACATGCTGAAATTTTTCAAAACCGGTGTTTCGTTGGTTCCGGAAGAACAGACACTTGAAGTTATGGCCATTCTGGATACGGCATTTAAAGCGCAGAACACTCCCGGTGTATGGCTGAATACCGTTGTTTGAGGGTATATCTGCAAGAGCCGTTGTTTGAACGGTGCGGCATGAGAAAGATGGATGGAGGGAGGAATGGAGGAGAGGAAGAAATGCCGCACCGGAACAGATTTGAATGAAGGAAAAAGGAACGGGTACATCCTTTCTAGAAAGGCACAGGGATTCAGTTCTTTTTTCTCTTACGGGCGAAGTTGATAACCCGATTTTGTTTCAAATCTGTCAGAACAGAATTTTTCCATGCCATTTATTTCCGATGAGGAAATAGGCGTTTAACTGGAGATTTTTCTGCTGTTGAGAATGTCTGCATGGCAATGCGGAGAAAAAGGGTTTCAAAACAGAAAGGATTCTTGCAAAAAAAAGGCGTTTGGGGTATGGTGGAAGAAAAGGGAAGAACAGAAATAAATAGAAAAGAAGTACTTTCTCATATTGTTTCTGTTGATTTTTAGAAGAATTCCAGGATCCGGACTTGTGCTTTGAACCGGATCGGCTTTAATTTTGCAGGAATATGGATGGGGGATTCCGAAGATTTTCAGGTTGTCTTGGCTGTGAAAAGTTGAGGGAATTTTAATTTTTCTTCTTGCTAATGCAAAAGTGGCGGATATATTACGCATTAAATATCCGTCCAGAAACTGTACGAATCCGGATCCTTAGCTCAGCGGTTAGAGCAGGTGACTCATAATCACTTGGTCGGGGGTTCAAATCCCTCAGGATCCACCATCCTAGAAAATTCCTGTCCTTCTGTTGTATGGGAGAGGCATCTGTTTGAGTGTTATTTCGAAAAAGATCATGCAGAGTTTATTTTATTTCCCCTGTAACTGGATGAGGACGGAGACCGGGCGTTACCGGATATTTTCCCAATAAGAGGCAGATAAGGCTAGTCATAGATACTATGGAAGGAAAAGAAAATGGAAGAATGTGACATTCGCAGGAAAATGGAATTGCTTCAATCCGGGAAAATTTACTGCTGTGCAGATCCGGATTTGTAGAAATATCAGCTAGAGTGTCTGGATAAGCTGTACGATTTCAATCAAACGCGTCCATGCGAGATGGAAAAAAGAACCTCAATGCTGAAGGACCTTCTAGCCGAGGTCGGGGAAAACTGCTATATAGAACCTCCGCTTCATGCAAATTGGGGGTTGAATACCCATCTGGGCAATAATGTTTACGCGAATTTCAATCTAACGCTTGTGGATGACGCGGAAATTTTTATCGGAGACAGCGTGATGATTGGTCCAAATGTGGTGATTGCCACGGCAGGTCATCCAGTGAATCCGGAACTGCGTTTAAAGGTTGCGCAGTTCAATATTCCTGTGCATATTGAAAAAAATGTCTGGATAGGAGCAGGCGCAATTATTCTGCCCGGAGTGACGGTTGGAGAAAATTCTGTCATAGGAGCGGGTTCTGTAGTGACCAAGGATATTCCGCCGAATGTTGTAGCAGTAGGAAATCCATGCCG
>CASERY010000099.1 GCA_949290385.1 uncultured bacterium | reverse complement strand
GGGGATTTTTTGATTCGATAGTGATAGTTGGGAAGAAACCCTGTATAATATGTTCCGGTAGATTTTTTTAGTACAGGAAAAGCATTTCCCGATACTTTGGAAGAGGCCAGAGATCATCGGCTGCGATTTTTTCCATAGCATCGACTTCGATTCTCAATTCATTCATTGCAGCCGTATAGGAGGCATAGTCATGGATGGAAATAATCTTTTCCAGAGAATCCGCCTTGTCCGAAATTTTCTGAATTCCTTCAGAGAGCATACTGCGTATCCGGGCAATGGCAGGAGGAATTTCAGAACCGCATCCTGCAAGATCCTTGAATTCCCGAATCAGAACAGGCTGAATGATTGTCCGGGCAATAAGCAACGATAATTCTGCTTCAATCTGAATTTTTCTTTGATAGTCTTCCAGCTGAATCTCCTGCCGTGAGAGAAGTTCCGTTCTGGAAAATACGCCAGTTTTCTCAAAGAGTTCCATATTTTTTTTCTGGGTCAGAATGCCGATTGTATCCAGTGTACTCCGGTAATTCGGCAGTCCACGCCGTGCGGCTTCCTGGACCCAGGAAGAATCATAACCGTTCCCATTGAAAATAATACGTTTGTGCTTGCGGATGATATCCCGGAAAACCGCCCGGATGCCTTCATGGAAATTTTCTTCCGGAAGGCGGTCTATGGCAGAAGCTGTTTCTTCCAGAGATTCTGCAAAAATCGTGTTGAGCATGATGTTGATCCCGGCACAGGACTGACTGGAACCCGGAGATCTGAACTCAAACTTATTGCCGGTAAAGGCAAAGGGACTTGTACGGTTCCTGTCTGCGGCATCCTTGAACAGGGAAGGCAGTGCACTGACACCGGCAGACAACGTATCACGCTTTCGGGCCGGCTGGATTTGATTGGATTCCAGCTGTTCGAGCATTTCATCCAGTTGTTCTCCAAGGAAAATGGAAATAATGGCCGGTGGCGCCTCATTGGCACCCAGCCTGTAATCATTGCCGGCAAAGGCTGTTGCCGCTCGCAGAAGGTCTGCGTGACGGTCCACCGCCTGAATGACGGAACACAGGGATGCAAGAAAAATTTCATTTTTAACAGGATCATCCATGACCGGTTTGAACAGCCTGAGTTTTCCGTATTCTACAGACCAGTTGTTATGTTTGCCGGAACCGTTGATCCCGGCAAAGGGTTTTTCATGAAGCAGACAGATCAGTTGATGTTCCTCTGCGGTCTGTTTAAGCACATCCATGAGAATCATATTGTGGTCTACAGCCAGATTGAGTTCTTCAAAGAGTGGTGCAATTTCAAACTGTGCGGGAGCGACTTCATTGTGTCTGGTTTTTGCCGGAATTCCAAGGCTCCAGAGCTGACGGTCCACATCTGCCATAAAGGCCAGAATGCGCGGTTTGATCGTGCCGTAATAATGATCTTCCAGCTGCTGATGTCTGGGAGGCGGCGCACCGAACAGAGTCCGCCCGCACTGAACAAGGTCGGGACGAGCATAGTAAAAATGTCTGTCAATGAGAAAATATTCCTGCTCAGCCCCCAGAGAGACGGAAACACGGGCATCAGGTTTTTCCTGATGCAGGGCCTTCATAAGGTGTCTGACGGCTTTTTCAACAGCCTGAATGGATCTTAGAAGAGGCGTTTTCTTATCCAGAGCTTCTCCTGTATAGGACCAGAATGCCGTCGGAATACATAACGTAATGGTATTTCTGCCGCGGCGGAGAAAGGCGGGACTCGTGGGATCCCATGCGGTATAGCCCCGTGCTTCAAAAGTGGAACGCAATCCGCCGGAGGGAAAACTTGAGGCATCGGATTCCCCGGCAATGAGGTTCTTGCCAGAAAATTTCAGAATGGCTTCTCCAGAGGCATTTGGCTCCAGAAAGGCATCATGCTTTTCTGCAGTGGCTCCTGTCAACGGTTGGAACCAGTGCGTGTAATGGGTGGCTCCTTTGCTGATTGCCCAGTGCTTCATTGCATTTGCCACATCATCGGCAATAGCAGGATCCAGAGGGGCTCCATTGTGAAGGGTGTTCAGAAGTTTTTCATAGACCTGTGCCGGGAGCATTGTCTTCATAACGGATTCATTGAAAACATCTTCTCCATAGGATTCACAAATCGCTTCAGGGACAGGAGTTTCCCGTTTCATAGCGTGATTTCCAGAGGCGTACAGAACCGCTTCAATGGCTTTTTCCCGAGTACTGCTCATAGGTTGATCCTTCTGACCTTGTCTCTATAATGTGATTTCAGTATATTTAATTTAATGATGCTGTTGAAAAGAACAGACATAATCCCGCTTGAATCCGTCGGCTGGATACCGGATTTTTGTATTTTTTCACCTGCCGGCGGTCCGTCTGGAAGACAGACTGTTTTTTCTTGATCCTTAAATGGTACTATAGCACATTTTTTACAGAAAAGATAATCGGGTGAAGAATAAATTGAACAAAAAATGAAAAACAAAGTTCAGAAACTCCAGCCTTTTTATTTCATAAAGGAAACTTTGCTTCCTGAAATAACTGTACATTTTTTGAAAAATATAGGGCCCCCATTTCGGGAGTGGTGTTTTTCTGGTTTCAGGAAAGACCTATAGGATCCATGCAATAAATACATTATATTTCAAAATATCCCGGGTTTCAGAAAAATCCCACAGAGAAATGGAATTGACAGGACTGACATCATATTTTAAAATATCCCGGGGTTCCTGAAAAAGAGAGGAGGCAATGGCGGAAGATTTTTGAAAAATACAAGAGAGTCTTTTATATTACAGGAGCATTGTATCAAAATATAGAAACCGAGACAGGATGTTATAAATGAACAGTGATTCCGGAACCCCGGGCAGGGATATAGAGATTGCCATTCTGCATCAGATCAGCCGGGCGGTTCTTCATGAGAGAAATGTATCGAAGCTGCTGAAGCTGGTGCTGGGGGTTTTGTACCGGGAAATCGGTTTTGAACGAGGTACATTTACACTGCTTCGGGATGATACGCTGTACATTGAGGCATCTCAGGGGTTGACGGAAGCAGAAATCCGCAGAGGAAAATATAAACTTGGCGAGGGAATCACAGGCCGTGTAGCAGAGCTGGCATCTCCCATCCTGATTCCGGATATATCCCGGGACCCGAATTTTCTAAACAGGACGAAAACTCGGGATCAGTTGAAAAATACTGCCTTTTTATGTGTGCCGATTCTGCATATGGAGAAGGTGATCGGGACTTTGTCCATGGACAGGACTGTGACGCCGGAAGTGAATCTGAAGAGAGATATGAAGCTGCTGGAAACCGTGGCCAATATCACGGCAGAGGCCGTTGCATCCTGTCTTCTGGAGCATGAGGAAAAGGAACGGCTTCTGGCGGAAAATCAGAGCTTGCGGGAGCAGCTTGACCGGAAAGACGCTTCAACTCCAGAAAACGGTCGGTTGATCGGAAGTTGCCACAGCATGCGGGAAGTTTTCCGGCTTATTGAACAGGCATCTTTGATGGATGCTCCGATCCTGATCCGGGGAAATGCCGGAACCGGCAGAGAGACGGTAGCACGTGAAATCTGGAAAAAAAGCAGTCGTTCAGATAAACCTTTTGTTACGGTTCTTTGTTCATCTGTTCCGGGAAATCAGCTGGAAAAGGAGCTTTTCGGTCACAATACCCGTTTTCGGGGGGCAACCGAAAAGCGTAGCGGAGGACAGAGTCTGCTGGAAGAAGCTGAGGGGGGAATTCTATACCTGGATGAAGTCGGAGATTTAAATGTTCCTGTACAAATGCGTTTGCTCCAGCTGCTGCAGGAACATTGCTGGACCAGAAACGGCAGTTTAAAAAGGATTCCTGCAAATGTCAGGATTTTTGCTTCTACAGGGAAAAACCTTGAAAATATGATTTCTGAAGGGGTGTTCCGGGAGGATTTCTATTATCGACTCAATGTCTTTCCCATTCTTCTTCCGGATCTGCGGAACAGAAAGTCTGATATTATCCTTCTTGCAGAACATTTTCTGGATCAGTATGCTGCGCGTTATAATAAAAAAATCAAAAAACTTTCTGCTCCGGCTGTGAATATGCTTATGAGCTATCACTGGCCGGGCAATGTAAGTGAGCTGGAAAACTGTATGGAACGAGCTGTGCTTGCCTGTCCGGATGAGACTGTTTCCGGGTATTATCTGCCGCCGTCTCTGCAGGCGGCGGTTTCGGCTCCTGCCGGCAAAATAACAGACCGGGATGGTACCGTAAACTTCCCGCTGCTGGTTTCAACGTTTGAACGCGAACTGATTGTGGATGCCTTGAAATCCTGTGGCGGGAATGTTGCCGCTGCCGCAAAGTTTCTGCAGTTGACAGACCGGGTTATCCGTTATAAGATCAAGCAGCTGAAAATTCAGACGGAACTTTACCGGAATACAGGTTTTTCTGGAAAAGTTAAAGGATGAGGAAAACTGGTTTGCAGTGGCGGAGATTCACGGATTCTGTCTGCTTCCTCGTTTAAAAGATGCAGGAAGGGCTGCAACAGATATTTCCCCCAAGGAGTAGAATAAGACGCCGCATGTATTCCGGTAAAA
>CASERY010000098.1 GCA_949290385.1 uncultured bacterium | reverse complement strand
CTTGACGGTCTCTGGGATTTCGCCTGGCTGGGAGATATCAGCACCGATCAGTTCAATCCTTCCGATGTCCGCTGCACAGAAACCGCTTCTGTGCCGGGTTGCTTTGATACTGCAGGAATTCGGATTGGAAAGCGCGGTGCAGCTGTGTACCGTCTGCGCGTTGAATTTCCGGAAGGCCCTGCCCGGCTTACAATCGGCGGATTAGGCCTGTATGGAAAAATCTACTGGGATAGTCAACTTCTCCGGGAAGTCAAAATTCCATACTCGACAATAGCATGCGACATTTCTTGTTCTGGAGGAGTCCATACATTAACAATCCTGGTTGACAACCGCTTCGGAGATGAACGCAAGGTTCCCATCTTCAAACCCTATGCGGATTTCTACGGATTCGGAGGAATCTACCGGTCTGTCAAACTTGAACAGCTTCCGGAAAAAATCCGAATCGACCGGGTAAAGGTGGAAACTACCGACCTTGCAACAGGACGCGTACGTCTGAAACTGCTTCTGGAAGGGAACGACTCTCTGCCCGAAAAAATTTCATTCCGCTATCACTTTGATTATGAACAGGACATCGAAGTGGAAGCTCCAGTCCGGAATGCTTCTGCTGAAATCGAATGTACTGTGCCCCACTTCAAAATATGGTCGCCGGAATCCCCCAATCTGCATACGGTTTCTGTTCAGGTTCAGGGAGACAGAATCACAGAACGTTTTGGTCTGCGCACAATTACAGTCCAAGGTCAGAAAATTCTTCTCAATGGCAAACCTCTTCAAATTCGGGGAGTCAACCGCCACCAGTCCCATCCCAATTTCGGTCCGGTTGAGCCTGGACAGCTTATCATGGACGATATTTCATGGTTGAAAGAACTGAACGCCAATTTCATTCGCGGAGCGCATTATCAGCAGAATCCTGAATTTCTGGAATTCTGTGACCAGAACGGACTTCTTGTCTGGAATGAAAGTCTTGGATGGCAGCAGCCGGAATCTGATGCAGAAAATCCTGAAACTGTCGCTCTTCTGGCAGAAGCTACCCGGATTATGGTTCATGAAAGTTTCAACAATCCATCTGTCATTCTGTATGGATTCTGCAATGAAAGCTGCTCCCACACACCAAGTGGCAGAAAACTCTATCAGAAACTGGTGGAAACCATCCGAAGCGAAGATTCGACCCGGTTGGTTACCTATGCCAGCAATCATGCGGACAATGACCTCTGCTTTGATCTTGTGGATGTCATTTCCATTAATTCGTATCCAGGCTGGATTCCAAGAGAATTTGACTGGGTTGCAGATGTTTTTTCAGGAATTCGCCAGGACTTCGATTACTGGGCGGAATTCTTTTCACAGCCGCAATACAACGGGAAACCACTTCTTATCAGCGAATCCGGAGCATGCGGACTCTTCGGAGTTCGTGACCGGATGCGTGCTCAATGGAGTGAAGAATTTCAGGCAGATTACTTTCATGATGCCGTCATAGCAGTTCTGGAGAATCCCCGTTACTGCGGGACTGTCCTATGGCAGATGTTCGATTGCAGAAGCTATGTAAATGTAGGCGTTGTCCGCACCAAAACCCGCGGCTATAACTGCGCTGGACTCCTTGATGAATATCGGCGTCCAAAACTTGCATTTGATACAGTCAAACAACTTTTTGAGCATTATCAAAAATAAAATAGTTTCTGTTTAATTCGTTCAATCTGCCCCAATGTGGTGCGGATTGAACGAATTTTTTACGAACTTCTTTTCTATGTGGAAGAAGGGGAAAAAGACCTCAAAACCCTGCAGATTTATCCATCAACTTTTTCTTCTTTATTCACAAGCTGTATAAAATCGGAAAACCTGATCGGGAATCGGGCTGAAAAAACTGAACAACAAACAATCTCATCCTCCCCACATTCTCATTCTCTGTGATGTCTGCACTTCCATGCAATAATAATACGGCCCACACTGGCTTTCCTAGGTCGCCAGACAGTTTGCACAGGCATAATCCTGTACAACAATAATGAAAGCTGGACCGAAAAACTGGAAACGAAGCAGGAAATCTCAAAAAATATTTGTCATCTCTGTTTGGATCACGGATTTTTTCTTGAAAAAAATATTCTTCTCATTATATTGTTTACTCTAGTCCTGCGATCTCCGACATAAATCTTTTTCCATATCAACTTTTTATCAATCAGAATCAGAAAATGGATTTTTTTCTTCATAGAATCAAAGGCTGTTCCAGTATCCGCTCGTGGTATAAAATTTTTGACGGCAGCAGTCTCTCCTCAGAAGAACTCATTACAATTCGGGAATGCGCCTGTCATCATGAAAGCATCTGGAAAACCAGACATAAATCGGTCCATATCATTTCCATGAAAAATGGAAAACGTGCCGTAGTCAAATACTACCGGGAAAAGCGTTTTTTTCGATACTTTTTCCGGCCCAGCCTTGCTGAGCGTGAAGCCATCGGATATCAGATTGTAGCATCCCTTCATATTCCATGTGCCCGGGTTCTTGCCTGTGGAGATATCCGGAAAAATCTGCGTCTTCGGGAATGCTACTTTATCACACAGATGGTTGAACATTTTGAGCAAGGCAGAGATTTTATGCCAAATGAAAGTAAAGCAAACTGCCGGGAATTGATTCTTGAGTTTGCAAAAATCAATTTGAAAAGGCTTGCTCTGCTTCATCATGCAGGATTCAGACATGGTGGTTCTCAGCCGTACAATATGCTCTGGAGAAAAAAAGACGGTGAAGCCATGGAATGCATCTGGATTGATTTGGCCACAGTGCGTAAATTTTCTTTTTTCAAACACAGGAAAATGGTGGAGCATGACCTGAATGAATTGATTGGGCGTCTCCAGTTGTCTTCAGCAGATCAGGCCGCGCTAAAAGATTATTATATCAGCCAATACAAGCTGCTGTCCTGAAAGGACTTTCTAGGAATGGTCCCTCTCCTTCCCCTAAAATAATCCGGTCTTTATCTTTTCTTCTCCCCTTTCTCCACAGCACGTTCTGCAGAATTTCTTAATGCGGCATTCTCCTTCTTTCCATCTGAAAAATTCCCCACTGACACTGAATGCGATAAAAAAATATTCTGCCAGGAAAAACATCTTCTCCGTTTCCGGGAAACAATTGATTACATGATCTGCCAGAAGTTTACAGAAAGAAAGAACACCCTCTCTGTTTCCGGAAATCCCTGATAAAAAATAAAGAGTCTTGCATTAACTGTCGCCTACAGTTTTTTCTTTCTGCAACATAAGAAAAGACTTTTTCCTTTTGCCACTTTACTTCTGACTCATCCTTGTTTTTTCACTTAAGAACATCGAATCAATTATTTGTGATTCTTGGCAAAAAGATTTTATTTATACCGTTTTCTCCTCCCCCAAAATTCAGTTTTCTTTCACAAAAAGCTTTATTCTTAAACAAAAACCATGCTGAATACGACCTATCTAAGAGGCATTCATTTACAGGGAAAAAACGATTCAGAAGGTTCCGGCAGGAAAAAGGAACTTTTCCGGATGTTAAAAGTATCCCGGCATCCGGAGAAGATTTCCTCCATCCGAGGAAACGGGATCAGCTTGCCGCTGCAATTCGGAGAACTTGCACCTTACAAATTCTTTCTGCAGGTGAACGGGAGCCAAAGAAAACAAAGAAAGGAGTCAGAAAACAGGTCTAAATACTCAGAAGGCAGTAACAGTAAGCCCTCAGAGGAAGAACTTCTTTTGTATAATCATCCTAATCTGCAATAAAAATGCCGAAAAACCACATACCGATAGTCTGGGAACGAAGCCCCATAGGAATCGTCATATAAGCAAAAGCAAAAATCATAGCTGCCACAGCAGCAATATTAAAGTATGTGGAAAGGGTCTATGCTGAATACCATTTTGCACTACCCTCGGATGCTGAGAGGCAGACAAAAAGTTCCTTGTCGCGACTTTCTTTAAGTGTTTGCAAATCGCTCATTTCATTGTTATCTTTTACGTAATACCAGTGTGATCCAAGGGAAAAACCCATGCGCACATCATCAATTACCGAAGGCTTTGTGACAGAATAAAAATCTTCTGTTACAGGAGGAGCTAAAGGCTGCGGTTTCGGTTCTTCCGGAAGTTCCACCGTGTCTGGATCAATCTTCCGGTACTCGGCATCCCCGCGGATTCTGGCACATTCATTCCGCCATTTCTGAAGTTCATCCCGAAACCGGAGTTTTTCCACCCGGCGAGCTGCCAGTTCAGTGGAAATATAGCTGGCATCCTGACCGCCCAGAGTATAGAGGAAACTCGTGCAAAAGCATCCCAGTACAACCATGCAGATGAGGATCATAGAGACAAAGCCGATTACAGCCAGGTCAAAAACCAAGGAACACAAACGAAGAACCCAGCCGCCACTGCGCGGCTTTAAGATATTTTCAAAAGACGTCGGACTGTCCTGACGGTGCTAAAAATCATCTTTCACAAAACGGCGCAGAGTTTTTTTTACTTCCGTATTCGGCGGATTCTTCATTGAAACATCTTTTGCATCACCAGAATTCTATCCAAATTCTTCAGTCATAAAGTCCTATCCTTTTCACATGTTCCACAGGTGCTATTCTGAGGCAGGTTTTACAACGACCCTGTCAAAAACTGCGCAGCTCCGCCATTCAGGCACTGAAAAAAATCAAAAAAACACCCTTCCGCCAACTGCATACAGGCTGCCTGAATAGAAGATAGCCCGGCAAATAGATTTCGTCAAGTAAAATAACGATTATTTCACGTTGAAATAAAAACTTTTTTCCGGAATTTCTGAGCCACATGAAATCCAATCCAGCCCTTTGAAAACAAAAGTACAGCAACCCGCTGTACAGAAGAATGAACTCTGCCCGGGATTTACAGCATAAGCCGTTGAACTGATTAGGGGATTGTGTCCAATTAGAACCAAATGCTGCAATGAATCATCTGTGCTGCAAACCAGACGAATCACTTCATCCGCTGAAAATGCACTATAAAGCAGAGCCTCTTCAACAAGTATATCCATTGTGAAAAGTCCGCAACTACTTAATACATTTCCCGTTTCAAGTGTTCTCCTAGCGGGACTGGCATAAATCAGATCCGGCACAGGAATACCTTGATTCTGCCAGACCTTCCGGAGGAAATCTGCCGATTTGCGCACCTCCTGAACACCGGATTCCGTCAAGGCCCGCCCCCGGTCTCCTGCCACTCCACCGGAATACGCTGCGGCACCATGCCGAATAAGTGTCAGAAATTTACCCGTTGCATGCTTCATTTGATCAGATATTTTTCCGTTCCTGCAATCCGGACGACTTCCCCGAAATAAACCTTGTGAAAATCTTGATCCGGATAATACGCAGACACCGTATCATGATCCAGAAACGTTTTCGGATCCAGTTCAGAAGCAAGCATCTTTCTGCATTCCAGAATCAGCTCTGCCTCCTAATATGCAGGTGCCGCCACTTTTTCTGAAGGAATTGCAGTCAGTCCGGCAGCATGAGCTTTGCAGCAATAATCTCTGCCGGATTTGGATCCGCAAAACTGCAAGGCACTCCGGCAGGACTCAGGAAATGCTGCCAATGTAAAAGTTTCATATTTCTCCAGAAAACGAAGCGTATGGCGCTGAGGACGTACCAGAATCATGGCAAACGGTCTCCCCCAGATGACGCCATAGGCGCCCCATCCCACTGTCATCATGTTGAAATCCCGGTTTTGAAAATCACCGCCCGTCAGCAAAAGCCAGTCCTTGGCCCATTGCCGAAAAACCGGAACACAAAAACGATCAAAAGGAATTTCCTGCATCTTCAATTCTGTCATACGGACATAATCCTCCAGTTACTTAAGGTTGTTTTTTTCAATAGAATCCCAAAAACACCGTATTTAAATTTTCTATTTCTATAAAGGACAAAAACGGTGTTCTTGTTTCTCTCTTTCTCCTTGCCGCCTATTTTCATTCCATGCGGCTTTTCCGGATGTCTTCTGCAGACCTGCTTCCCTTTCTTCTTTATTTCTGGCTTGTCAACGAAATAAAATACTCTTGACCAGCATATGGCACAAAGGTCCCGAATACAGAAATCACCGATTCAAGCGGATTGAAAGGTCATTCCAGAGATATTTTTCAAGATTTGTTCCGCCTTACCATTAAATTGAACCAATCGATTCTCTCTGCTGACAACCAGTTTTTTCTTCCGGTTACTGGGTGCTTAAGCACAATCCAGCAGCCTAAACAGCCAAGGGTCCATTAATTTTCCGCCCCGTCTGAATGTCTTTTCTGCTCCCTGTGCTTCATAATCCTGCCGGGACTGGCAAACTCATGATTTCTGCTTTTTTGTGAAAAACCCTTCCCTGAGGATTTTCGCTTTTCCTCCTGCAGGGAACGGACATGGAGTGTGTTCTGTACCGGAACTGACTGCTCCAGATTCCGGCCGGATGACCGAATCCTCCTATCTTTTTCCGACATTCCGGAAACAAAATGTGTCCCAGTGTGCCGTCTGGCATCGTTTTGCCTGTACGTTTTTTCAAAATTTCCGGTAAAGCCATCCTTGTGGAAAGTCTCCGATGAAATATTCTTCTTTTTCACCCGATGTTCAGAAGCAGTCTCTGCAGAACTGTTTTCCAAATCCACAGGCCTCTCCAGAGCCAGACGAATTTCCTCCTTTGTGAGTTCTCGCCACTTCCCGCAGGGCAATGATCCCAGACTAAGGCGTCCTACAGCAATTCTTTTCAGGCGTCGCGTGGTATTCCCTACAGACTCCAGCATCCGGCGAATTTCCCGGTTGCGCCCCTCCCCCAGGACCATGCGGATCCGGCAAGGCCCAAGACGCACAACCTGAATTGCTTTCAATACTTCTCCCCCATCAGGAATTCCCCGCAGAAAAAGGTCAATGTGGCGGTCGGACAAATCCCAGCCTGTGCTGACATCATAGGTTTTATAAACTTCATGACGAGGATGTGTAAGCTGCTCCACAAACGATCCATCATTGGAAAAAAGAATCAGTCCTTCACTGTTTTTATCCAGTCTTCCTGCCGAAAAAAGTCTCGGATGATCCGGGAGATGGATCAGATCAATAGCTTTCTTTTCTGCATGAATATCCTGATTTGTACAAACATATCCCCTGGGCTTATGAAGAAGAATATAATAATGCTTTTCAGCGGGTTTTACGGAGCATCCACGGAAAATCACAGAATCATCCGGTCCAATCCGTCTGCCGGGATTTAATTCTGCCGTTCCATTGACAAATACCAGTCCGCTTTTAATCAGATCGGCACATTGTCTTCTGGAAGCAACTCCCGAGGAACTCAAATACTTTGTCAGATTAAGCGTTTCTTTCTCTTTTTCCATGGCAACTGATGATTCTGTTCATTGATTTGCACTTATACTGCAGGATTGACTTTCATTCCATCCAACATTCCTCCAGCAGCATAACAATTGGATTAAAAAACTGGAAAGGTCTGTTCCGGACGTTCCCGGCGAATAAAAAAACATGGAAATATATCGTCGAGCGTTATCCGTTTTGTTCGTTTTCCGTGGCGTTTCTTTCTGACGGAATTAAATCTCCTGAACTTCGTTTTCCGGTAATTCCGGTAAAATGATGACTCCAATGGAGAAAGAATAGCCCGTCTCAATATAAATCTCTCTCTGAAAAAATCAAGAAAATAAAAAAAATTCAAAAATCCATACATTTTAGAAAATTATTTTTCCATTATAGTTTTTTGATGGATCCAAGTCCTTTATTTTTAAAACTTATATTTTGATTACTTGAATTATTTTCAAAAAGTAAATATCCAGATTTATTCGTTATTTTCTTGTCTTGGTAGGGGAAAACCGACTACAAAAACTGTCCTTTCCTGATTGAATCTTTTTCTTTCAGCTGTATATTAATGAATTATGTTTCCATAAATCCAATGAACCCCGCCTTAAAAAGCGGAACAATGAGGAAAAAACATCATGTTGAACTTTGAACTCAGTGTGGTCCAGCAGATTGCCATTCTTGCAATTCAGCTGGGAGTCATTCTGTTCGCAGCAAAATTCTGCGGCGATCTGGCAAAAAAATTGAAACTGCCTTCGGTTCTGGGTGAGGTGGGTGCAGGTATTCTGATCGGACCCTATGCCCTCGGCTAGATCCCCATTCCTCTTCACGGACTGGAACATGGTCTTTTTGCATTTACAACCAATGTACAGGTGTAGGCGACAGAGGCCATAAAAACCATCGATGGCAATGCAATTATATCCAATCTGACCTTCAGCCAGTATCATTCTTCCTTATATGCCATTGCAACAGTAGGTTCCATTCTGCTGCTTTTCATGTCTGGCCTTGAAACAGACCTTCGCATGTTCTTCCGTTATTCCGTTGTAGGAACCATGGTTGGTATCGGCGGTGTGATTTTCTCCTTCCTTTTTGGAAGCGGCATTGGAATCTGGGCGATTCAGTGCTTTCAGCATGAAACGGTCAGCATTATGGATCCGCGCTGTCTTTTCCTGGGAATTCTTTGTACGGCCACATCGGTAGGAATTACTGCAAGAATTCTTTCAGAGAAAAAGAAAATAGGTACCCCTGAAGGAGTAACAATCCTGGCAGCAGCGGTTATCGACGACGTACTTGGAATTATTTGTCTTGCCATTGTGCTGGGAATTGTTTCTGCAAGCGGAGCAGCCGGCGGAGAAATCAACTGGGGTCATATCGGTCTGATTTCCATTAAATGTGTTGGCATCTGGCTTGGTGCTACGATTGTAGGACTTTTCCTTGCACGCTATGTTGCTAAATTCCTGAAGAT
>CASERY010000097.1 GCA_949290385.1 uncultured bacterium | reverse complement strand
AGCATTTTTCTGTCTATTGTACGCTCAGAGAGGAGGAGATCCGGATGTTCGGTTTCTCCCGGTTTTTTCTGCGGTATGTCAAGGATGTCAATTAAAAATTTTTGAATACAGGATCATTATGATTTTCCTGTCCGGGACAGTGTTGTTATGAAATCAAATCATCCAATAGATCATTTGCCGGATTCTCTTCATTATGTCGGAATCGGCGGAATCGGAATGAGCGGACTTGCTCAGATGAGCATTGCGCTGGGTCGCAGAGTCAGCGGAAGCGACCGTGCGGCGGAATCTCCTGAAAATGCGCGGATTTTTCATGCGTTGAAAGCGCAGGGGATTGCTCTGTATCCGCAGGACGGATCCGTGTATGAGCACTGTACACCCGGAGCCATTGTATATTCGACCGCCATTGAAGAGGATAATGCGGACTTTTCAAAGGCGCCTGCGGGAATTCCCCGTATTCATCGTTCTCAGGCATTGGCTCTGAGTGTTTCTGCTTTGAGCGGCCGTCACACGGTTGCGGTTACAGGGACCTGTGGAAAAACAACGGTAAGCGCTTGGGTCGCAGAAGCTTTGGAAAATCTTGGAGCTGATCCAGGATTCCTGGGAGGAGGGCTTGTCAATGCTTTTGTTTCGGAAAAGGAGGCGGGCAATTTTAAAGCGGGCAAGGGACGTTTTTTTGTTTTGGAAGCCGATGAAAGCGATAAGAGTCTTCTGAATTATCATCCTGATTCTGTAGTTGTTATGAATATCGGAACAGATCATTACAGCAAAGAGGAACTGGCACGGGTTTTCCGGGAATTCATTCTGGAAAGCGGACAGGGAGTGGCTGTGATTGAAGAGGATGCTTTTCTGAAAATGGGGCCGGAAGCGTTTGCGGATAGAAACGTGGTTGTTTTCAGCTCCCGCTTGGATGCACCGTCGGAAACAGCTGGCAGAAAAGTGCGTAAACTGGATCATTATGAAGTCCGCGATGGAAAAGTATTCTGTTCCTTTGATGGTATGCCGGAAATCCGTCTTCCGTACCCGGGAATTCACAATGCGGTGAATGCGCTGGCCGTGTATACGCTTCTGCTGGAATTGGGATACGCTGCCGGAGATTCCTTGAAAGCCGTGGAGAATTTCCATGGTGTCTGGAGACGTTTTGACTATGCCGGGAGTATTCCCGGATCCGGAGTGCCAGTCTATGACGATTATGCACACAATGTGGAGAAAATCCTTTCCTGTCTGTCCGGTGCCAGATCCTTGTGCGGAGGACGTCTTTTTGCGGTTTTTCAGCCGCACGGCTTCGGCCCGTTGAAATTCATGCGGGAGGAACTGTTTCATGCACTGGAGGGTTTTCTGCGAGAGGAGGACCGCTTTATTATGATGCCGGTTTATTATGCCGGTGGAACTGCCGCATTTACTCCGACAAGCAGCGAAGTGATTGCAGATTACTGCAAAAAAAGCGTGAGCCGCAGAGATTGTTATAAATACTGTAAAAAACGTTCCGATGCGGAGCAGCTGATTTATTCACAGGCGGAAGCCGGAGATCTGGTGGTTGTCATGGGCGCTCGTGACCATTCCCTTTCGACATGGGCTGAACACATAGCAGAAGGAGGCCGTATATGAGATATCTTACTGTATCCAGCCGCAGTCATGCGGAAATGATTGATATTACGAGCCGTGTGGAAGAATTGATTCCGGAGAATTTCAGTGGTGTATGTCACCTTTTCTGCATCCACACGACAGCGGGTCTGACCGTAAATGAAAATGCCGATCCGGACGTCCGTCATGACATTCTTTACGCACTGGAGCGCTGTGTTCCGTGGAGAGATTCTGCCTATCAGCATATTGAAGAGAACAGTGCTGCTCATGTAAAAGCCTCCATGATGGGATTTGATCTCACTCTTCCCATTGAAGGAGGACGCCTGGCGCTGGGAACCTGGCAGGGGATTTATCTTTGTGAATTTGATGGACCACGTCCCCGGAGAATAGCCGTGTCTTTTATCGCTTCCCTGGACGAAGATGAATGCTGTATGCTGGAACAGGACAGAGATGATTGAAATTGAAAAAGAAGATAGCCGGAAAATCCCTGTGTTTCAGGGATGCTGAAAAAACTGCAAATTAATTATTACAGTTTATAGAAACAAAGCATTATAAACTGGAGTGCAATAGGCTGTCTTTCTTCCTCTCTTCCTTTGATCGATTCTGCAGAAGCGGAGAGGTAGAGAAATAAAAACAACAGTTTGACTGAAAACAGACTGTAAAGTAGGACATAAGAAAATGAAATATACACATATCGTTTTTGATATCGATGGAACTCTGTTGGACACGGCATATGCTTTGATTCATTCTCTGCAGGATACTGTACGGGAACTCACTGGACAGGAGATTGCCGGCAAAGATTTGAATTTTGTCCTGGAATTGACGGGCCAGGGAGTCTTTGAACATCTCAATCTTGGAGAAAACATTTCAGAAAAACTCCACAAATGGACGGAAAACATGGATCATTACATGGATAAAGTCAAGGTATTTCCGGGCATGGAGCAGGTTTTGAAATTTATTGCAGATTCCGGCGGAACAGCGGGAATTGTAACGGCTAAAAACAGAGATGAATTCAATCATGATTTCTGCCGGTTTGAAATAGTCCGTTATTTTAAGTCTTAGGTTTGCGCGGGAGAGACAGAGAAGTGCAAACCTTATCCGGATCCATTGATCCGATGGATGGAACTGGAGAAAACCGTGCCGGAGAATGTTCTGTATATTGGAGACAGCCCCTGTGACAGTGAATGCGCAGCTGCTGCAGGTGTGGACTTTGCATTGGCTTTATGGGGAAGCAGAAGCCGGACAATTCCTGCACGTTATTCTGTGCAGAACCCGGAAGATCTGATTGCCATTATACGAGGTTGACGGTATTCTCTGCGGAGAGAGCGTAAAGAGAATGGTTTTGTCATTGCCGCCAAACAGCCGAAAGGTCAAGAGAATGGCATCCTGGAGAGAACAAAGAGAATACCGTTTTGTTACGGATATGTGGACATCTTTGTTCTGAAATTTACTGTCAGGAATCGGACCAGGCGGGGAAGGGAGCCGGATAAAGTCAGCATGCAGACAGGCTTTGCATTGAAACTGTCTATCCTTATCCAAATTTTCAGAGACAACACTTCTGCCTTTCGTGGCAACAGATTGTACAGAACAGTTTTTTGAGAAAATGTCAAGAAGCGAAATGAGGTTGGAGCTATGGATTATATACCAGAAGAAATGACAGGAAAATCTATTCAGCAGGCTATTGACCATGCCGCTTCTACGGGAGGCGGACGTGTGGTTTTGCAGCCGGGGACTTACCTTTCCGGAACCCTCTATTTAAAAAGCAATGTGGAACTGCATGTGCCGGCAGGAGCCAGAATTCTCGGGTATCCATTCAGTGAAGCCTATGATGATTTTCGAAATCCCGGCTTGGATGCAGTCGTACCGGAAGGAAGCCGTAAATGCTTGATCGCCTGTGCATCCTGTGAAAATATTGCCATTACCGGAAGCGGAGAGATTGATGGAAGGGGTCCGGAATTTTACAACCGAAATGTACCGGCCGGTGCCTTTTTTGCGAAACCATCGAAACCGCGACCGCGGATGATTCAGCTATATGACTGCCGGAATGTGAGGCTTGAAAATATATCCCTGAAAGATTCTCCGGGGTGGACAGTATGGCTGATTGCCTGTGAAGATGTTTGTATCCGCCATGTGCACATTACAGGATGCCAGCAGATGATCAATAACGATGGAATTGATATTGACGGATGCAGGCGCGTAACAGTATGTGACAGTACATTCCGTACAGGAGACGACTGCTTGATTCTCCGGGCAATCCGGCGACTGCCGGAGACGGAATGTGTATGCGAGGATGTTATGGTGTCGAATTGTTTTCTGGACAGCCGCTGTCAGGGAATTCGAGTGGGATGTCCCAGCGATGATACGATCCGGCACTGCAGTTTCAGCCATATTGTTTTCCGGGGACAGGGAAATGGCATTCACTTTGAATATCCGTTACGATACCTTTAGAAAGATTGCCACGGATATTAGAGGATAAGCGATATTTCCTTTGATCATTTTGATATCGTTTCAGAGGGTTGCCCTGTTCGTATTTTTGTAGAGGATTCTATTCGGCTGCGCAGTCTGGAACGGATCAGATTCAGCCATTTCCGGGTTCATTCCGGAATGCCGGTGGATCTGGAGGGAAATGATAGAACTGTTTTGAAAGATCTGTGTTTTTCAGATTTTACTGGAATTGTGAAGTCTGAAGTACCGCTGGTGGCAAGATATACGGAAGGCCTTTGTTTCCAGAATATGGAACTTTCTGCTACGGGGGGCGTCAGCCGGGATTTTGTAACAAGGTCCTTTTGACTTTTTTGCTTTTCATACTTTATACTTATCCTTTGTGTTTAACAAATGTGTCTTATATCAGTTTTGAATTTAACTCCCTAATCTTTTCCCGTTGAGGGAAAAGATGATGCAAAAAGGTTTGGAAAAGGAAGAGCGCGAGAAGGAAAGAACCTTTCCTTAAAAGGTTTTTCTTTCTCGCATATCCTATCAACCCTTTTCGCATTAGAGTTTTTTCATTGTTTTTTGTTTTCTGTATTATGCAATTGTTTTTCTTTGCAACGTATGTGGATATGATTCACAGACTTATATTATTCTGATATTTTTCAAAAAATGTATTTTATCTTTTCCCGTTGAGGGAAAAGATGATGCAAAAAGGTTTGGAAAAGGAAGAGCGCGAGAAGGAAAGAACCTTTCCTCAAAAGGTTTTTTCTTCTCGCATTCATATTTTTTCTTTCTCACTTACCTGCCTATAAGATTTATTCCCTATTCAGAAGCGGGTATAAAAAAAACGGAACCCTGTCATCAAGACAGGATTCCGTTTGAATTAGATCAGACGAGAAGAAAGATTATTTTTCAACTTCGCCGAATTCAAGACCAAGCTGCAGCGGAGCAGGTCTTTCGCAGGTGGTCTTGAGATCTACGGGCATACCAGTTTTCTGAGACTTGTCAAAGGCAAGCATGATTTCGAGAACGTGGTTTGCCTGTTCTCCGTTACAACGATGTTTACGGCCGGTCTGGATGGCAATTGCCATATCTGCAGCACCGATGGAGCGGCTGTTTTCTGCATAGATATGAGAAAGAGGCATATCGGTCCATTTGCCTTCGCTTGCGCGGTACAGTCTCACCGGGCCGCCAAAGGTGTTGGGATCCGGAACGGAAAGAGTGCCTTCAGTACCGTAAATTTCAATGGGCGGATGATTATGTGCATAGCAGTCGAAGGATGCAATGACAGTAGCGAGAACACCATTCTGGAATTCAACCACTCCGGTCAGGTGTGTGGACACTGTGACAGGATAGCGGTCAAATGGTTTATAGAAGTCTTTATAGGTTTCGCCGACTTCTGCGCCCAGAGTTCTGAACTCTTCACCTTTGGTGGTCATAGCGGTAACGCGTTTGGCCGGACCAAAGAAGTTGACAAGAGCCGTAATATAGTACGGACCGAGGTCAAGCATGGGACCTGCACCGTAGTCATAGAAGAACGGAGCCTGACCCCATTTTTCGGGACCGCGTCCGAGAACCATGGCAGTGGCTGCGACAGGTCTTCCAATCCATCCGTCATCGAGGATCTTGCGGGAAGTCTGGAGTCCTGCGCCCAGGAAGGTATCCGGAGCACAACCGACGCGGAGACCTTTTTCCTTGGCAAGAGCCATGACTTTGGCTGCATCAGCCTCATCCACACCGAAGGGTTTTTCACTGTAGGCATGTTTGCCGGCATTGAGAGTGTCAATAGCGATTTTTGAGTGGACCTGCGGAGGAGTAAGGTTCAGAACGATTTCAATATCATCTCTTGCGAGAAGTTCTTCATTAGTCATGGCTTTGCAGCCATACATTTCCTCTTTCTTTTTGGCGCGTTCAGGAATGATATCGGAACAAGCCACAACTTCAATCACATTGAATTTTTTAGAAGCCTGGAAGTAGGTATCGGAAATCATTCCGCATCCGATAATACCCATTTTGATTTTACGGAAGGTCTTCTTTTCCGGGATGGCATTGACTGCATCCAGATATTTCTGAGTCGGATGGAAAAGTCCAGTTGCCGGATCCGTTTTGAGTTCTCTAGCCATTTTTGCAAATTACTCCGTTAAGGATGTTTGTAAGGAAATTACTTGTTTCCTTCGGCAAGACCGGAGGAAGTCATGAATTTATAGGATTTTTCAATGGATTCCCACATGTCGAGGCCTTCAGCCACATAGTCAAGTTCCACGATGATGGCTTTGACCTGGGCCGGAGCAGAATCCACAATTTTCTTGATGGGCAGAGAGCCGGTTCCCAGCGGAAGAAGTTCAATCTTCATATCAAGGAGACCATTGACCATGTTTCCACCGCCTGCTTCCTGTTTGCAGACACCGTCTTTCATATGCAGAAGGATGGTTTTGTCCGCAAATTTTGCAAGCATTTCAACAGGATCTTCAGTGCCTTTGTTGGTGGACCAGAAGGAGTCAATTTCGTATTTGAGTTCCGGACAGAGTTCCTTGTAATATTCGTATTTGAGCTTGCCGTTGATGCGTTCGAATTCCCAGTAGTGGTTGTGCTGGAAAAGGGTAATGCCGGCTTTCTTCAGAGGTTCGATCATGGAATTGGTGATATCGGCGGTTCTTTTGATGGCATCCAGATCTTTGAAGTCATCCGGACCGTAACCGCAGACGCAGTTCTTCAAACCGAGTACGCCCAGGGTGTCAATAATTTCATTCAGTCCATCAAGTCCACGCGCCCACGGAGAGTGAGAGGAGTACATTTCAAGTCCGAGATCATCAATGATCTTCTTGAATTCTGCAGGACTCAAGTTCCAGAATCCGGCAGGTTCCACACCTTTGTAACCGATGTCTGCAACTTTTTTCAGGACGGAAACAAAATCTTTTTCCGCATACTGTCTAAGGGAGTACAGCTGCACTGCAAGAGGTCTAGCCATTCTTAATCTCCTTGTAATAATTGTTTTTATGTTATTCCGGACGATTCAGATTTCTCTGTTCAGTCATTCAATTTAATGATTTGCACGCATCTTTCAAATGCTCTGCAGGATACAAAATGTGATATATCCATACTTTTTGTGAGACTTCCATTCCGTAGTAAAACATTATTTTACCCATTCTGCAGTTCGTCTCTGGGGTAAATATAAGCGGGCGATTGAAAAAAACAATGTTTCTTTTCCGGAAAAATAAGGAAACCTTGCTGTGTATGCAGGCTGAGACGAATTTGTGATACGGGGAGGAAATGGGCTCGGGTTCTTGTGATTTACTCTCTAACTCTTTCTGCGAATCCGTCAACAGGGATTCTGTCGGGGGAAAAACTCCTCGAGAGAGTCTCTGCCGGATAAAGATGAAACTTTTCTGTGAGCGGTTCTGCGACCTGCAGGAACCATGTGCGGGCGGAGGAAGGCTCTGCTGAATTCAGAAAATGGCCGGATTGAGGAGGATTTTGCATTTTTTTGATTCCAGTTCGTTTGAATTTTAGAGAATCCTGTTGCGTTTCTTCTGTCAATCGTTTCTCTTCCTTTCGCCCATCTCCGATCATGGGGTTTTTCAGAGACGGACTTTGTTTAAAGGAAAATCCATTTTTTTCTGAAAAGCCTTTGAAAAAAATCCGAAAAGTATGAAGAAATATCAAAAAAATCAGCAAAAACAATTTGAAAAATATTGAGATTTCCTCCATGAAAGTGTACCTTAACTTTGCATCAATCTGTTGGAATCCTGTAAACAAACAAAGAAGAGGTTTTAGAATGGCTGAAAAAAAGACAGTTGAAAAATCTGCAAAAAAAGATGACCGGGTTCTCCGGATCGGAGTCCTGGGTGCCGGCGGACGTGGCGGCCTTGCAAGCAATGTCCTGCAGGAAGGTTCCGGCGCAGTAATTACGGCTCTCTGCGATATTCGTCCGGAAGCCTTTGAAAGTCCCGCATGGAAATCTTTAAAAAATGACAAATCCATTTTCAGAACGGATGATTATAAAAAAGTCCTTGCCCGCAAAGATGTGGATGCTGTCTTCGTTACAGTTCCCGACTATCTTCATGAAGAATTCGCGGTGGCTGCCCTGAAGGCTGGAAAAACTGTCTATCTTGAAAAACCCATGGCCATTACCATTGAAGGATGCGACCGCATCCTGCGGACCGCTATGGAAACAGGATCCCGGCTTTTCGTGGGACACAACATGCGTCATATGGATTATATTATCCGAATGAAGGAACTCATTGATTCCGGTATCATTGGGGAACTTCAGACTGTGTGGTGCCGTCATTTCATCAGCTATGGAGGAGATGCCTATTTCAAGGACTGGCATTCAGAGGCCAAAAATACCACAGGCCTTCTCCTGCAGAAGGGCGCACATGATATTGATGTGATTCACTGGCTTTCCGGCGGCTATACAAAACGTGTTGTCGGCATGGGAAGACTTTCTGTTTACAATCGCTGCAAGAACCGCAGGAAGGCTTCTGAACGCGGTATCGTGACCTGGAGCGAGAGCAACTGGCCGCCGCTGGAACTCAAAGGAATTTCTCCGGTCATTGATGTGGAAGACGAAAGCACTGTGATGATGCAGCTGGACAATGGCGTGCTCGCCAACTACATGCAGTGCCATTATACTCCTGACCATTGCCGCAACTATACGTTTATCGGAGACAAGGGCCGGATTGAGAACTATGGTGACGGATATGGAAGACGTATCGATGTCTATACAACTCGCGGCGGATTCGGTATGCCGGACCAGTCCTTCTATCTGCGCGATGTGGCGGGCGGCCATGGCGGTGCGGATCCGGATATCGTGGCGGCGTTTGTCCGTTTTGCAAAAAATGGAGAAAGCATTCCAAGCAATTCTCCGATTGCCGCCAGAAATTCTGTGGCGACAGGCGTCCTTGGAACATATTCCATCCGCAACGGCAACATGCCTCAGGAAATTCCGCCTCCGGCAGAAGATCTGGTTGAATACTTCAACAACGGCCAGAAGCCTGTCCGGAAAACCGCTTCTAAGAAATCTCCAGCCAAAAAGACTGACGAAGTCAAGGCTTCTGCGGCCACTGGAAAGAAAGCTGTTCCGGCAAAATCTTAGACTTCTGTGAAAAAATCACCGGCTAAAAAGAAGAAATAATAAAGTATTTGCTTTTTGGATGAGAATAGAAATACCGCAGAGGAAAACCAGCCTTTGCGGTATTTTTTTGCGTCTTTCTGTCTGCTATTGAGGATGCAGGCAGATCCTATCTTTTTTTGTCGTCATCGGATTCAGAGGATCCTGTCAGACTCAGAAAAAGGCATCCAGCAGAAAATGGAGAAAGATGGATACTGAAAGCGGGTCCTCCTGGATGGAATGGAATGTTGTAAAAAAAATACCTACAGGTATATTTCTTTATTAACTTTCAATCAGCAGGAGGAATATGCACTATGTATACTGTCAATACACTGAAAAAGGAGCTGTGTGAGGCAGGAATTCTGCCGGATGATACATTGCTGATCCATTCGTCAATGAAAAAATCGGACCTGTCGAGGGCGGGGCCGATACCGTGCTTGATGCTTTGATGCAGTATTTAGGTGAACGGGGGCTGTTGCTTTTTCCAACATTGAGTTATCATTTGAATGCAAAAAATCCAGAGTTTTCCGTGTCTTCCACTCCGACTATTGTCGGTATCCTGCCTGAGTTATTCCGTCAGCGTCCCGGGGTTGTGCGTTCAGCTCATCCCACACATTCAATCGCAGGATTCGGTAAGGATGCCCGGAGTTTTCTCGCCGGACATGAATTTTTTGATACTCCCTGTGCTCCGAAGTCGCCCTGGGGAAGACTGATGGAATGCAATGCTAAAATCGCATTTATCGGTACTGGCATTGTCTGCAATACTTTTCTCCACGGTATTGAAGAACGCGCCGGTGTGCCGAATATCCTGACTGAAGAAGCAGCAAAGCTTTTTGTTACGCTTGAAAATGGCGAACGTATTGCGGTGCCATCCCGTAGCCATCGCTGCGATCCGGAGCATTCACAGTTTTACGGAAAAATGTATGACGACTTTGTCGCGGCCGGAGCTTTGCGTACTGCCCGTTTCGGGGATGCGGAAATGATTGTGTTGCAAAGCCGTCCGGCTGGAGAGATTGCCCTGAAACGTTTGCGTGAAGATCCTGGATATTTTACCCATCTGTAAAAGAAAGAAGCTGCTACGGATTTTTATATTGGTCGTCGGGCTGTTCAGAAAGCGGCTTTGCAGTCAGATTAGGGACAGGTCCCTTTCTTTTCCTCGTATTATATTCTATACCGCATGAGAGGAGGGACAAAGTCCCGTTTTCTTCTGAATTTTGCTTATGACCCAGCCAAGCAAGAAGTTTTGTTTTTCCTCTTTTGTTTTGATCGTTGCATTTGCCGGAAGACTGTGAGTCGAATGAATTCAATAAAAGGACGATTCCATCCTGCAGAAATCATAAAACTCTCAGAAAAGAACAAAAGAAGAATGGTAAATTGTGAAAAATGGAATATTTTTAATCAAGTTTTTCATGAATGGCCCCATGATACTGGGATAACAGTCGATGCCCAGATGCGGATTGCAATGGATGTAGGATTTGCTTCCGAGGGTATCCTGGAATAACAACAGCCGATGCCCAAGTCGTTCAATGTTGCAGAAAAAAGCTGTTGAAAATTGGATTGATCCTGCAGAGAAGTGGAACCAACTGAAGAAAACAGATAGAAAGGAAAATGGCATCTCCAATGGGATTCGAACCCATGTTACCAGGATGAGAACCTGGTGTCCTAGGCCTCTAGACGATGGAGACATATCCCGAAGCACATAAACGTAATATAAAACTCAGTTTGTAAAAAAACAAGCAGGAAAGACTCAAAACATGAAAAATTTTACTGGATTTCCCGTTTGAATGAGACATTCCGGCCATCAAAAACAGAATGCCTAGAATCATGTATTAAAAAGACTATTTTGCCGACTGTCCGGGAGAACATTCCAGAAGGAAGATCGGAAATTGGAAGATGGAGAAAATTTATGACATTGAAATTGAATAAGATCTATCTGGAAAGCGTTGATTCCACCAATACATATCTGAAGGATCGCTTTGAGATTCTTCCAGATGCCACTTTTGTAAGCGCAGGTGAGCAGACAGCAGGAAGAGGCCGTCTGAATCGGAAGTGGATTTCTCCTCCAGGCCAGAACATCTATGCTTCATTCATGATGAAAAATGTAGGTCAGGCATTTCATGCCACGATTGTATCTTCGCTTTCCGTTATCCACACGCTGCGCGCTGCTGCGCCGGATCTGGATTTTTATGTCAAGTGGCCGAATGACGTCTATGTGGGTGATGCGAAAATTGCAGGCATTCTTTCAGAGGGCATCTGGTCCGGAGGAAAACTGGCAGGGATTGTTACCGGGATGGGGGTCAATATCAATCTGGCACCGGAACTTCTTGCAGAAATTGATCAGAGGGCAGTTTCCCTGTTTTCTCTGTGCGGAACAGAATTTAATTTGAAAAAAATTACAGAAGAACTGGCAAAACAGCTGTTTGAATGTTATATTTTATATTCAAGTTTTCCAGATCAGGTTTTCTCTCTGTGGAAAAAAGAAAACCGCCTGATTGGCCGGTTGCTGGAGTTCATTCTTCCGGACGGAACCGCATTTCGGGCTGTTATGCGTGATATCGGACAGGATGGAGCTGTGCTGATCCAGAAACAGAATGGAGAGATTGTCCGTTTTGATTGCGGAGATCTTCGGATTTTGAAGGAATCTCTGACAGAGAGAGAATGAATGAGAAAATCGTGAATTGAATATGAATCAATTCAATAACATACGAAAATCACAACAAAAAATGAGGTATGTGTTATGGGGATATTGCTGTTGGACGGACTAAAGGCCATGGTTCTTGGAATGTGCATGGTCCTTGTGTTCCTGGTCATCATGATTATTCTGATGAATATCATGTCCAGACTTCTGAAACCCTTTGCCAATTTGCTTGAGAAGCCTGTTGCCCCGAAGAAGGCAGCTAAAAAGGCATCCGGAGCAAAGGCGCTTTCCGCAGAGGACAAGCTTCTGGCAAAAGCCGCTGTTGAAGCAGTCAAGATGTACCGTGGAGAAAAGTAATCTTTTCTGCGGAAGAGACCGTGCCTGAATTTCTGAATTGCAATAGTGAAACAACATCATATAAACTCAAGGTATCAAAGAGAATGAAGAAAATCAAATTTATGGATTGCTCGTTCCGTGACGGATTCCAGTCCTGTATCGGAGCGCGCGCAAGAACAGAAGACTTTGCTCCCGCCCTGGAAGCTGCAGCAAAAGCTGGTATTAACCACATTGAAATCGGCGGTGGAGCCCGTTTTCAGAGCCTTTTCTTCTACACCCAGGAAAACGCTTTTGAAGAAATGGACAAATGGCGTGAAATTGTGGGACCGGATGTCAATCTGCAGACATTGTCCCGCGGAGTCAACGTTGTAGGTCTTTCTTCTCAGTCTTCCGACATCATTGATCTTCATGCCAAACTTTTCAAGAAGCATGGCATCACTCAGATCCGTAACTTTGACGCCCTGAACGATGTGCGCAACCTGGATGTTTCCGGACGCGCTATTGCAAAACATGGTCTGAAACATCAGGTAACCATCACCATGATGGGTCTGGCTCCGAATCTGCACGAGACATACGCACATACTCCGAAATTCTATATCGACCGTTTGAAAGAGATCCTTGACAGCGGTATTCCGTTTGATTCTCTTGCTTTCAAGGATGCGTCCGGCACATCAAGACCCACGACTGTTTACGAAACCGTCAAACAGGCCCGTGAAATCCTGGATGCCAATTTCGGAAAAGGCGTCAAGGAAATTCAGTTCCATACCCATGACACAGCCGGTGGCGCTGTAGCCTGCAACCTGGCTGCCATCCGTGGCGGTGCAGATATCATTGACCTTGCCATGAGTCCGCTTTCCGGAGGAACTTGTGAAGCGGATATCCTGACCATGTATCATGTGCTTGACGGCGATCCGGACTATACCCTTGATATTGATCCTGAAAAGATCCTTGGCGTGGAGAAAGTCTTTGAAAAATGCATGGACAAATATTTCATGCCTCCTGAATCCATGCAGGTTTCTCCGAAGATTATTTTCAGCCCGATGCCGGGCGGCGCTCTCACCGCCAATACCCAGATGATGCGCGACAACAACTGCCTGGATAAATACGATGCCTGCATTGATGAAATGCGCGAAGTCGTTGCACGCGGTGGATTCGGTACCTCCGTTACTCCGGTATCCCAGTTCTACTTCCAGCAGGCGTTCCGTAACGCCGTTCAGGGTAAAAATGCCGACGGTTCCTGGAAAATGGATCCCAAAGGCTACGGAAAAATGGTCCTCGGCTACTTCGGAAAGACTCCGGTTCCGCCCGATCCGGAACTGGTGAAATGGGCTTCCGAACAGCTGAAACTTGAGCCCACTACGAAATCCGTTGTGGAGATCAATGATGCCAATCCGAAACTGGGCATCAAATACAATACCGAACTTCTGCAGAAGGAAGGTATTGAAGTAACCGATGAAAACATCTTCATTGCTGCTGCGTGCGGAGAAAAAGGCATTGCCTTCCTGAAAGGCGACAGACCCATGGGAATCCGTTACAAAGCCGATATGGAAAAGAAAGCTGCCAAAAATGACACTCCTGCAGCTTATACCGTTACCGTGGAAGGAAAAACCTTCAACGTACAGGTCAAGGAAGGCGGCGTGATTACCGCAGACCTGAATGGCCAGTATGTAGAAGGCGGAGCTGCAAAGAAAGCTGCTTCTGCTTCCGGTGCCGCTGTGGAAATTAAAGCTCCGATGCCTGGAACCATTGTTCGTGTTGAAGTTGCGCCCGGCGATGAAGTGAAGGCTGGCGATGTGGTGGCCGTCATTGAAGCCATGAAAATGGAAACTGAAATCAAAGCTGAAAAAGGCGGAATTGTTAAAGAAGTTCTTGTGGATGCGAAAGAAGTTGTTACTGCCGGTCAGCCGATCCTTACGCTTCAGTCTGAGGGTGGTGCTGCTGGTGGAGCTGAAACGGAAGTCGCTGCTCCGATGCCCGGAACCATGGTGCGCATTGAAGTCGCTGCCGGCGATGAGGTGAAGGCCGGCGACGTGGTGGCCGTCATTGAAGCCATGAAAATGGAAACTGAAATCAAGTCTGCTGTGAGTGGTGTTGTAGCGGAAGTCATGGTCAATCCAAAAGACGTCGTTGTGGCCGGACAGACCATTCTGACCATCAAGGAGAATTGAATCCGATGAAGAAGTTCGTCACATTATGGATTGCCTGTCTTGCGGTGCTTTTTACCGTGAACGTGGCAGTCGCGCAGGAAAATCCGGAGGCTGTTATCAAGGAAGCTCCTGAAGAAATAGTTTTCCCGATGACTTCCAGCGAATTTTCAGAAAATATTGTTCCCGTCGATACGCTTCTGCATGATGAGTGTTTTACTTATTATGTGGATGATGAAGGTTTTGTCTATCTTGTTTATACCTGGGAAAAGCCTGCAACCGTTTATTCTTTGTCTCTGAGCAAGAACGTAAGCTATCACGACTGGTCGGAAGTGATGACGTTCCTGCCGCAGGACAGAACAAAAGGGAAACTGAAAATCTCCCAGGCTATGAAATGTGTTGATATTCGTCCGGGTCTGGAATCTTCTTCCACATTGAATCCCGGCGATGTTGTAGCCAAATTCAAACCCTTCCTTGTTTCCAATGATTCTCTTTCAAAATCAGGCACGAAACTGAAGAGTCTTCCTTCTTTCTCGGAATGCTTTGTCGGTCTCTGGAAGAGCACAGGAATCTATGACATTATCCATCAGACTACAGCGGACTTCTCCCATACATGGGTTCTGGGACTTGGCCGTGTAATCATGATGCTGGTGGGTCTGGTACTTATCTGGCTTGCCATCTTTAAGGGATTTGAGCCATTGTTGCTGCTCCCGATCGGTTTTGGTGCATTGCTGGCCAACATTCCTCTGGCTGGTATTTCAGCGCCAGGCGGACTTCAGTGGATGATTTATCAGGTGGGTATTGAGTCCGGAGTGTTCCCGCTGCTGATCTTCATGGGCGTGGGTGCCATGACAGACTTTGGTCCTCTTCTGGCAAACCCGAAGACGGCTCTCCTGGGCGGTGCTGCACAGTTTGGTATCTTTGGAGCCTTGCTGGGTGCTCTGGTCCTGAACGTGGTGCCGGGTATTGACTTCAATATCAAAGATGCAGCCTCTATTGGAATTATCGGCGGTGCTGACGGCCCGACATCGATCTTCCTGACGAGCCGCCTGTCTCCGTCTCTGCTGGGCGCAATTGCTGTTGCGGCATACTCCTACATGGCACTTGTGCCGATCATTCAGCCGCCTATCATGAAACTGTGCACAACGGAAGCGGAACGCAAGATCCGTATGAAACAGACACGCAATGTATCTAAGATTGAGAAGATCTGCTTCCCGATTCTGATTACCTTGCTGTGCGCTTTCCTCCTGCCGGATGCAGCTCCGCTGATGGGTATGCTGATGTTTGGAAATCTGATGAGAGAGTGCGGTGTTGTGGATCGTATCTGCGATACTGCTCAGAATGCTCTGATGAACACCGTGACCATTTTCCTGGGTCTGGCTGTCGGATCCAAACTGTCTGCAGAGCAGTTCCTGAGCGCTCAGACGCTGGGTATTCTGCTGCTGGGCTGCATTGCCTTCTGTCTGGCGACTGCGGCCGGCGTGCTCTTTGCAAAGTTTATGAACGTGTTCAGCAAGGACAAGATCAATCCTCTGATTGGTTCTGCAGGTGTATCCGCTGTGCCGATGGCGGCCCGTGTAAGCAACAAGCTTGGTCTGGAATATGATTCCCAGAACTTCCTGCTGATGCACGCAATGGGTCCGAATGTGGCTGGTGTGATTGGTTCTGCGGTGGCAGCTGGTGTACTGCTGAAGCTTTGTGGCGGACTTTAATTCGTTGCAGCTGTTTCTGTCACTTATTTTAGAATCTGAAAGGCTTTCCTGTTTTAGATGCAGGAAAGCCTTTTTTTATGCAGCAATTTGCGATTGAATAAACAGGACAGTTTGACTGAAGAGAAAGCCGAATAAAAGAATTATATGGAGATAACTTAAAGAATCAGAATAAGACAAAAACGGTGTCGTTTCAGCACCGTATATGGAATGGTACTGGGAAAAGGGAGAGTCATCCAATACAGACTGCTTGATGATATATATAATAATGGTAATTCAAAAGTATCGCGGAAGATATACCATGAATATTTCATGCTTGATAATATAGAAGATTAATAGAATAGATGTGTAAAACTGTTTTTTATAAAACAAAAAGAAGGCAGGATAGAAATTGAAGCTTGAAAATTGTCCTTGCTCGGTCTTGAATGCTGAAGTGCTTTTTGCCTTGAGAAATCCAGAAATGCTGTGTTTCTTTTAGAGTCAAGTCAGGGGGGATAGGGAAATGCGTAGAGATATCTATGTAATCAAAAGTGGATATGCTCCAGATCTAGTATAAAACCTGCCCTGCCTGCTGGACATGGGACGATAAGAGTTGGAAGAAGTTTCTTTGGCTGCTCCCGGAGAATTATATATTTTTCTGGAGATGGAATGATGACAGAACACCCATGAGAAAGCATGGATAAAATGATTGCATTGGGGAGTTGATATGGGAGTCAGAAAGATGCTAACCACAGAATTGATTTATCCTGCTTTGAAAGGTGGAACAGGAATGGTTTTCCGGATTTTTTCAGGCAGCGTAGTCAGCGGTAGAAATCCTGCATTTAAAAGGGCGTCTGCAAAGGCTTGGCTGCGAATGCGTTCCATTAGAAGGACAAGAGGATCCGTGGAGTTCCCGGAAGAAGAGGAAGCCTGCCATGAAAGGTAGAAAATGCGGGCCAGAGGATACCGTCCTGCATAAAGATTTTCCAGGGAACAGTCTATCTGATCAACGGACAGGAATTTGACTGCTATAGAGGCATCCGGCACCCAAGGCAGGGAGACAACTGCCAGTGCATCAGGATCTTCTGAAACAAGCGAAAGAGCCGTATAATCATCGGGAACATACAGTATGCTGGATTGGTTCAGGCCGGGATTATGCCTGTTTGAATCTTTCAGATTCCGGGAAATCGGCACTTCCCCGGATGACGCATGTTCGTCCGGGAGGTTGAGAGAGCATTGATTTTCACTGGCGAGATGGTTTGCAGCCAGATTGGCGGTTTTTTGTGAGATTTCAAACAAGTCAGAACTTTTTCGAGTCCGGATGACGTGAACAGGAACTTGTTTTCCGTCAGAATCCTTCCAGAAGACCGGGTTCCCCTGAAGAAGATTCTGAGCCTGTTTCAGAGAGATTCCAGAGACAGAAGAGTCCGGGTGAACTGCCAGGTATATTCCCTGAACTGCAATGGGTTCTGCATATTCTGAAAGAACTTTTGGAAGCAGGGCTATAGAGTATGCCCCATCCTGTGGAAACTCAAAATCCGGAAGCTCTTCCGGGGAAACAGCCAGAAATTTTCTAATGGGCGGAAGTTTTGCCGGCTGGGCTGTTTCTATTCCATGATGAATTTTGTTTGTCCCATCCGGTTCTCCGGAAAACACTGGTGCCGCAATTCGGGCTGCCAAAGGGGCGAGTTCCCGAGTGGAGTAAATCCATAAAGCAGAAGAAGTCTGAGAAGGTTTTCCTGAGGAGGGAGCCGAAGAGGTTGTTGGAAGAGGAGGAAGAGGTGAGTTTCGGGCTGGGGTGGACCCGTTGAAGAACTGACCGGAAGACTGGGAAGTATTCTTTTCATCTGATGAAGAAGATTGCGAGAAATCACGTTCGGACAAAGTTTCTGCATGGGCAACAAGAGAGAACGTCCATGCAGGGAGAAAGAACAGGAACAAGAAAAAAGGCAGAAATGAAAAAGAAAAAAAGACTGTTTTCATCAAAAAGATCTCCTTTTCTGGTTGTCTAAAGAAGAGCATACGCCATGAAGAAAAAATGTCAAGGTTGTTCCGGCGTAAGATTGTATTTTTCACAGATCTGTGTTATTTTAAAAGGAATTTATGCCAGGATTTGAACAATCATTATTTTTGGAGGAAAGAAAAGATGAGCGAGGAGTTTTCCTACCTGAACCAGCTGGGTTCCGATAAGGGCGACCTGATCAAGGGGCTTCAGCTTGTTCAGTCCAGGGAAGGATATGTTTCTGACGAGGCTATCTGCGCCGTTTCGAAACATTTTTCCGTGCCTGAGGCGGAAGTCGAGGGCGTATTGACATTTTATGCGCAGTTCAAACGCGTGAAGCCGGGCAAGTACCAGATCAGCGTCTGCGACGGAACAGCCTGTCATATTAAAGGGTCCACGCAGATTCAGGCATGGGTCTCTGCTGAACTGGGAATCAAGGACGGAGAGACAACTCCGGATGGACTCTTTTCCCTGGTTACTGTGGCATGTCTTGGATGTTGCAGTTTGGCTCCGGTGCTGTCCATCAACGGGAAAGTTTATGGAAAACTCGACCGCAAGGGGCTTACGCGCATTCTCAATGAGTACAGAAAAATGAAATGATGGTTGGCGATCATGGCAAATATTAAGAGAATTAAAGTTGGTACCGCATCCTGCGGTCTTGCCGCGGGTTCCGGCGCTGTGCTGGAGGCGGTCAAACGCAATGCCGGCAACATTCCTGTGGTGGAAGTCGGCTGTATCGGCCATTGCTACGCTGAGCCGATAGTGGAAGTGGAATGTGAAGACGGATCCAGTATTTTCTACAGCAGGGTCGCCGGAACAGACGATGCTGCCCGAAAAATCATTGCACTGAGCGATGAAGGGCGTTTTTCCATCCCGGAGAAACGGGCTTCTCTGGAAAAGAATATTGTAACGCGTCTTGCTGGACGCATTAACCCGGTGGATCTGGCTGAGTATCGTGCCAATGGCGGATTCGAAGCGTTGAAACGCGCTTTCTCCATGAAACCTGAAGATGTTGTGGAGGAAGTGAAGAAAGGCGGCCTGCGCGGACGCGGAGGAGGCGGATTCCCCACCGGCATGAAATGGAGTTTTCTGGCAGCTAAGAAAGTCCCTGAAAAAGTGCTGATCTGCAACGCTGACGAAGGGGATCCGGGTGCCTTCATGGACCGTTCCATGATGGAAAGTGTCCCATACCAGGTACTGGAAGGTATGTTGATTGGAGCCTATGCTACCGGTGCTACAAAGATTTTTATTTACTGCCGTGCTGAATATCCTCTGGCGATCAAGCATCTGACGCTGGCCATTGAGGAGATGAAGAAGGCCGGACTGGACCAGCTTGCTGGTCGCGAAAAGCCTCTGGAGATCACCATTAAAGAAGGTGCAGGAGCCTTTGTCTGCGGAGAAGAGACGGCGATGATCAATTCGCTGGAAGGACATCGTGGAACACCTCGATTCCGTCCTCCGTTCCCGACTGACAGCGGTTGGAACGGTCTTCCCACTGCCATCAATAATGTGGAGACTTTTGCAAATATTCCGCCTCTGATTGCAATGGGCGGTGAGGCGTTTGCCTCTGTGGGCACAGAAAAGAGCAAAGGCACCAAGATTTTTGCTCTGGCCGGAGATGTGAAGAATCCTGGACTTACGGAAGTGCCTATGGGGATTACCCTGGCTGAGATCGTTTATGATATCGGTGGTGCAGAGAAGGGCTCTGTAAAAGCCGTACAGACCGGAGGACCTTCCGGCGGATGTATTCCGGCGGAACATTTTGATGTGAAAATTGATTATGACTCCCTGAAAGAACTGGGAGCCATCATGGGATCCGGCGGATTGATTGTCATCGGAAAAAACCGCTGCATGGTTGAGACAGCCCGTTACTTCCTGAGCTTTACCCATCGTGAATCCTGCGGAAAATGCACATTCTGCCGTGTGGGAACAACCCGCATGTATGAAACGCTGGAGCGCATTGTTGCCGGAAACGGTACAGAAGAGGATATTGCTTTTCTGGAAGACCTGGGTCCGAAGATCCGGAAAGGATCGTTGTGCGGACTGGGGCAGACTGCTCCGAATCCCGTGCTGTCCACACTGCGTTTCTTCCGGAACGAATATGAAGCTCATGTGAAAGATCATGTATGCGATGCCATGGAATGCCGCGCACTGGTGGATGTAAAACTGAACACGGATAAATGTATTCACTGCGGCTTGTGCATCAGGACCTGTCCTGTCAGCGCGATTGGCCCTGATTTCAAAGTGGACAATGCGAAATGCACCAGATGTAACTCCTGTATTGAAGTCTGCCCGAAGAAAGCGATTTCCCGTGTGCGCAAAGGCGAAGGCTTCAACTCTTCAATCTCCAAGTAAGGCGAACTTAAGATGCCGGAAATTCAATTTATTTTAGACGGTAAAGAAGTGACGGCTCAGCCGGGAGAAACCATTCTTCAGGCGGCCGAGAAAGTTGGAATTCATATTCCTACTCTTTGTTTCAATCAGAAAATCTCCAGAACGACCTCCTGCTTCGTGTGCGTGGTCAAGGATGTGAAGACTGGCAAATTCCTGCCATCCTGTTCTGCATGTCCTTCCAACGGACAGGTCATTGAGTCCTCCTCTCCGGAGGTGCGTGAAATGCGCAGAACCGCGCTCGGACTGCTTCTCTCGGAGCATACAGGCGACTGTGAAGCACCCTGCACCATGGCTTGTCCTGCTCATGCCAGCGTGGAGGAATACGTGCGCGCCGGCAGAAAGGGCAATTTCCTGGAAGCGCTTAAAATCATTAAGAAAAGAATTCCGCTGCCGATGTCTGTGGGCCGTGTCTGCCCGCGCTTCTGCGAGAAGGACTGCCGGCGGAATATTGATGGAAAGCCCGTTGCGATCAACGAAGTGAAACGTATTGCGGCTGACCTTTACTACGACGAATACATGGAAGAACTTCCGCCGCTCAATGGTAAAAAAGTGGCTATTGTCGGTGCCGGTCCTGCCGGTTTTTCCGCTGCTTATTATTTGCGGGAACAGGGAATTCAGTCTGTTCTTTATGAGCAGATGCCGGAACCCGGTGGAATGCTCCGTTACGGCATTCCGGAATTCCGTCTGCCGAAGGACATCCTCAGACGCGAACTGGCTCACTTCCAGAAAATGGATGTGGAAATCCGTTGCAACCAGAAGCTGGGCAGGGATTTCACGCTGGAATGCCTGAAAGCGGAATATGATGCCGTACTGCTGGCCGTGGGATCCTGGTCTTCCAGCTCCATGAGAATTGAAGGAGAAGATCTTGCACAGCAGGGAATTGCATGGCTGGGCGATATCGCCGGAAAGAACTGGAAGAACTGTGCAAATCCCGGAAGAACCGTTGTGGTAGGCGGAGGCAATACCGCCATGGACTGCGCCAGAACTGCGCTCCGTCTGGGCGGAGATGTAACTGTGTGTTACCGCCGGACACGCGCTGAGATGCCCGCAGAAGCAAATGAAATTCAGGAAGCGATGGATGAAGGCGTGAAGTTCGAATTCCTGACCGCTCCGCTTTCTCTGAAAAAGGCGGAGGACGGCTCCCTGAGACTTGCCTGTCAACGGATGGAACTGGGGGCGGCGGATGCATCCGGACGCAGAACCCCTGTTCCTGTGCCGGGATCTGATTTTGAAATTGCAGCGGATACTGTGATTGCCGCCATCGGTCAGCGCACAGTTGTGCCGGAAGGCGTTCCGGCTGCCAAGCGCGGCATAGAGGTGGATCCGGCAGATCTGAAATGTGCCGGTGATGCGCCTGTCTTTGCAGCGGGTGACTGTGTTTCCGGTCCTGCGACTGTGGTGGAAGCACTGGCTGCCGGTCGGAAAGCGGCGCTTTCCATTGGAGATTATCTGGCGGGCCGCAAGCATGAGGAACCGTTTGTGTTCAATGTTTCAAGAGGACATTGGCGCAGTCTGGCGAAAGAGGATCTGGTGTATCTGCGGAAAATTTCGGAAGAGGAGCGCGTAAAGCCGGAATTTATTTCCATGGAAAAACGCAGAACTACTTTTGAAGAATTGTTCCCGTCGATTCCTGCGGACAAAGTTTCCAAAGAGGCTGAACGCTGCATCGAATGCAGCTGCACGGCGAAGGGGGACTGTTTCCTGAAGAAGCATGCCACGGAATACAAAGTGCAGCCGGATATGTTTACGGGTTAGAAACCGGTTTCCACGGTGGATACACGCCACGAGTTTATTATTCATGACAAGCACAAATGCATCCGTTGCGGAACTTGTGTGAAGATTTGTTCGGAAGTCATCAACAAGAGTCTGCTGGCTCTGATGAAGCGTGGATTCAATACACAGGTGCAGACTGCATTTGACCGGGGATTGCCGTCCTATTGCAAAGACTGCGGTGCATGTATTGAAGAATGTCCGGTGGGAGCTTTGGACTGGAAACAGAAAAAGTGAGAAACGGAACGCCTGATCCGGGGCGAATGCAAGAGTCCCCTGGAAAAGGAATCCGGAATGACTGAATGAAAGCATGTCTGCCGGGAACAGCCCGGAGGACATGCTTTTTTTATCCGGTTTTGACAGAAGAACTTGAAAAAAATCAATTTCAGGGCATATTAAAGACGTTTATTCCGAATTTTGAAAAAAGGATTTCCACTGAGATGATGAGAATGTCGCAAATGGTTGGTCGCCGTCTGAGAGAGGATCCCAAGGACGCGAAGACTGTAAGTCATAAATTTCTGGTTCGAGGCGGATATATCCGTCCGGTATCTGCGGGCATTTATTCTCTGCTGCCGATAGCCAAGCGCATTGTTGCAAAAATTGAAAAGATCATCCGCGAGGAAATGAATGCCATCGACGGACAGGAAGTGCTGATGCCGGTGGTTCTGCCTGCAGACTTGTGGCAGGAGTCCGGCAGACTCAGTTCCGTGGGGCAGGAGCTGCTCCGCTTCAAGGACAGAAATGACAAGCTTATGGTATTGGGAATGACCCATGAAGAGGCTGTTGTCCAGCTTGTCCGTAGCGAGGTGAACAGCTACAAGCAGCTTCCGTTCATGGTGTATCAGATTCAGACAAAATACCGGGATGAAGCCAGACCTCGTGCCGGATTGATCCGCGTGCGTGAATTTACCATGAAAGATGCTTACAGTTTTCATGCTTCACAGGAATCCCTGGATGAATATTATAAAAAGGCACATGCTGCCTATGAAAAAATCTATCGCAGGGTGGGGATGAAGCATGTGGTTTCGATCCTGTCGAATTCCGGCATGATGGGCGGAAGCATTTCACATGAATTTATGCTCCTGGCGGATTGCGGAGAAGACAGTATTTTCCTTTCCCCGGATGGTAAAAGCTACAAGGCAAATCGTGAGGTTGCAGTATCCGGCTTGAAATTTGAAAAGTCCGGCGAAGAGCTTCCTCTTGAGAAAGTGGCAACACCTCATATGAAGACCATTGAGGATGTGGCGGGAATGCTCAAGGTGACTGCCGATCAGACTGGCAAAGCGGTTTTTTACAGTGATCCGCAAGGGAAATTGATTTTTGCCATGATTCGCGGTGATTTTGAAGTCAATGAATCGAAACTCTGCAATCTGCTGCATCTATCCGAACTTTCCTTCGCGAATGATGAGCAGATTCGTGAAGTCGGCTGTGTTCCCGGATTTGCTTCGCCTTTGGGACTGGATCCGAAAAAAGTTACGATTGTTATTGACAAGTCCGTGGCCGGCACCTCCAATCTGGTTGTCGGTGCGAATGAAGAAGGCTACCATTACAGGAACTTCAATTATGGTCGTGATCTGGATGGCGCTATTGTGGCGGATATTGCCTGTGTACGGGAAGGGGATCCATGCCCGGTTACAGGGGAACCGCTGTTGTTCAGACATGGCATTGAGGTCGGCAATATCTTCCAGCTTGGAACCAAGTATTCGAAACCCATGGGGCTTTCCTATCTGGACAAGGATGGAAATAGCCAGTATATGATTATGGGCTGTTATGGAATCGGCATCGGACGGACCATGGCTTCTGTTGTAGAGGATTCCCATGATGAATATGGTCCCATCTGGCCGATGTCCATTGCACCGTATCAGATTGAAGTCTGTGCCTTGAATCCGGAGAAGGAAGGGGTTTCTGAAGCGGCGGAGGAACTCTGCCGGGAGCTGGAAAAACAGGGCATTGAAGTATTGTATGATGACCGGGGAGAAAAAGCCGGCTCCATGTTCAAGGATGCGGATCTGATCGGGATTCCATTCAGACTGACGGTTACACCGAAGTCTCTGGCTGCCGGCGGGGTGGAGTTCAAGATCCGCGGAGAAAAGGATTTCCAGATTCTGCCATTGGAAAATCTGGCATCTGTGATGGCACAGAAGGTCAAAGACGAGCTGGCAAAGTATTGCTGATGGATTTTGCAGGAGATGCTCCTGACGCTTATGGAGAAGAAGCTCCTGGATTACATGATTTATGGAAGACTCCCACTGTATGGGTTCATACGGATGAGGAGTCTTTTTTTGTCCTCTGCAATGGAAAGAGGGAAATGAGAGGGCAGGATATTTTTTGCTTTTTTATCCGGAACCAACTTGAAAACGACTTAAACTCAAGTAAAGTATCAATGTTGTGCCTGCTGGAGCAGGTTCAGAACTGCCAGAGTGGCGAAATGGCATACGCAGTTGACTCAAAATCAACCGCCCTTAAAGCGTGCGGGTTCGAGTCCCGCCTCTGGCACCATCTTTCTTTTTCTGTCGTGAATTGAGATTGCTTTCGACTGTCTGTTTAAATTCCTTTTCTGGCTTGTTTCTTTCCTTCTGCAATAAGCTGTATTATTTCAGAAAGGACTGTGGATTCTGCTTTTGTTTTTTATCTTAGCGATGACACAAATGGGGGTGCATTATGGATTCAGACTGGAAAAAGCTGCTTGATTCTGCAAAGGCTGTGCTGAAAGTGCGCCGGATCTCGGAATGGGTTGAAACTGGGAGCGTTGCAGCCGCGATTCTGACAGATCGGAAACATATTTATACTGGAGTTTGTATTGATTCAGCCTGTTCTCTGGGTATGTGTGCAGAGCGCAATGCTGTGGCCTGTATGCTGACCCATGGAGAACATTCTGTCCTGAAAATGCTTTGCATAAACAAGGATGGCATATTTCTGCCGCCCTGCGGAGCCTGTCGTGAATTCCTGATGGAGCTTGATCCGCAGAAGAATGCTGAGCTTGAAGTGATGCTGGGGGAAGAACATATTGTGCGTCTCCGGGATTTGCTGCCGGAATGGTGGGGATGGAAAAAAGGATGAAAGAAAAAAAGATTTTTTTGATACGGCAAGCTGTTCCGGAAGATGCTGAACAGCTTGCAGGTGTTCATATTCGTTCCTGGGAGAGAGCCTATTGTGGACTGCTTCCGGATTCCGCGATTCATGCGGCCGGTATTCGGCGGCGTCAGCAATGGAATGAATTATTGCGCCGTTCAGATTTCATCCATTATGTCTCTGAACAGGGCGGCATAATAACAGGTTTTGTCGGAATATGTTCTTACCGGGATGAAGAGCACAGTTCCGCTGGAGAAATAGGGGGATTATATGTGGCGCCTGAATACTGGAGCTGTGGAATGGGCACAGCCTTGCTTCATTGCGGTGTTCATCATCTTCTTCAGCGTATGAGGATGCCGATTTACTTGTGGGTTCTGGAGAGCAATATCCGTGCAAGAATATTTTATGAAAAGAATTCATTCCGACAGGATGGAACAGTAAAGGAAGTTATTATTGGAACTCCTCAGACAGAATTGCGCTACTGTTACAGTAAAAGAGCAGAGACAGCTCCATCGGGAACATAAATTTATCGACTTTTAGTTTTTTTGATGGAAATATTTTTGCAGATACGGTGATTTTTTGTATCTAAAGTACTTCTATATAAAATATTTTAATGCATAATTAGCTGATTTCTAAAGAAATGCAAAGATTGATGTAAGATTTGAATACTTATAAAAATTAGGTATTTGTAAAAAAAAGAATAAAATATATTTGAAAAAAAATGACCTCTTCTATAATCTTTATAGAGAATTTGGATATGGAATACTTATTTCTAAATCGACTGAATTTGCAGTAATGCCATATAACATCAGGATTTCTGAATTGAAAATGAGGGAGACGATGATGAGTAAAATCGGAAAAGTGTTTCCTGTTTGCGGCAATAATATCGCAGTGGAAGAGGAATCGATTGACAGAGAGTCTGCGGCAGAAATATGTCCGAAATGTGGTGCACAGTGGAAATCTTCTGAAAATGAATAGAATCCGGATATATCCCTACAAAATACTCCTTCACAGGAGAAGAGCTCCGTTAAAAATAAAAAAAGAAGACCTTCTCTCTGGCAGTATTTTGTACGGTCTGTTACAAAGAAATTTGTAGACTGCAGCGGACGTGCATCCAGAAGAGAATTCTGGGGAACTATGCTTTTTCTAACAATTTTTATATTATTTGTACAGGGTTATACTAGTCTCTTAGCCACATACTATATTGATCTCGGGTTTGGATGGAGCGGCTTTTGGGTATTACAATTAGACGATATCATATACTATGTTATTTTTTTTAGCTTATGTATGAGACGAATTCATGATTTGGGTCATAAAGGAAAAATCTTAGGAACTTTAATGATCATTTCAAGAGTTCTGGGGCTTTGTATTGATTCGTTTTTTACAAAAACATACGATATCTATTATTTCACACCTTCACTGAAAGAAGTGTAGGTGGAGTATCTGTGGTTTGTATATTCTCCAGAAGTTGCTTTATTTGCCATATGCAGTATGTGGATTGTGTATTGTTTAGGTGCAGCTCTCAATATCCTTTTCTTGGTATTTGGTTGTATCAAGGGACAGACCGGGATAAACGAATTCGGCCCAGATCCACTGGAACAGGATAGTTATCTAATCCCTGATGTGTCCAAGGAGGCAGATGATTATGAAGGAAAGGGAAGCAGCCAACTTGTTAAGTAAAGGATAAAAGATTGTCTAAAAGGATTTCCCGGGTTTCTGCTGCTTTTTAAAAACAGTTTTATAAAAAATTCCGCACGAGAAAGGAAATTTTTCTTTGTCGTACGGAATTTTTTTGTATGATCAGGATATCTTTTGTGGGGATTATTCCATAGGGGTTCCATTAATCAGAACGTGACGAATTTGAGAAGTATTGGAAAGAGGATCCCCTTTGCATACAACAATGTCAGCATCTTTACCTTCTTCCAGGGATCCGATACGGTTGGAAAGTCCAAGAATTACGGCCGGATTAATCGTAATGGCCTTCAGGGCTTCATAATAATCCAGACCAGCCTGAACGGCCATTCCGGCACAGAAAGGAAGATACTGCTGGGGAACAAAAGGCGAATCCGTGGTAATTGCAATCAGACATCCTGCCCGTGAAAGTATGGCGGGCGTAGTCCAGGATTTGTTCTGCAGCTCGAATTTGGAGGCGTGCATCATTGTGGGGCCGATAATGACTGGAAATCCGGATGCCTTTACAGCCTCCGCAATGAGATGGCCTTCCGTACAATGATCCAGTGTCATGTCAAGATCAAATTCTTTGGCAATACGGATCGCCGTAACAATATCATTCGCCTGATGAGCATGTGCTTTCAAGGGAATTTCTTTCCTGAGAACAGGCAGCATTGACTCCAGTTTGAAATCAAAGGCCGGTGTTTTAGCCGGATCTGTTTCTGCAGCTTTCTTCTTTTCTGCATATTCCTTTGTTTTAAAAAGGAGTTCACGCAGACAGGCTGCAGTGGTCATACGAGTTCTAATGCGTTTGTCACGATAACAGTATTTCGGATTTTCACCAAAAGCACACTTCATGGCTGACGGAGTCTTAATAACCATTTCTTCCACGGTTTTGCCTTTTAATTTGTAAACGGCAAAGGTGCCACCGATAACATTCGCACTGCCGGGACCTGAATGAACCGTTGTGATACCACTCCGAACGGCCAGTCGAATTGTCTGATCAAATGGATTGAAAGCGTCTATGGAACGGAGCTGAGGAGTGACTGCATCATTGAACTCATTGTAATCTTCTCCCTCATAACCAATGCCATAGCCGGCTAATCCCAGATGACTGTGGGCTTCAATGAATCCGGGAAGGACATTGCAGTCGGTGGCATCAATAACTTTTGCGCCGGCCGGTGCGCGGATATGGTCTGCAATTTTTGTAATCTTTTGATTTTTTATCAGAATATCTCCATGAATGATTCCGTCAGGCCCCATTGTGTAGAGTGTGCCATTTTTCAGCAATACTGATTCTGTCTTTTGGCTCATAATTCCTTGTTCCCCCTGTATATTGTTGGATATTGGATCAATTCCTGATCGGCCGGTGTTGTTTACTGCAGATAAGAGTTACTGTAGTTCCGTGATTTTTCATTTCAAACAAGAGAATTGAATTTTGCCGGATTATTTAAAAGTATTTTTCTCAAAGATTTTTGAGGCTATCCAGTAAGATTGACAGAATCATACGATGGTTGTTGTGAGATTTTTAAAAAAGAGATCTTATCTTTTCCCTTCTGGGAAAAGATGATTCAAAAAGGTTTGGAAAAGGAAAAGTGCGAGAAGGAAAGAACCTTTCCTTAAAAGGTTTTTCCTTCTTGCATTTAATATTTCGCTTCAATGCTGTTCATTACATGGTATGCGTGTTCGGATATTTTTTAAGAGACATTCCTTATCTTTTCCCTTCTGGGAAAAGATGATTCAAAAAGGTTTGGAAAAGGAAGAGCGCGAGAAGGAAAGGTTCTTTCCTTAAAAGGTTTTTCCTTCTCGCATTTAACTTTTTTCATGGCATGGCTGGGACATGAAAAAAAAAGGATTCCGGATTTTTTCCCGGGAATCCTTTAACTTGAGTATCCAGTGATGAATAATTAAAACAGATCAGGCGTTTTCATTGCGGCGGAATCCGCCTTCACGGCGAAAACCTCCTTCGCGGCGGGGAGGACGGGCTTCGCGGGGACGAGCTTCATTGACAACGAGAACACGTCCGCCTTGTTCTGTTCCATTAATAGCTTCAATAGCAGTATTTGCCTGGGCGGCATTGGGCATTTCAACGAAAGCAAAACCTTTTGCACGACCGGTTTCACGATCTTTAATTACACGGGCGCTTGATACTTCACCGTACTGGGTAAAAAGCGTTTTGAGTTGGTCCTCAGTCATTGCATAGGGCATGTTCGCGACAAAGATATTCATTCTGTGTCCTTTTACTTTTGTGTCTTGTGACACGTTATTAAGCCTCCCCGTTTTTGTCTTAAAAAATCTACAATTTTTCCCACAGGTGAATTTACCAGACAGTGAGGGGGAAAGGCACACGGCTGCAACCATCCGTAAAAATCATTGTGGCGTTTATCCGATCAGTGAGTCTGTTAAAACGGCACTGAAGAATAATTTTGATTTTCATTCTGCTTCAGATTCAGCAATTGAAGGACTGCCGGAAGCCAAAGCTACTCTGCAAGCATAAAAACATTTTTTTATTTTCCGGAAGGACACTGCAACAAAAAAATATTTCCCGCTTTTTTTAGTATATAACTTTATCTTTTTAATTGCAAATCAAAAAATAGCTTAAAATGCAAAAAAAATAGAATAATCCTGAAAAATAAGATTTTTAAGCTCAAAATTAGGGAAAATGGCGTTGAAAGACTGATCTTGATTCTAAGCAGAACTCTCCATAGATTTTTATTATAATGAATAATAAAAAAGACAGACTGATTTTTTTCAGTCTGTCTTTTGTGTGGGACAGTGCGGAAACATGCTTATTTTATGAATGGGGGCTGCTTCTCACAACACCATTTTCATCGCTGTAATAATACGGCACTGTATTCTGAACTGAATGATGAATCCATTCCGTTTTCGTCAAAACGAACCACAGAATGATTATCTGAGACCCAGCACATCCATGGTGGAAAGGGCAATCATCAATTCCTCATTCGTGGGCATGACAAGCGCTTTGAATGCACTGTCAGGCGTGGAGATGATTCCTGGCTTTCCAATGAACTCACTGTTTTTTGCTTCATCCAGATGAATGTTGAGCGCCTGGATGCCTTCCATGATGGATGCGCGGATATTGGCGCAATTCTCTCCGATTCCACCCGTGAACACAAGGGCATCGACTCCGCCAAGGAGTACAAAATAACTGCCGATGTATTTGACAATGCGGCGAATGAACATCTTGATGGCAAGTTCCGCCTGTTTATTGCCCTGAGCTGCCGCAGCCTGCATGTCGCGCATATCGCCGGAACCGATTCCACCGACACCGCAGAGGCCGGATTTTTTATTCATCAGCGTATCCACTTCCTCCGGGGTTTTACCCAGCTGGATCAGCCGAACAACTACAGCCGGATCCAGATCCCCGCAACGGGTTCCCATCATCAGGCCTTCGAGAGGAGTCAGTCCCATGGAGGTGTCAACACATTTGCCGTTCTTGACGGCGGCCATGGAGCATCCATTGCCCAGATGGCAGGTAATGAGATTGACATCATCCCGTTTTTTTCCGAGAAAATCAGCCGTTGCCAGCGTTACAAAACGATGGCTGGTCCCGTGAAATCCGTATTTGCGGATGGCATAGTCCGTGTAATATTCATAGGGAATGGCATAAAGATAGGCTTCCGGAGGCATTGTCTGATGAAATTCCGTATCAAAAACAGCCACATTCGGAACACCCGGGAAAATTTTTTCACAGGCTTCAATGCCTGTAAGGTTCGCAGGATTGTGAAGAGGTCCGAGAGGAATGCATTCGCGAATGATTGCCTTGACCTCCGGAGTACACTGAACAGGTTTTGTAATCTTTTCTCCGCCATGAAGCACACGGTGTCCAATGGCAACGACTTCCTTGAGGTCTTTAATGACGCCGTTTTCAGCATCGGTCAGTTTGGCACAGACTGCTTTCAACCCGTCTGCATGATCTGCTTTCGGGGGAAGGGGATCGTTGGACTTGAATCCATCCGGGCGTTTGAAGACAATATTCGGTTTGTCACTGCCGATTCTCTCAACGACGCCGGAGGCGAGGACTTTTTTTTCTTCACCCAGCATATCGAACAGGGTGTATTTCAGGGATGAACTTCCTGCATTGACAACAAGAATTTTCATGATGAACGGCAATCCTTTCACTCAAAAAACTGAAAATTTATGGAATGACGGAATAAAAAAATATTTTAAAGTAATATAGCACGGATTCATGGGTTTTGAAAGGAGATCCTGAAGATGAAAAGCAAAAAAATCCGTGTATTTCCTTTTCGTGCGTTGTGTCCGGCAAATTTTACCGATGATGGACTCCGATGGAATCCCATTTCTTTCTTCAAAAATCCGAATCGATCGACTCTTACCACCTGTAAAAGAGCAAGCTGAATGAAAGGAAAGGTCATGTCTTCCCGTTTTTCAAGGACGACATTGTATTACTTTCACTTGTTTTTTCTGCAGAGGTATATTGAAGTCTACAGAAAAAGTGATTATTTTAGAGCGCATCAAACAGAGGGTTTCTTCAGAAATTATAAAATTTGTTTAAATCTTTTAATTTTGCAAAATCTAAAAATTAAAATGGCAAGAAAATCGAAAAAAGGTTTTTTCAGACGGAAAAGCATTGCGGGTATCCTGATTCTTATCCTGATGCTGGCAGCCCATCTGCTGTTTCAAATGCGTCCGGACATCGAAGCAAGATTCTGGAATGTCTGTTATTCATAGGAAGATTATGTATATACTCTTCTTTACGGGAGGTTCGATAATCTGGATCTTGGAGAACCCGGACCTTGTGATCAGGTGGTCAACCGCAGAGGATATGCCTTGGGATACAGTGAAAAATACGAACAGCCAGTGTGGGTATGCTATCTTTTAACTGCGGATGAGGTCCGGAACAAGACCGTTTCCAGAACGGATGACTTTCGTGCAGATCCCAGAATCATTACGGGGTCTGCGGAACCGGAAGATTACAGCAAATCCGGTTACGATCGGGGACATCTGGCTCCGGCAGCGGACATGGGATGGTCTCGCAAAACCATGTCCGAATCTTTTTATATGAGCAATATGATGCCTCAAAACCAGGAACTGAACCGGGGCGCCTGGCAGAACCTGGAAAGCAGGGTTCGTGAATGTGCCTTGAAGGAAGGATCCGTCTATGTAGTGACAGGACCGGTTTTTGACAGCGGAAAAAAGCATCGGGTGATCGGACGGAACCAGGTTGCAGTACCGGATGCGTGCTACAAGGTCCTCTATTCGCCCAATGGCGGAGGAAAGATGATTGGCTTTGTCCTGCCGAACAAAACTGTGAAAAACAGAAGCCTTGCTGACTTCGCCTGTACGGTGGATGAAGTGGAAGAACTGACAGGACTTGATTTTTTCAGCGTGCTGCCGGAAAAGGAACAGGAGCGCATGGAGTCGTCTTTTTCGCTGGAGGCATGGCCGTTGGAAGAAGATGGTTCTGGAAACGGAATATAAGGAAAGATAGTCGCAGAAGAAAGAACCTCCTGTAAAATTTTTTCCAGGATGCAATCCTTTGTAAACGCGTGTTTGCATGCTATATTGCGCGTATTTGAAGAAGTTGACGGATTTTGAGACTGCACTCTGAAGGCAGGAAAGAGAACGGGAGACAAAAACCATGGCGGAACGTGTACTCTGGAATGGAGAAGCCCTGAATTTAAATATAGGAAGACAGATTATTTTTGATCAGGCATCCTTCAGTATTGCGGAGTCTGAAAAAGTTGCGCTGGTGGGACGGAACGGATGCGGAAAAACCACGTTGCTCCGGGTGATTGCAGGAAAGGAACAGGTTTCTTCCGGAAAAATCAGCATGGCAAGAAATCTCAGGATTTTCATGATGCCCCAGGAATTTGACGTTCCGCGGGACATCAGAGTTCGGGACATTGTGCGTCAGGGGTTGAAATATTACGAAGATCTGATCCGTCAGTATGAAACACTTTCACCGCGTTCGGCAGAATATGAGACCGTCCAGCATCTCCTTCAGATGCACGATGCATGGAATCTGGAAACCAGACTTAATACAATGCTGGGGCGTCTTCATTTATCCAGCGGCATGGAAGATGCCTCATTTTCCAGTCTGTCCGGTGGAGAGCAGCGCCGGGTGATGCTGGCCCGCTGCCTGATTGCTGAACCGGACCTGCTTCTGCTGGATGAACCGACCAACCATCTGGATACGGATACCGTGCACTGGATGGAGGAATTTCTCTCGAGCAGCCGCTGTACATGCCTGTTTGTGACGCATGACCGTTATTTTCTGGACAGGGTGTCCAGTAGAATTGTGGAGCTGGATCACGGAAAATTTTATTCTGTCAACGGCAGTTATGCGGATTTTCTGGAAGCGAAGGCTGCCCGCGAATATCGGGAGGATGTGCTTGAACAGAAGCGCAGGGCCTTTCTTCGGAAGGAAATCGAGTGGGTCCGGCGGTCTCCGAAGGCCCGTCTGAAAAAGAATCTCGGACGGGAAAAACGTTTTTATGAAATTGCTGCTCAGTCCGCTCCGGAGAGAACTGGTGAAGTGGAACTGATTATCCCGGAGCCGTCCCGTCTTGGAAATAAGGTGGTTGCCCTGAAGGATGTCTCTTTGAGCCTGGGAGGAAAGACACTTTTCAGTCATTTCAGCTATGAGTTTACAGCTGGTGCGAAAGTCGGAATTGTAGGAGAAAACGGATGTGGGAAAACCAGTCTTCTGAAATTGATTACCGGGTCACTTAAACCAGACTCAGGTACAGTGGAAGTGGCGGATACTGTTACGTTCAATTATGTGGACCAGGGACGCATGAAGTTGAATCCGGAACTGACGGTGCTGGAGGAGATTGGGGAAAACAAGGACTTCGTTTCCCTGGGGACTGAAAAAATTTCGGTTTGGGGATATTTGAAGCGTTTCCTGTTTGAGGATGAGCGCATCAACACACAGGTGAAGTATTTGTCGGGCGGAGAGAAAGCACGCCTGATCCTTGCAAAGATCCTGCGCCACGGCGGCAATTTTCTGATTCTGGATGAGCCGACCAATGACCTGGATCTTTCTTCTCTGAGGATTCTGGAAGAGGCTTTGATTGCATACAAATCTTCTCTGATTGTGGTAAGTCACGACCGCTACTTCCTGAATCGTGTCTGCAACTGCATTATTGGTTTTGAAAATACGGAGAGTCCTGTCATATCTCTGGGCGATTACGATACCTATTTGGAAAAGCGCCGCAGCCGGAAACAGTCTGCTGCACAGGAAAAGGAATCCGCCCGGAAAGCGGAGGAGGCCCGGTAGAAAACCTTTGCCATGGAAGAACGGGAAAAAAAGAACAGTTCCAGAAAGCAGTTGTCTTATATGGAGGAGCGGGAACTCGCTCAGCTGGAAAAATCCATACCTGAAGCGGAAGCCCTGGTGGCGGAACGGGAAAAGGAATTTTCCGATCCGCAACTGTTTTCGAGCCGGCCTAAAGACGTACCGAAAGTGCAGGTCGCTCTTCAGGAAGCCCGGTCGGCCCTGGAGGCTCTGTATGAGCGCTGGGAAGAGTTGGAAGAGAAAAAAGAAAAACTTTTACAGAATAAAAAATCCTGATTCTTTTCTGATTTCAGGATTTCCTCTTCTTTTGCCGGAAAAGGAGGGTGAGAAAATGCAGTCAATACAAGCAGAAAAATGCACCCTTCAGCAGGGCGCAGCAATGGAATGCGGGAGAAAAACATGGAAATGAGACGGCGTGTAAGCACACATATCTGCATGACTTCCGATATTGGAAACAGCGGCAACCTTTTTGGCGGGAAAATGATGATGTGGATGGATGAAGCTGCCGCCATCTATGCCATGTGGGCAACCGGAGAAAAGAAAATGGTGACACGACATTTTTCTGAAGTTAACTTTGAGTCACCGGTAAAACATGCGGAACTTGTAGATTTCTACTGCGGGAATCCGCGCAAGGGCCGAACCAGTATCACCTTTGATTTAGAGGTCGTTTCTGCCGGTGAGACGAAACTTGTGGCTGAGTGTACCTTTGTAGCAATTGATGACCATGGAGAAAAAAAGCCCATCTGCTGGGAGGGCACCCCGCTTTCCAGAGAGGAAAAGATGTTTCAAACAGGAGGAATTGAAACTGAAAAGGGCTTCAATTCTTGAATTGCTTTTCCAGGACTGCGTTCACAAGAATACGGATGACAAGTCTTCCCGGAAGATTCCGTTTTCGAAAAAGACCATCAAAGACCTTCTGCTTGAATCTTCCTGTTCTCCCGGGGATTTTTCAGAACCGTGGAAATACAATTTTTTGAGCAGTAAAAGAGTTCCAACAAGATTGGAATCTCACAGAAAGCCGTCCTTGATTTGATAGTGGAACCAGAAAGGAAGTCGCAGTATGCTTCCCCATGGAAATACACGAATTTCAGGCAAAAAATGGACTTTTCTTCTCTGCAGCGGGCAGCCGTTCCAATAGATATTACCTGTTTGTGGAGCGTGAGAATTTTTCTTTGAAAGAAGTTGCTCTTTTTTTCGCAATAAGTTCTTTTTTTATCCTGTTTCACTTGTATTTTCCACGAGAAAGGGTATATTAAAAAATCGGGTGGGAAGGATAAGATCCGCTCCCTGTGAGTATGTTACCTCTAACAGTATTAACCATATAAGTAAATGGAGCAAAAAGATGATTAAGCATTTGAATGCTGCGCCGAACCATCCTAAGCTGGTCAAGTGGGTGGAAGGCTGGGCAAATCTTTGCGAACCGGAAGGCATCTACTGGTGCGATGGTTCCAAGGAAGAGTATGACCGCCTCTGCAATGAAATGGTTGAATCCGGATTGGCTATTAGACTGAATCCGGCAAAGCGCCCGAACAGCCTTCTGTTCCGCAGCGATCCTTCCGATGTAGCACGTGTTGAAGCCCGTACCTTTATTTCCTCTGTCAAAGAGGAAGATGCAGGTCCGACAAACCACTGGATTGATCCGGTGGAACTCAAGACCACCATGGTGGCTCTTTATAAGGGCTGCATGCATGGTCGTATTATGTATGTTATTCCGTTCTCCATGGGTCCTGTAGGTTCCCCGATTGCGAAGAATGGTGTGGAAATTACAGACTCTCCGTACGTTGTCATCAACATGCATGTGATGACCCGTGTAGGAACAAAAGTTCTGGAAGTGCTCGGAGACAAGGGTGAGTTCGTTCCCTGCGTGCATTCTGTGGGTAAACCGCTTGAAAACGGTGAAACAGACCATGGTGTCTGGCCCTGTGCTCCCATGGAAAAGAAATACATCGCTCACTTCCCGGAAACCCGTGAAATCTGGTCCTTCGGATCCGGTTACGGCGGAAATGCGCTGCTGGGCAAGAAATGCCTTGCACTGCGTATTGCCACAGTCCAGGCTCGCGATGAAGGCTGGATGGCGGAGCACATGCTGATCCTGAAACTTACCCGTGAAGCAGATGGAAGTGTGAAATATGTTACCGGTGCGTTCCCGTCTGCATGCGGCAAGACAAACCTTGCCATGCTGATTCCGACCATTCCGGGCTGGAAAGTCGAAACAGTCGGTGATGATATTGCCTGGATGAAGTTCGGTGCTGACGGCCAGCTTTACGCAATCAATCCGGAAGCTGGATTCTTTGGCGTTGCACCCGGAACCAACTTTACTTCCAACAAGAATGCAATGCTTTCCTGCGCAAAGGACACCATCTTCACGAACGTGGCTCTCACCGATGACGGCGATGTCTGGTGGGAAGGCATGGACGGAGAAAAGCCTGCTCACCTGATCGACTGGAAGGGCAATGACTGGACTCCGGATATGAAGGATGCAGATGGCAAACCTGTAAAAGCAGCGCATCCGAATGCCCGCTTTACTGCACGTGCTTACAACTGCCCGGCGATTGCTTCCAACTGGGAAGATCCTGCAGGTGTGCCGATTTCTGCGATTCTGTTTGGCGGACGTCGTCCGTCCACACTGCCGCTGGTGTATCAGTCCATGAGCTGGGAACACGGTGTGTTCATTGGATCCACAGTGGGATCCGAAGTTACAGCTGCTGCTCTTGACGTGAAGGCTGGAACCGTGCGTCGTGACCCGTTTGCAATGCTTCCGTTTATCGGTTACAATGCAGGCGATTACTTCCAGCACTGGCTGGATATCGGAAAACATCCTGGAGCAAAACTTCCGAAGATTTTCTGCGTCAACTGGTTCCGCAAAACAGCCGATGGCAAATGGCTGTGGCCTGGCTACGGTGACAACGCCCGTGTTCTGAAATGGGTATTTGAACGCTGTGAAGGCAAGGGTGAAGCTGTTGAAACTGCGATTGGTTATCTGCCGACTGTTGATGCGATTGACAGAACCGGTACGAATGTGACCAGAGAAGATATGGAACAGCTTCTGACTGTGGATAAAGCCGGCTGGAAGACTGAACTGGAAACGATCAACGAATACTACAAGAAGTTTGATAGACTTCCAGCAGCTCTTGAAGCTCAGCGCAAAGGTCTTGAAGAAAGACTTTCAAAATAATAAGATCTGTTTAGGTTTTTCAGAGATCTGAATAGAAATCTTAAAGAGGATGCCTCATGAAAATGAGGTATCCTTTTTTGTTTTTTCATTGTATTGTAAAAAATCTGGAAGGTTTTGACTGTACTGTCTGGAAAAACAGGAGAATGAGATTTTTTTAATCCGTTTTTTACAAGGGAACAGACTATTGTCGAAAGCATAGACCAGGATGGCTTTTATTGATCAAGTTTTTTTGGTCTTCCTGGATTTGTAGATCGCGTTTTATTTAATTTGTCTGATTTAATTTTATTTTTATGCTACGAAAAGGAAGAGCGCGAGGAGGAAAGAACCTTTCTTTCTCACATATTCTATCGAGTTTTTCCCCTTAAAGTTTTTTTCCTTTCTCGCATGTTCTATAACCCCTCTTTTTCCCGTTAGAGTTTTTTCCCCTTGTTCTTTGTTTTCTATATTATGCAATTGTTTTCCTTTGCAACGTGTGGGGGATGGCTTACAGACTTATATTATTCTTATTCTGATATTTTTCAAAAAACACATTTTATCTTTTTCCGTTGAGGAAAAAGATGATGCAAAAAGGGTTGGAAAAGGAAGAGCGCGAGAAGGAAAGAACCTTTCCTTCTCGCATATAGTAATCAAATCTTTTTTCCTTTTCCACAAAAGTTTTTTCTTTTTCACATCGGGAACAGTTTTATCTGTAATCAGGATTAATTTAATTGTTACCGGGTATTTTAAATGCCCGGATTTGTGGAATCAGCTGATCACAGTTTTCCAAAAACCATGTGGCAGTTTCGAGCTGTCGGAGTTCCCAGACAGGATCAATGGTATGGTTCCATGTTTCATGAACAAACGAAACTTCATGAATCAAGTAGACATCCTGAGGAATTTTTCTGATTTGGGACATAACTGCAGGCCAGTCGATACAGCCGTGACCGGCAACCCAGTGAGTTTCATCGACATTATCATAATCGCTGATATGGAATGTACGGATTCTGGGGGTGAGTGTACGGATGATTTCAGGCAGTGCTTCTGCATGATCCATGACATGGTTTACATCCATGCAAATTCCGACATGTTCCGGATTAAAGCGGCTTGTGATGGTTTGAATTTCCTCTACAGAATGTCCGATGCAGGTACGAGGGAGGTATTCTATATTGAACGAAAATCCAAATTCTTCTGCAAGAGGGATCAATTCTTCCAGACTTTTACAGACTTGATCGATTCTAGCAGGATGTTCTTCCATAGGAGGTTCTGAAGATGAATGAAGGGTGAGATTCGGACCGAGCAGTGCAGCATTTTCCCGGATCATATTCTCCAGACACAGTACAGCACAATGGCGGCGTCTTTCCTGAAGCGAAGAAACATCCCAGACTCCGCCGAATGGCAGATGCGCACTTACGGGACGAATGATTCCCTGATGAATAAGTTCCAGTGTCCGAGTTTTGGCGGCATGGATGCCTGGCTTGTCACTTGTGAAAAAAGGAAGGTAAACTTCTATATTCCGGAATTTTGATTTACGGAATGCATCTGCCAGTACTGGTGTCATTTCGTACTCAAGAAAGCATGCTGTGGATACTGCATAAGAAATCATCTTGTATTTTCCTTGTTTATTATTGGGAATGATATACTGCCGGATCAGAGAGTTTTCTGGATCCGGGTTTGATTTTTGGGAATGGGCCAAATACGGTACAGGACAGAAGGGATGGGAAAGTGGAATCTGTCAGGATTTTGGTTTTGGCTCCAGTGGCACCGACACTCTTATTGGTTATTGCACTTCTCACTTTGAATAAAAGAAGAAAAACTGAGAGTTGTAATTCATTACTCAAGGTTCTCTTTTTTATACAGCAAAAAGAAAGAAGATCAGATTTGGGGGCTGTTATTCATCATCGTGTTCCAGATCGGGTTGTGCATAATCCGGGAATTTACGCTGGAAATCGCTGTTGATGCCGTCTCGCCAGTGAGGCATCATGGTACGGCTTCCCAGAAGATACTGTTCATAAAGAGGCAGACAGGACTGATCCAGCTCGTCCAGTGCCGCAATGGCTGCATGATAGGCCTCCGGAGATGGGGAACGGAAATAAGAATCAATCCGTCTGGCGGCATATACAGTCAGGACAAGATTCTTAAAGTAAAGACGTACATCCTTCAATGCTTCCATTGCCCGTGGATCATTTTCAACGGCCTGTGCTGCCCGTTCATAACAGGCTTCAATTTCTGCAATTCGTTCATCTGAGATGGCCGGGAAAAACGCCCAGCAGACGTAAAGGAGTTTGCCGGAGCGTGAGATCAGTGCATCGCAGATAAGTTCATAGGCACGCTGTACCTCTGCACCGGCGGCGCCATACAGACCTTCAAAATAATCCTTCCGCAGAACCGCTTCATCCTGAAACGGATCCCAGCCGAGACGCGCTCCCAGATAAATCAAATAGGCATCCGGCGTTCCCCAGGAGACGGAACTTTCTTGGGAGGAACCCTTCATTCCGACTGTTTCAAAAAAACGGAAGGATCCCGTCAAGGCATCCGGCGTAGACATGCGCAGACTCTGGAACAGATAATGGTAGGAGTAAAACCAGAGCTTGACATCGGGGTATTCTTGCCAGCGCAGGTAGTATTCAGCCACGGTGTCGGATTCCCAGGGCCTCAAGTGGGCTCTATCATCGGAATAGAAACAGAACATGATTTCCACGCCGGGAGCAGGAATGACCTTTTTCGGAGGTTCGACACTGAAACTGTAGGCAAATATGATGATGCCTTTGTCCGGAAATTCATCCCGGATAAGCTCCATAACCTGATTTGCCAGATAGACATTGCGGTCTGTTGAACCACTGTAGATTCCTCCGGAAGTCGGCATGACTGCCTCGCATTCCGGACATTGGCACCACAGAGAATAGCCGTCTTCCTGCATTAGCGGGAAACAGGGTTCCTCCGGGTTGTTCCGGAAAAATTCCCGGGCCTTTTCGGCAATGATGCGGATGACATCACAATTGGTCACACATAGCTGGGAATTTTCAACCTGATACTTTCCTGCTGCCTGGTTGAAGGCATAGTATTCCGGATGGCTTTCTCCGTAGACGGAGGGCGGAATCAGCATATGATAATTGTGACTGGGAATTGCGGTAAGACGCAGGAAATTCCCTCGTTTGCTGTAAAAGTCCGAAGGTGCGTTGAAACGCTCAAGGACTGTATTGAAACGATTTTTTACGGCCCAGTCTGCTACACAGGCAACATGTTCTTTCAAATCCGGCAGATCACTGCTGAATGGACAGCAGTAGTGCATTTTCCGCAAGGGGATCCGGGCCGTGGACTCGTCGGAAAATTCCGGCAGAGAAAGCCTGGAAAGACGGGGAATCACTTCTCCATACGGACGGGGGGAATACCAACGTGCCCCCACGGCTTTTTCCAGGAATGAGTAGACTCCGAAAAGCAATGCCTGGCGTGAATTCCCGCGTATGACAATACCGTCCGAATTACCTGTACACTGAAAAGAATCCGGCCCGGACTGTGGAAAAACTTCCAACCGGATTTGCGGCAGTTTTTTCTCTGAAGAAATGGGAAAGTCTGCACCTGTTGCCTGGTTTAATACACGCTGGAGTTCCTGAGCCGCAAATTCTGTCCCGGATTGAGCAGAAATTTCAAAGAAGGCTTTTCCGTTTTCTGCCAGCAGAATAGCATCCCGTTTACCCGTTTCAGCAAAACGGAACGGATGGACAAGCGGTGTCTCATTCATGCGGTCCAGCACTTCCTGCACCTTTTCTGAAGGAGGCAGAATTTCAGGGCCCAGAGTTTCCGGAATGATTTCAATTTCTGCATTCGGAGAGGCAAAGAAAACCAGTTTTTCAAGATATCCTCCAGCTCCGAGATCGTGTTCAGCAGGAGTCTGGACTTCCTCAATGCTGCCCACATAACAGCAGATGCCATTGATGGGATATTCATTGCCACGGCTTAGAAAAATGCTGTAGTGCTTCCACTCGGGCCCCAGCGTGAATAAAGTTTCATAGGTTCGCCTGTCCTCCGGGGATAGAGCCCGTTCCAGATAGACTCTTAAAGACAAGGGACTGTCGGAAAGGCTTCTTGCACGGAACGACAGTCTCTAATAACCGTCGAGACAGAGAGGTGTTACAGGCTTAGCCTGAACTTTATCTGAATAAGAACTGAAATACAGACGTTTCCCGTCTGTCGTTGAAGTGACGCTGCTGTTTCCCACGGTTTCCCAGATAAAGTCCGGAAGACGCTGTGTTTCAGTGGCACTTGCGGAATTGGTAAAAAGTAAAACAAGAATCCAGAGAATAAGCCATTGTTTTATGAGTGAATGTGAATCCGGAAGGGGCCGCAGATTTTTTTTTGTCATCATTTTTTTCTCCTCGTTTACATAGATGTCTGCGAAGGGGGAAGGACGCAGGGAAAGGGGGATATTTTTCGGTATATGTCTCAAAAAATGATTGTTTCTTATAGAGATATGATACTGGAATGTCTATAAAAAGATATAACCATATAGATGAAGAATTCAAGCGTCCATTTTATAAGATCTTGGAATCCTCCATCGTTTGGTTCCATCTTTTCCCCTTGTGAAAATTTTTCGGGAAAGTTTTACTTGGAAGGAAGTGTTTTACCCGGTTCCAGAATCATGAACATGCGTGTCCCGGCATTTCCCGGAAGATCCAGCATTTCAGTAAGTCTTATTGGAATACGCTTTTTCCCGTTCATAAGGGCTTGATATTCCTGTTCCGCCTGAGTGGGTGTGCGATAGAGAACAAGTTCTCCCTGACGGGAAAGAAGGTCGGATGTTTCTTTCAGGAGTGTTTCGGCAGTTCCCACTGCTCTGGCTGTGACCATGCGGAATGAATGACGGTACAGATCTTTGTGTCCAAGTTCATTGGAACGCGCCTGAAAAGCTTTTAAATTGGACAGATTCATTTTCTCTGCAGCTTCCGCTGTGAACTGGGCTTTTTTCCCCCGGGAATCAATGGCGTTGATGAAGAGATTCGGAAATGCCGCGGCAAGAATCAGAGAAGGCAGCCCGGCTCCACATCCCACATCGCACAGTCGAATTTTCTGATTGCGAATTTCCTCCTTCATGCAGGCGAGGCTCAAGGAGTCGCATACATGTTTGGACCAGAATTCCTCTACTGGAATCCGGGTAAGATTGAATTTTTCATTGGTTTCATATAGAAATTTTTGAAAGATCAGACAGCGCTGAAGAAAAGATTCCAGATCAAAAGGATGACATTTCTCAAGGAAGGTCCATTCTTCCGCGTTTGGACTTCTATAGGAAAAAGATTCCATATTCGGGAATCTCCTTTCATAAAACAATTCTTTGGTTGTGGTTTCCGGCTGTTTTTACTTTGCTGAATGCATTGCAAAGAGGTAGACAATGCTGGTGAAGGCGCAGGCCGCTCCTGTATAAAGACAGAAAAGGCAGACTGCGGTTCTGTAGGTTTTCTTTAAAACAATATTTTGAAGAATCAGTCTCATCCAATGTGGTCTGGCACTGAGGACAATTCCGAAAATACCTGTCAGATAACAGGCTGTTACAAGGAAAATACTACAGGGAACAGCACGTGCAAAGGTCAAATTCAGCATTGTATAACTTCCAAGAATGCAAATAACGGCAAAGGCTCTTGCCGGAAGATAATCCAGGTAGGCACAAAGCAGGACAAAAACAAGTGCTGTTCCCACAATCAGCCCAAAGAACCCGCCGGCATTCACCGGGAGGACTACCTTTGCATGCGGAATACACCAGATCAGCACTGCGGCCGTCAGAATCATTCCCGTTGTCTTATCTCTGGGAATCCGGATCAGCTTTGGAAGAAGATCCGTCCGACCCCGTACGCGGATCGATGCAGCCGCTGTAAGAATGAAAATGCCTGAAAGAAGGAGAAGGATAATGGAATAAATCATGGAAGACTCTCTTTATTGCGTTGAATTGTTTTTGCGTTCGTCCGGAGAAGGCATGGAAACGGTTTGTTTCTTTAGCTCCTCGTGAGCATCTGCTGCATGGATGGATTCAGGCCCTTGGCCCGTTGACAGTACTGCAGACTTCTGGGGTTTTTCTTCGGAGGAGGAAATGGATTTTTCTGGAATATCCTGAAGGTCTGATTTTTCCGGGACATTTGTCAAAGAGGATGTATCTGCAGATACATTGGAAGACGACTTAGGATGTGTATCAGACTTCGGCTGTTCTGCAGAAGGTTCCGCGGTCTCTTCTGAATCTGAATCGGGATTTCCAGTTTCCAGAGAGAAGTCTGTTTCAGAGTGAAGTTTTTCTCCTTCAGGATGGGGAGATGCTGCCGGAGGCGCTGCTGCAGTTGTCCCGGAGGAGGACGGGGACGGGAGGGGGTAGGCTTTCCCGTCAAAGGTTTCTTCCGGAGTTAAGGAAAACTCAAAGCATTGGGGACGTGCATCTTTGACCGAGAATATTCTAGACTGTGAACGATATCCTTTTTTCTGTACAAAGATCAGATGTTCTCCCAGGGAGAGATCCATGATATAACAGGGCGAAGTGCTCCATTTTTTACTGTCAATATAAACATCTGCCCCGGCAGGAGTTGTTTGAATCAGCAAAGCCCCCTGAATTTCTTCAAGTTTGTGTTCTATAACGTATGTACGGTGTCTGGATTTCGGGTCATCCTGAATATCCAGTGTAAAAATTTCCGGCTCAAAGCCTGCCAGTTTAAGGACAGCATAGTGAGTCCCTGAAGGAAGGTTTCTCAGCGTGACTGGCGTGGTCCCCTGGTATTTACCGCCAAGAATGACTTCTGCGCCGGATGGATGACTGATGACTGTGACTTCACTGGAATTCTGTTGACTGTATTCGGGCCTGCAGGCAGAAAATACACTCAGAAGTGGAAGCGTCAGCAATACAGGCAAAAGAATCTGCCCGGATTTCTGGAGAAGTCTCCAGACAGATGATTCCCTGTACGCAGCGGAACCCTTCTTCAGCAATTTTGATGCACGCAATCGGATGAAGCATTGCCTTATGCCCATAGCCTTCTCCTTCCTTTCGGATCTGCAGATGAAAGTTTTCCGCAGATCGGATGAATGGCAGGCCTGATGATATTCCGGGATAACTGAAGAGAACGAATTTCTTCCTGAATCTGTCTGGCGGATTCGTCATCCTGATTCGCCCCGGCCTCTTCCAGAAGCTGACTTTTTTGACGGATCATTTCCTGTAGACGGGATTCGCATTCAGCCAGATTTTTCCGGGCGTTTTCCCAGACTTCCGGCGGCTGCTCGAACTGCGAGAAAGTCCGCAGAGCGCGTCGGTACAGAAGAGCGGCTTCCTTCAGCTTCTGCGGATTTTCCTGTGCTGCCTCAGAAAGAAGAAGATCTCCCTGTTTACACTGCTGTACTGCTTCCTCAAGAATTGCAGGAATGTGGGCGGGATCCGGATCTACCGCATAGCAGTTCCTAATGAAGGAATAAAGCACTTTTTGCAGGTTGCCGAGCTCAGAAATAGAATCCGGACCTTTTTCTGACGATGCCCATTGAACCTGATTGCTGCGGTTGTCAATGCCAAGGAAAACTTGAAGAGAAAAGCAGGGGGCATTTTTCTGGAATGAAATACTGGCCGGTTTGGCAAGCTGCAGTTCCAGAAATCCGGTCTGCTGAAGTTTTAGACGGAGCTCATCCATCAGGTCCGGATCCGGATAAGCCTCACGTGTGGCAAAGTGTCGCCGATTTATTGTGTCATCCAGAACAATTTCCACATAACTCCTGCGGAACTCCAGCAGAAGACGATAAAGCCCGTCTGTGTTGTAATGTTTTATTTCATACCGGAGCACAATGGGCGCTTCCTTCAAAGGGACATCCTTTTCTTTTTCTAGGGCTCCGGAAAGGGTCCTGATTTCTTCCTGGGCACGCATTTCCCGGTTGAGCTTGATAAAACGGGTGAATGTCAAAGCTCCAAAGAGAAGAAACAGAATCAGTAGAATGCCTCCCATGGAAATCAGTTTTCTGGAAATGAGAGCATACAAACGGGCTCTTTCACCCTGTTCCGAAAGTTCTTCTCTGGAGAAATCATGACGTGCGGTAGCCTCCAGCGGCAGACTGAAATCCATGCCGGATGACTCCGGGGATGTTTCGCCATTATGAAATCCAAAACAAATTTCCTGGTCTCCGATGGAGAAGACATCTCCATCTTTCAAGATCACGGGATTGACAACTTTTTCTCCATTGACAGTACTTCCGTTGGTACTGCAGAGATCCCGGAGTGTCCATTTCCCGTTATAGTAGTCCAGCCTGGCATGATAGCGGGAGACATTGGCTTGAAGCAGCTGAATGTCGTTGTCCGATTCCCGCCCGATGGATACAGAAGGTGGACGAAGGTCTTCTGAGATGCCGGCATTGGGTCCGTTTAGGTAGAAGATCTTCATAAAAACAGTTTTCCTTTTTGATTCAGAACTGCATGGTGGAATTATCCCGTGCTATCGGAAATATAACACCCGCAGATGTGATTTCCAGCATATCCTCCGGGGAAATATGGGAAAACCTTGGAAGATTTGTTCCTGTTGACGGCGTAGAGGTTGAAGCAGACAGATTGCCTAGAAAATCTGGTGCTTTTTTTGTTTGCAAAATGCAGAAACTGCAGATGGATCTGATTTGTGAAAACGAAGAGGTGAAAAAAATTGTCCTGAAAAGCAGAAAATAAAAAAGAAAAATATTCGTGAGAGATCCTATGCTGGAAGGAAAAATCTCTATTACCGATTTGGAGAATGAAAGATTAAAAGAAAAAAGCCGTCTTGAAGAAGACGGCTTTTCTACTTTTTTTCTCCTCCTTTTGAAAAAAGAAGGGGAAAGAATAAGTGAAATCTTTTACAGAAATCACAAGGCTTTATTTTGTCTCCGGAGCGGGCCTGTGAAGTCTTTGGAAGAACTCACGGAGTCTCTGGAATACTGCAAACAGCGGCGGAACCAGCATAATTCCGAACAGCGTTGCAACCACCATGCCGGAGAAGGTCGTAACACCGATAGCCTGTCGGCTTCCGGAGCACGCACCCGTAGCAATGACCATGGGGAACACACCGATCACGAAGGACCAAGCAGTCATCAGCACTGCACGGTAACGCTTGCTGCCGCCCTGAATGGCTGCCTCATCAATGGACAAGCCTTCTTCACGTGCCTGTTTGGAGAATTCAGCCATAAGAATGGCACTCTTTCCGGAGAGTCCGATGAGCATGATCAGTCCTAACTGGGCGTAAATACTCAGAGACAATCCGGCTATTTTCAGGCCGATCAGTGCACCGAGCACAGCTACGGAAACAGAAAGGATCACGGATACAGGCATTGTCCAGCTTTCGTACTGTCCCACAAGGAAGAGATAGGCAAAAATAAGTGCCAGCAGCATCAGGGTAACAACTTTTCCTTCATTGCCCTGTTCCTGGTAACTCATATCTGTCCAGGCAATTTCATAGCCCTGGAACTTTTCGTCAACAATCTTCTGAATGGTTTTCATCAGCTGGCCGGAACTGTAACCCGGTTTTACGGACGCATTGACTTCCGCACTGACCGACTGATTGAAACGGGTGACAACTCGCGGCCCCACCGTATAAGACTGGGTCGCAAATGCACTTAACGGAACCATTTCACCGTTTTCATTGAGTACAGTGATTTCAAGCAGAGATTCTACATTCTCACGATCCATGGCATCCGCCTGGATTTTCACTTGGAATGAATATCCTTCCAAGTTGAAGTCATTGATATAACTGGCCTACAGTTTGGACTGCAGAGTCGAGAAAATTCTGCTTACAGGAACGTGCAATGCCTTAGCTTTATCACGGTCGATATCAAGAAAGATCTGTGGGGTCGAGGCATTGAACGTCGTATAGGCAATGGCCGTTTCAGGACAGCTGTTCAGTTCTATAATCAGATCTCTTACCTATGATTCCAGTTCCTGGGCGGACTGTCCCGCTTTTGTCTGAAGCATGAACGAAACACCGCCGGTAACACCCAGACCCATAATGGCAGGAGGCTAATTGACTCGGATGGAGGCACCTGGAATGGAATAGGTCAGCTCCTGAATCTTCTGGGTCAATGCTGCAATGGAAGTTTCTTCCGTTTTGCGTTCATCCCAGTCCTTCAGGCCAATCACTGCGAACCCGAGATTTTCTCCCTGTCCACCCATCATGCTGAATCCGCTGATGGCGATAACTTCCTTTACTCCGGGAAGAGGCTGAACGGTTTTCTGAATTTTCTGCATCACTTCACTGGTCCTGGAAAGCGTGGCTCCCGGGTCAAGTTCCACCATGCAGAACAGCGCACCTTTATCTTCATCCGGAAGGAAGGATGTCAGCGTTTTACTGTAGAAGAAATAGCATACTGCACACACAACCAGAAAGACTATAATGGTAATCAGTGAAGACCTGACCAGGAATCTGGTGAAGAACAGGTAGATGGACTTGTTCCATCCCAGGAAGATATCAAAAGGCTTGAAGATCTTCAGCGGTTTGGCCGGTTTCAGAATCATGGCGCACAGAGCCGGACTCAGGGTCAAGGCATTGATCATGGAGAAAATCAGCGCAATACACATGGTTACAGAGAACTGCAGATAGATGGTTCCCACCATTCCTCCGTAAAAGCCGATAGGCGCATAAATGGCGATGATCACCAGGGTCGTGGCTATGACTGCACCTGTGATCTGTTTCATGCTTTTTTCCGTGGCTTCCTTGGCCGGCAGATTTTCTTCCTGCATAATTCGTATGACGTTTTCAACCACCACAATGGCATCGTCCACCAACGATCCAATCACCAGAATCAAAGCGAACATTGTCAGCAGGTTCAGGGAGAATCCCATGAAATACAGACAGAAAAACGTTGCAAAGATAGATACCGGAATGGCCAGTGTCGGAATCAGTGTTGCACGCCAGTTCTGCAGGAACAGATAGGTAATGGCTACCACCAAGACCAGAGTCAGAATCAGAGTCATAACAATTTCTCTCATACTGGTTCTGATGTATTCCGTGGGGTCGTATCCCATATGATACGAGACTCCTTCCGGAAAATGTCTTGCCAGTTCTGCAAGTTTCTTATTGGCCTGGTCAACTACGTTGATGGCATTGGCATCGGTATTGCGGTAGATCATCATCATGATAACTGGATGGCCGTTATTTGTGGCAAAGGTGGTGTATTCTTCAGATCCCAGCTCAATCCGGGCAATGTCTCCGAGCTTGACCATGCGTCCGTCCTCTGTGGAGCGAACAACAATGTTTTCAAACTCTTCAACAGAATTCAGACGGCCTACAGCATTAATCTTGTACTGAAGATATTTGCTGCTCTGTTCTGTTCCGATGGAGCCTGCAGTTGCAGAAATATTCTGGTCTTCAATGGCCTAGGATACTTCAGATACATCGATACCCAGAGCTGCCATCTTGGTTGTGTCCAGCCATACTCGCATGGAGTAGGGACTGGTTCCCATCATATCCACCTGGCTCAGTCCTGGAATTTTTACCAGTTCATCCTTGACGTGCGTTCTCAGATAGTTGGACAGCTCAAGCAGACTCATGTCGGTTTTATCTGACTCAAGAGTAAACTAATACATGCCCAGCATGTCGCTGCTTCGCTGATAGACATTGACTCCAAGGGCCAGCACTTCTGCCGGCAGTTTGGATTCAACTCGCTACAAAGCATTCTGCACATTGACCTGGGCCATATCAATATCGGTATTGGGCTGGAAGGTGATATGCAGTGTATAGGATCCGTTGTTGTTGGAGTCGGACGAGAAATACTGAAGATCATCCAGTCCGGCCATTTCTTCTTCAATAATGGACCCCAGTGTGTCAGCAATAACTTCTGAACTTGCTCCAGGATAAGTGGCCATTACCATCAGGGACGGGGGAGAAATCTCCGGATATTCTGCAATCGGGATTTTATTAATGCACAGAACCCCGGCAAAGACCATGATAATGGAAACTACCATAGCCAGCTTTGGCCGGTCAATAAAAATTTGTGAAAACATTCTATTCAACCTGCTTTCTGCTGAATGAATTACTTATCAGCCTGGACTTGATTCGTTTTGGCGTTCTGGGCATTGGCCGGAACAGGGACGACTGTGGCTCCGGGACGGGTTTTGTGTGTTCCGTCAATGATCACGGTTTCTCCTAAGCTCAGACCGCTTCGGATAAGGTAGATTCCACCGACAATTTCTTCTGTTTCAATATTCCTGCGCTCAACCACATTGTCTTTGCCCACAACATAAACATATTTGCCGGTAGAATCAATCATAACCGCTGTAATGGGAATGGCCGGAAGAGCCTTTTTGGTCTTCTTGGAAATAAAGACATCCACCAGGCCGCCGGGCAGAAGTTTATCTTCGCTGTTCGGGAAGGTTGCCCACACAAAGATTGTGCCGGTTGAAGAATCCACCGTGTTGTCAACCAGCGTAACTTTTCCCAGACTTTCGTCATTGCCTGCTGCGTCTTTTGAACTGTAGTACTGACGATCTGCGGTTTTCAACCGGATGACAGCTTCCTTTTTCATATTTTCCGCATTGCCGAACATTTTGTCAAAATCGGGTTCCGTAATCGCAAATGTAACATAGATGGGCGCCTCCTGGACAATTTTAGCAAGAGCGCTGCTTTCAGGGGTTACATAGTTGCCCACGGAATACGTGGATTTGCCGATTCTGCCGCTGATGGGAGCATAGATCTTGGTATAGGACAGATTATTTTGCGCATCAATCAAAGCGGCTTCTTTCTCCAGAACGGAGGCTTCTGCCAGTGCTTTGGTCCTGACGGCATCTTCCATGGTGCTTTCGGAGACAATCTTGCTCGTTGACAAGCTGCTCTGGCGGTCATAATTTTTAATGGCATATTCCAGTTCTGCCTGAGCCTGCTTGAGCTGGGCTTCGGCGGCTTTGACGGCTGCTACGTAGGTAGTGTCCTCAATTTCAAAAAGAAGATCGCCTTTTTTTACCAGGTCTCCTTCCTTGAAGTTGATTTTTTCCAGAAATCCGGATACGCGCGCAATCAGAGAAACATTTTCAATGGCCTCGATTCTGCCCATATACTTGCGGCTTCCTGATTCCGCAACTTCTGTAACAGTATCGACTGTTACTACCGGCGGAATATTGCCTTGAGCGTGCAAAACTGTACTGGTTCCTGTCAGAAGAACCAGCATGGAAGTGATTCCGACTAGAAGTTTTACTGGGTGCTTCATCTTTTAATCCTTTTTCAGACTTTTATTCAATTTAATTTGGAGTTTTTCCAAGGTTGCTACTAGTGTGTATTTTTCTTCTTCAGTGAAGTCGGACAGCAGAGATGTGCTCATTTCCGTAATTTTTTCATTGATGCTGTCAATATATGACTGACTTTTTTCTGTCAAACGGATCATGACTGCTCTGCGGTCATTGGGGTTGATGATTCTGTCAAGTCCTCCTTTCCTGACCATGGTATCCACAACTTCGGAAACCGTGCCTGGAGTCAAATGCAGCTCTTCCGCAAGTCTTTTCAACGGAATTCCTTCCGGTTCATCCTCTGTGAGAACGCAGACTTTTTTCATGACCAGACCTTGACGTATACTCATATCAAAGGTCTCTTGCGAAATGCATTGTTCTGTGGCTTTTTCGCGGAAGCAGTCTACAATAACAGCCATTGTTTTCCAGAAACGGAACTCTGTCTTGTCTATTGTCTTCATTATGGACAGTCCTTGTTGTTTGATTGACTTTCCTGTCTGTTGGTTGACTTTTTAAATGAATGAGCCTTAATATAACATAAGGAAAATTATTTGCAAGTGCGAAATATTATTCTAGGCGAAATCTCCGACTGCTTTTAATAAATTAAATTTAAAAATCTTTGGGATATCGAATAAATTTGTATATCTAATCATCTGAATATACAGAAGTTCTGATTCCAAAATTTTCTGATTGTATTTTTGGTTTCCCGGGCCGTGTTCGTTAAAGAATCCTCTTTATAAAGTAAAAGTAGCTGATGCTGAATCAATGCAGCGTAGATAAAACGCGTTAAATGAAAACCTCTGGCAGAAAGGCAACAAAAATGGTGGCTCCTGGAGAGAAAAACCTCTTTCCAGCTTCTCTTTTCAGAAAGCGGGATAATGTAGGGGTTGGAAAGGGGCAATATTTATTTAGAAGAAGAATCCTGATTCTTTATGGAAAACCGGGGTGCTCGGGAGGCACTCCGTAAGTATGACACGGAACAGGTTCCGGAGGGGGTCAGAGGAAAAGCCGGCAGTCCCTGGCGGGAATGGGGTAATCCATTCCCAGGCAGGGCGACACCTGTGAAATGAACGGCGGCTGGAGAAGGGGGGACCGGAAATTCCGGACTTCTGCACAGAAGGGTATCAGCAGGTGCAGATTTTGCTTGCGAACTTTCCCTTACGAATGCTTTTGGCAACCGGAAGCAGTCTGTTACTGCATGTGAGACAGTGTTTCTGTCTGAATATTCCCGCCCTGATCCTGCTGCTTTCGGTCCAGATAGCTCTGGTAGAAGTAGAGAAGAGCAGGCAGGATTACAAAGGCTACCAGAACAAGAATAGCTAAAAGAATACGGGCCGGACGTGCCGGATCATCCATATAGTTCCCGTTTCCATCGCGCTGGACCAGGAAAACTTCCAAATAAACCCAAAGCAGCTCCACGGAAAAAATTGCAATGGTCCATGTATTGCAGGTTTCCTCTGAACAGCCTGTCCATTTTGCAACAGGGAAACTCAGCAGAAAAATCCAGAGAATTCCCAGGAGAAGCTGTATGAATGCAGATTTTTTCCTGCCAGCAAAAAAATTGTGTACACCGAATACTCCGATGAAAAGTCCCAGCATGGTGTAGATAAAACGGTCTTTGGGCAGGCTGGGCCTCTGGATCTGAGGGGTTTCTGCTGGATCAGTCATAAGATGGTTCCTTTCCGCGTTTTGGGGTTGATTGAGAAAAATAATGGCAGATACTGAATTCCGAATTCATCCAGATTAGACAGGAGAAATGGAGTATTTTTGCCGTGAAGAAGTTTGTTTTTTTGATTTTTTTTACCCTCCGGAATCGATCTGTATTTGTCCAACTGTGTGTAACCGGTACAAGTGAATGTTTTTTTGATTCCTGTAGTTCCGACGGCGGCAGGAAGATGGCATTCCAACGCAACTGTCGGAAATGGCGAACCCGAAACGGCAGATTGTTTCTCTCCCGGAAACGAAAAACTTCAAGCAAATGCCATAGCAGACCATTTTCCAGGCATGCACTGCCCAGTCGGACCGGAATAGAAACATTCGTGGTCCTGGACTGATTACTTCTGAAAGAACTTCTGATAGTATCCCATGAAGAAGACGAAGAGAATAATCAGCGGAAGCACCCATGTAACATAAAACTGAAAAAATTTCCCGCCAGACAGCTTGATGCCTTTTCCGGTATTGGCTTCCTGGATCATATTATGCCATCCCCATCCGCGTTTAAGGGTGCAGAAGAAAACCAGGAACAGTGCGCCGAGAGGCAGCAGATTGTTGCTTACGATGAAGTCTTCCAGATCCAGGATGGAGGAAGATTCTCCCATCGGATGAATATTTTTGAGAATGCCGAACCCCAGCGTGCAGGGAAGCGATAGGATAGAAATGGCCGCAAAAACGGAAAAAGAGGCTTTTTTTCTGGAAAAATGCAATTCATCCATCAGGAATGCAATCATATTTTCAAAAACGGCAATGACTGTGGTCAGAGCGGCTGCTGAAAGAAATGCGAAGAAGAGTAGGCCCCAGAAGCGTCCACCGGGGATCTGGGTAAAGATGTTTGGAAGGCTTACAAAGATCAGTGCCGGACCGCTTCCCGGATCTACATTGTAGGAGAAGCAGATGGGAAAAATAATCAGTCCGGCCATCAGAGCTACAAGGGTGTCCAGGGCTATGATCCAGATGCTTTCAGTTCCCAGAGAATGTTTTTTGTCAATGTAGGAACCGAAAATTTCCATGGATCCGATGCCGATGCTCAAGGTGAAGAATGCCTGTCCCATGGCATCAAAGATGACATTGGCCGGACCGCGCTGCATGAAATTGGAGATATCGGGTTTTAGATAGAATGCCAGGGCTTTCCCGGTTCCGGGCATGGTAAGGGCTCTGGCTGCCAGGAAGAAGAGCATGAAGAGCAGAAAAATCATCATATACTTAATTATTTTTTCTACCCCGTTCTGGACGCCGAGAGCACAAATTCCCGCACTGATGAAGGTTGTTAGAAGCAAGTAAGGAATTGCCTGAGAAGCGCTTGCGGTAAATGTACTGAAATGCGCTCCTACTGCTTCCGGCGTATGGAGGTCCATCATAGTGCCGGAGGCGTACTGGACCGTATAGGCAAGGAGCCATCCTGTAATGGTGGTATAAAACATCATCAGCAGGGCGTTGCCGCAGAAGAACTACAGGGCAGGCTTTTCCCAGGGGAAGGGATGTTTCGGATTTTTCAGAACTCTGTAGGCTCCAACCATGTTCTTCTGGGAGGCTCTGCCCATGGCAAGCTCCATGATCAGTGCAGGATATCCGAGAATGGCCAGAAAGATTAAATACAGAAGCACAAAACAGGCGCCCCCGTTGGTTCCTGTAATATAAGGAAATCTCCAAATGTTGCCAAGTCCAATGGCGCATGCTGCCGCCAGGAAAATGAATCCGAGCCGTGAACCAAGTTTTTCCCGTTCCATAAATGAAAGTCCAGTGTTTATTTTTAGCTGTAAAACTGTTTTAAGCGGACTGTCTGTACAGTCCCAGCTCAATTTACAGGATCCAAATAGAAAATCAAGGATATTTCGTACTTTTTCCTGCTTGATTTTTACGGATGGAAATGCTATCATTATTTTCAACGGACTTTTACCGGGGGCATTGAACCGTTATCCCGAATTAAAAACAGGGTTGAAAGGGTGCGTTTGCGTTTGGGGAATTGTTCCGTGAAAAAAGAGCAAGTTGGAAAATTGTTTATTCATAAATTTAGGAGATCCCTATGAACTTCAAAAGCTGCTGTATGCTGGCTGTTGCTGCTGGTTTTCTGGTCTTTTCCGGAAATTTCGCGTTTGCCCAGGAATCATCTTAGACGCGTAATCATGGCAGTGTTACCATGATTGCAGATTCCTTGAAAGATGTGAAAAAAGATCTGAGCAGAGTGAAAGTCCGCAAGCTGCTCATCAATAAGACAAATCCTGTGGCTGCCATCCAGCAGCTGAATTCAGTTTTCAGGGATACGGGCTATCGGTTTGTAAGCAAGCTGTCTGTGGTGGAGAATAACAAACGCAGCGTTTAGCTTGATTTGAAAGATGTGACTGCTTATGATGTGATCCGCCTTATCTGCATGACGGGACAGCTGAAGGTGTCCTGTTCCGGCAGGAACATTATCTTTGAAGCATCCTCTGAACCGGTGCTGGATCTTTCCCCGTATTCAGACATCTCGGCTCATAAGAGACTTTACAACAATGAAATCAATATGGTGAAATTTACTGGAAATCTTTCGGACTTCTGCAAATATCTTTCTGAAACCCTTGTGCGGGTGGAGGGAGAAACGCCGGATTTGAATTTCATCTGTCTGATTGACCGTCCTATCCGTTTCAATCTGTACCAGCGGAATGTGAATTTCACAGAGGTGCTGGATTCTGTCTGCAGAGCAAAGAATCTTTCTTATTACATTGAACCGTTTGGTGTGGTCATTGTAGATGGATCTGTGGGAAAACAGAAAAATAATGAATAGATTGTTGTCCGGAACATGTCTTTAAGATCCCGGCTTGAGACCCAGCAGATGCCTGCAATGAAGTTCCGGGAAATGCCCTTAACGGAAGTCGTTGAGAAAGTGATTGCCCAGTAGAAGAAGAATGCGCCTGAACAGGAGCCTCTGAAAATCAAAATCGATATTCCTGAAGAGGATCTGCAGTTTTATGCCGTTTCCGGAGCGACGGATTCCTGTGCGCTGATTGACGTGCTCAAATATGCCTGCGATGCCAGCGGAACCTCTATGAGAATTGAAGGAGATACCCTGATAATCTACAGTGATCTTTGAGATCCTGATGGAGGATTCTTCCGGAACTGCAGCGGTATTTTTTTCAGAGTGGAACAGAATTTATTCTTCACCGGTTTCCGGAGCGGAGATGGACTGTTTGAAACAATTTCTTGAGCTGTCGCTGTCTATTCGGATGAAATGAAAGAGAAAGGCTTCCTGAAATGTATTTGCCTTCCTGCTTTTGTGGTCTGATTGGTCGGTGCAGGAAGGAAGCCGTTCTTGACAGAGTTGTTGCGCTTTTGAGCAGAACTTGACGCCTTGTTTTCTCCTGGGGAAGGAGAATGGGGAATGTTCAAGATTCAAGATTTGAAATTGAAAAAGAAATGCGGGAAGAAAGAGCCTTTTGAGTGAAGGTTTTTATCTTCCCGCATTTTGTTTTTTTCCCTGAAAGAGACGTCTGTTTTGGAGAAGGGGAACGATGGAGAAAGTTTCACGCAGTTCTAATGGAGGAGGGGGAGTAGATTCAAAAATTTCGTATTCCAGGCAGATTGTCTTATACGAATGGCGGACTTGACGGTTTCAGTCAGACTGTAAAAGGAGGCTCCGGACTTCTGTAGTGAAGATTTGCGAAAGGGCGGAAATAGAAAGAAGACATCCCGGATTCCCAAGGTTTGAAGATGCTGTAAGTGTATCCGTGTAACAGCAAAAAGAATAGAGATTTGCAATTCGTGCACTGTCAGAAGCAATTAGTGCACGAATTTATTTTCCTTTTCTTTTTTCTGATATACTGTAAGCGAAAGGAGTTGATGTGATAATGAAAAAGAAAAAGCCAACACATTCCGTATTTTCAAACTTTGCATGGTCACTGAAAATGCTCTTAAAATATAGTAAGGCGGCTTTCTTTATTACAGCTTTATTTATACCTATCAACATCGGACTTAGGTATCTGGAAATATACCTGCCGTCGCTTGTAGTATCAGAGATAACAAACGGTCAAACGCTCACTCATTCATTGTTGTCGATAGGAATTGTTATGTTACTGATTATGCTTGGAAATATTATTGTTCAAGCATTGGGGCATATCAGAAATTCGACGCTCGGCATATACCGCTACAAAATGACCGCTCTTGTTACAAGGAAACAACTTTCCATGTTCTATCAAACATACGAGCAAAAGGAAGTTCGTGACCTTGCCAACAGAGCAAGTAATGCCACGCAGATGTGGGATGGTGTTCAACCTCTCACTGATATTGTATACAACGGTTTCGGAATGCTTGAGAATCTTTTGGGTTACATACTTTTCGGTTCCGTAATTTCTTTTGCAAGTCCTTGGCTGGTTCCGATACTAACCGTTGCACCTATTGTTAATATTCTTTCCGTAAAAGCTTATAACAAATGGGAATACGCTCATAGAAGCAAGATGACTGATCTGAATCAGAAACTCGGTCATGTCGAAGAACTCCCCGACGATTTCGCAGCGGCAAAGGATATCCGTATTTACAGCATGGCATCCTGGCTTCGTGAGTGTTATCGGGATTTATCTGACCAACGATCAAAATGGGATAGAAATGTTGTAAAAAAGAGCTTTCTTTCTCGTATTGCCGATTTGGTTGTCATTCTTATCCGTGACGGCGGAGCATATGCACTTTTAATCCATATGTTCTACAGTGGCAAAATCGGCATTGATGAATTTGTTCTCTATTTTGCCGCCATATCTTCGTTTGCTTCATGGGTGGGCGGTATCATCTCTTGCTGGAATAAAGCGAATACAGTAAGTCTCAAGCTGTGCGATTTCAGAGATTTTGTTGATTATCCGGAATATGATGGAAGCGGAATTGCCAAAGCTGTAGACCATATGAATACTGTGCCGGAAATTGAGTTCAAAAATGTTAGCTTCCGATACGACGGCGCTGAACAGGATACCATTCACGATCTGTCACTTAAAATCAAAAGCGGTGAAAAACTTGCACTTGTTGGTCTCAACGGTGCCGGTAAAACCACTCTTGTAAAACTACTGTGCGGTCTCTACAGACCTACATCCGGCGAAATCTTTTTCAACGGCATTCCTCTTTCTGATTTTAAGCGAGAAGACTATTACAAACTGATCTCTCCTGTTTTTCAAGAAATACGAACAGCATTTTTCTCACTTGCTGAAACGGTTTCCGGAAAAAGTACAGCAGAAACAGACTTAGAAAAAGCAGAAACATGTATGCGTCAAGCCGGGTTGGGCGCAAAGATTGATGCGCTCCCCGATGGTATCCATACGAAGCTAAACAAAAAGGTTCACGAAAACGGAACCGAACTCTCCGGCGGTGAAGCACAAAAACTTATGCTTGCCCGTGCTCTTTACAAAGATGCCCCTCTTTTGATTTTGGACGAGCCTACAGCAGCACTTGATCCTATTGCTGAAAGTAAGATATACAACGAATTTAATGTTATGGCGAAGAATAAGACCTCGTTGTTTATCTCCCATAGACTTGCTTCCACATCATTTTGTGACAGAATTATTCTTCTTGAAAACGGTAACATCACAGAAGAAGGTACACATCAAGAGTTGATGGGTGCCAACGGAACGTACAAAGGGTTATTTGATATACAAAGCTGTTGGTATAAAGAGGATATGGAAGGAGGCGATGGCGAATGAAACTAAGAGATCATTTCCAGATTTTCAGACGAGCGGCTAAGTTTACCTTCTCGACAAATAGGAAATACACGGTGTTGTTGATTGTAAACGCATTTCTTTCATCAATCATCGACTATGTTCCGATTTATTTCTCTGCTAAAGTGATTGACTCTCTAATCACAAAAGCGCCTATAGAAACAGTCATTCTATATGTCTCTCTGACGGTTGGTATTGTGTTTGCGGTTAATCTTTTGAATACATACATTGCCTCCGAAAAGAATGTTGCATACAGCGCAATGTGGAGAAATGAAGATTGGTCTTATTCAGAAAAAGCCATGCAGATGGCTTATAAATCGATTGAAAACCCGGATGTTACTAAGCTGCGCTATCGTGTCAGACGGGAAAGTCAAACGGGGTTCAATCTGTTCTTCTTATATCATAACATTGAGCAATTTACAGCACAGATCACAAAAATAATTGCTTCTGTAGTGCTTACGGTATCATTTTTTGCAATTTCTTCCGTACCAATCGTTTTTAAGCTTTCTATTGTGGCTGGTCTGGTTATAACGCTGTTAATCCAGATGTATGCAACAAAAAGAACAAATAACTTGGAACGAGATTTTAACGCATCATCCGTTGATATGAATATCATATCCGAACACTTTCTTAACTATATCGAACATTATGAAGCCGGAAAAGATATTCGTCTTTATGGTATGGGGGATTTTCTCAAAGATTCCTATATAACACTTGAAAGGGATTATTACGAGCGTGCACTAAAAAACTCATATAAGAAAGCTGCGTGGACACTTCCTGCAACGATTCTCAATACTGTATTAAAATTTGGGATCTACGCTGTTCTTATCTATGCAGCTCTGAAAGGCGGTATCACGGTAGGTTCGGTTGCGAAGTATGTGACTTGTATCATGCTGCTTGTCGAAACTTTGATCAATATTGTCACAACAACCCAACAAGCTCTGTATAACAACCATTATCTTAAGCGCTATTTTTCATACTTTGATATTCCTAACAATATGTATCAAGGTTCCTTGACGGTCGAAAAGCGTGATGATAATGAATACTATGTAGAATTCCGAAATGTCAGCTTCAAATATCCCAATACAGAAGCATATACATTGAGAAATGTAAATCTTAAATTCAAGATTGGAGAAAAGCTTGCAATAGTCGGCATGAACGGTTCCGGAAAGACCACGTTTATAAAACTGCTCTGTCGCCTTTATGACCCGACAGAGGGTGAAATTCTGCTGAACGGCGTAAACATTCAAAAGTATGATTACGATGAATATATGTCAGTATTTTCGGTCGTGTTCCAGGATTTCAGCCTATTCTCCTTTAAGATCGGCGAAGTTGTTGCATCAAGCAAAACTTTTGACGAGAATAAGGTGCGTGAGTGCTTGGTAAAAGCAAATTTTGGAGATAGACTTCACGAAATGCCGGAAGGCATTCATACGTATCTGTACAAGGGTTACGACCAATCCGGCATAGAGATTTCCGGTGGAGAAGCACAGAAAATTGCGCTGGCACGTGCGCTCTATAAAGACTCACCGTTTATTCTCTTGGACGAGCCTACGGCTGCGCTCGACCCGATCTCTGAATATGAAGTTTACTCGAATTTCAATGCAATTTCCGGAGACAAAACGACTGTTTATATTTCTCACAGACTGGCTTCGTGCCGTTTCTGTAATAAGATTGTGGTATTTGATGACGGACAAATCGTCCAACACGGTTCACATGAAGAATTTCTATCTGATGTGAGTGGAAAATATCATGAATTATGGAACGCACAGGCACAGTATTATACAACATAAAAAACGCCGCTTGCGCTGATTTTTTACTGTCGGTGCAAGCGGCATTACCTATAAGATTAGTCTAAAGGCTTGTATTCGGTTACTGTTTTCAAATATGCTTCGGGATCGCCGTTCAAAATAAGGTCGGCATATTCAAGCGGTGCATTGTAAATCAGATAATCAAGTTCTGACCGCTGATACATATTGTCCGCAACTTCGTTCTCCACGGCAATCGTGTCAATCGCAATCATACTGCCATCGGTGAATTTCAGTTCCACACAAGCAGTATCTATGTTGAACTCACAAGAAATCAAATGCGTCATATCCGCCCTCCTTAAATCATGCCGAAGTGCTTCAATGCCTCCTTGATTGCTTTTTCCTTATCCGGCGGGCATTGCAGCTGTTTAGCGTCCTCAGACTTCGGCTTATTGTAATTCTCACGCTCGATGATACCGCATTTCTGCTTCACCTGTGCGATATATAAGCTGCTGACCTTCAAGCCGCTATGCTCCAGAACAAAGTCCTTGATTTCCTGATAGGTAGCTTTTTTCTCCGCATCGGTCAGATCAAGCTCGTCCATATCCAAGTTTATCTCGATATGTTGCTTCGTTTGAAGTTTGGACAATAAACATACCGTCTCCAGATTCGGCGTCCCGGGAAACATATCCAGCACTTTGACCGAATCAATTTTATATCCACAGGACAGCCAGATCCGTAATTCCTTAGGAAGCTGATCCGTCCCGCAGAAAATATGCAGCACTTTTTGCGGCTTCCGCATG
>CASERY010000096.1 GCA_949290385.1 uncultured bacterium | reverse complement strand
GCAGCAGTCCCCATAAAAAAATAAACTGTATTTTCCAGGTTTTTTCAGGAAGGCAGTGCCACGTATAGAAAATAGCGCCATAGGTATCCTGCGAAAAATGCAATTGCCAGCGAAACAATCGCTCTGGACCAGCTTTTAAAGATAAAAGAGACAACTGTAAGAACGATTCCGGCAATCACAGAAAAAATACTGCATGAAAGTCCAATTCCTATGGCAATATAAAGAAACGCCTTGAGGAGATGGCCGGGGAAAGAATATTCTCCAGCCATAGAGAGCTGACTGCATGAAAAATAAAAACCTCCGCAAAGCCCGGAGAAAATCAGACTTAAAAATGCGGGAAACATCAGAAGAGAGATAATGAGTTTCATAAAAACGGAATACTCCATTTCCTGGGAGAGGTTTTGCAGATCAGTTTTTTTGATATTTTTTTCATAATGTATCAGGTTTTCAGTAAATTGCAACTGAATGCCATGGCTTGTTGCTTAAAAAAACTCAATGAACCCCAAACCGATATTAAAAATTTTGGCGTTTTTTTCAAAACTCTGCTTGCAATGCCTGAATTTGCAGATATAGTAAAGGCGTCATCAGAAGAGATGACAAGCCAAGTGGCGGGGTAGCTCAGTTGGTAGAGCAGGGGACTGAAAATCCCCGTGTCACCAGTTCGATTCTGGTCCTTGCCACCATTTATTTGCTCGGGTGGCGGAATGGCAGACGCGCTAGCTTGAGGTGCTAGTCCCGCAAGGGGTGGAAGTTCGAGTCTTCTCTCGAGCACCAATGAAGGTGTGCAGGCCTGTACTGAAAAGTACAGGCCTTTTTTTATGATATTGCTCCAGTGTAAAACAATGATTGATTGTGCGACTGGTTGTGCCGGAATATTCCTGAAATAGTCTCCGTTTTTTAAGACGACAAAGTTGCTTCAATTTGATAATTTCCAAGCTCCCCAAAAAGCTGGAATTTAATGTGATGCTATGATGTTAGACATTCTTGTACCGGCAGGCAACTGTTACGATAGACAAATTTTCCCAACTCTGTGTCGGACTTCCGCCAGCCATATGGCCTTATCTTGAAGAAAGGCGCATACCATCCAGGTAAAGTCGGTATTCTGATTTTTTATGTCTCTCTTTTTTATGGGAAATATCTGTTTTTGAAGGGGGTGTGGAAAAGGTCTTGTGATTTTTAATCATTCCATTTTTTCAAAAAGATGGAGGGTATCATAATGGGGGGCCAATTTTTCTCAGAAAGAACGGACGAGGGATGATCATTTTCTGTATATTTTTCCTCATACAATATCGGTGGTTTGGCAGTACCTTGTAAGAGGGATTCAAACGGAATGAAGAAAATTTAGACAAGCATTTTCTTATAAGATGTATAACAATGGTAACACAGTCTTGTATGGAATGTATTTTTCAATGATTGAAAAAGAGGATTTTGTTTTTTTTACGGGATGTCAGAATAAGCAGAGCTTGATAGAATAAAGAGATTCCGGAGTTATAAAGCCTGTGAAAAAACAGAACAGAAGCAGTTCAAATGAAACCTTTTTTCTGCGTTCTATTCTGTTTTTCAGACTATACTTAAAAGAGTTCCGCAACTTGTGGATACTGATCGACAGCAAGGTCTGCCATTTTTCTAAGAAATGCACAATCCGAGGATCCAACGGACGGGCTTTCATAATGAATTTCATTTACAGCAGAAAGTCCGAAAAGGCATCTGAACCAGACACAGGCCTGTAAATATTCGCCGCGGACATTTAAATGGATTGTATCACGTCTGAGTTCCATTTCGCCGGATGCACCTTTGCACCAGAACGCCTGTCCTACAGGATCTCCTGCCTGCGGAGGAATATCAGGCCAGTGCATCTGCCCGTTTTCAAAGGATTCTGAAGGTTGAAACTTCAGGGGATCATTCTGACGGGTCAGCTGAACTGCCAAGCCTGTTGGAATGACGAAACTGTGTGTATATTCGGCGAGTTTCGCATAAGCTGCGGAAAGTTTCTGGAACATTTCATCCTGATGAAAACCCCAGTCTGGTTTGCGAAGCGGTGTAATACGACTGTCGTCACTGCGGTAGGCCCAGGTCTGTTGAATGACAATTTTTGCCCGAGGTGCATGGTTATGCAGATAATTCAGCAGATGATCAGCCCAAGGCTGATAGGTCTCTGGAAATGCAGAAAAATGACTGGCCTGCTGAATGGAAATCACATCCCAGTCTTCCATTTTCAGCAGATCTCGTACATTCCCTGTTTCTTTCATATCTTTTTCCCGGTCTTGTTCCGCACTGTGCCAGATATTGTTGAGATAGGCATTTTTTTCCGGTGCATCCGGGTTATGTTCAATAGCTTCCAGATTTTTCCAGTGTGTTTCCAGAGAACAGCCTCCAATATAGGCACTTCCAAGGGTAAGCTCCAGATTTCGGGGAGAAGCGGCTGTTATTTGGGGGAGGTTTTTGCCGACGCAAATGGAAAAACTGTTTCCAATCATCAGAACTTTGAGTTTAGCGGGGGTCTTCATGGGTTTTCTCCAGTGATTAAAGGTGTGAGAGCCATATTTTGATTAGGGAATCGAAGTAGTCCTGGAGGACTCTGTTTTCTATTTGCAGTTTTCTGTTCATTCTTTCAAGAACCCGGATAAACGGCAGCTTCTTGACAGGAAGGCTGTTAGGGAGACCTTTTCTAGATTCCTCGAATAAAAGACTGCAGAATGTTCAATCCAGCTGTTTTGAATGTTTTGTTCTGCCTTGACAGCGTTGCCGCATTCTCCTGCGAAAGCATAAATCCCTTATCAAATTTCTCCTTCTTATGGCAACAGGAGCGAAATTTTGCTGTTAAGATATGGAGGTCATTCTTTCCTGCAGGAACAATGCGAACAGCTGTTCTGAAGATTAGATTCCATGTGTAAAATGAACCAGCTTTTTCTGCCCAATTGGATAGATATTGAAGCCCATGTCATATAACTACTTATGATTCAAAAGATTTCTTCCGTCGAATATAAAAGCCGGCTTTTGCATGGATTTATAAATACGTTTGAAATCCAATTCCTTGAAACACGGCCATTCCGTCAGTATTACAAGGGCATGGGCATCTGCGGCAGCCTCATAAGGATCCTGGCAGAATTTGACAGATCCGGCCGGAGCATCCTGTAAATCTCTGCGAGCATTGTCCATGGCCTTTGGATCATAAATAGCAAGAGAAGCGTGTTCATTCAAGAGTTTGGTGCAGACTGAAATGGCTGGAGATTCGCGGGTGTCTCCGGTATCGGCTTTGAAGGCAAATCCAAGGATGGCTATTTTCTTGTCTGCAATTGTGTTGAACATGGCAGCAAGAATGTTGCGGATAAAACGTTCGGACTGGTATTCATTGATTTTCACAACCTGTTCCCAATAAGCAGCTACTTCCGGAAGACCAAAGTGTTCACAGAGATAAACCAGGTTCAGAATATCCTTTTTGAAGCAGGATCCTCCAAAACCGATGCCGGCCTTCAGGAATTTGGATCCGATACGGGAATCACAGCCTGCGGCTTTTGCAACTTCATTGACATTGGCTTCTGTTTTTTCACATAAGGCTGAAATGCTGTTGATGGAAGAGATCCTTTGGGCGAGAAGCGCATTGGCCACAAGTTTCGATAACTCGCTGGACCAGAGTGTGGTAGTAATAATTTTTTCTCTGGGGACCCAGGAGGTGTATACAGACACAAGTTTTTCCATGGCCTCCCGGTCTTCCGGAGTATCCAGGCCTCCGATAAGGACCCGGTCCGGATTTTCCAGATCCTGGATGGCGGTTCCCTCTGCAAGGAATTCAGGATTGGATAGAATGTGGAAGCGCACTCCATGCTCATTGCTTTGCAGAACCCTGCTCAGAGCCTGTGCAGTACGGACGGGAAGGGTGCTTTTCTCAACAACGATTTTATCCGACTGGGCATATTGGATAATGCTTCTGGCAGTCTTTTCCAGATATTGAAGATCTGCAGCCTTGCCCTATCCTTCACCGAATGTTTTTGTGGGAGTATTGACACTGACAAAAATGATGTCAGCATTCCGGATTGCTTCAGGAATATCTACCGAGTAAAAAAGATTAATGCCGCGCCGACGCCGGACCACTTCAGCCAGACCCGGTTCATAGATGGGCAGACAGTCTGAATTCCACTGGGCAATCCTTTGGGCATTGATGTCTACCACGGTTACTTCAATATCGGGGTTTTTATCTGCGATGACTGCCATGGTTGGCCCGCCGACATATCCGGCTCCGATACAGCAGATTTTCATTTTCATAAGATTGTTTCTCCTGCTGAAATATTTTTATCGATTACGAATCCGCACACCAGAGGAAAGAGGCGGGTTTTCAGAAGAGTGCACGCCCCTTTTGCAGATTGCCCTGCATCCTTTGTCTGGCTGCTGTTTGCTGTCTCCAAGGCTGTGTCTGCGGATCTGCAGTGTTCAAAGATTCATTGAATTTGCCGTGAGAGAGGATTTTCAGAACCAAATATCTGGATGACTCTCAAATATCATAAGCTAAATGAGTTTAATTAAAAAGCAAGCAAAGGCCTTCAGATTTTTATGGAATACACGGATAAAAATCTGTCTGTATGCCGGTACCTGCAGAAAGAGTCAACAATTCTCTGAAAGAAGACGCTGAATGCAAGGCTCCTTCCAGAAAGGGTTTTTGCGTATTTTTTACTGGACCGGGTCCAGGGACTTTTCTACAGACTGGGCCCCTGTGTCCTGCTTATTTGTTGAATGGGCGGATAACTGGATCTGTGCCTCCAGGGGATGCTCTGTTTCAAGATAGGCCGTGCTTGTGGGAAATGCAAAATCAAGTCCTTCTGCATTAAACCGTTTCAGAACTTCATTGTTCAGTCTGGAACGTTCCGCCATCATTTCAAAAAAGTCGCGAGTCTGCATCCACATGATAACCTGAAGATTCAGGGACCAGTCCTTCATTTCAGTAAACGCTATTTTCGCAGAGGCTTTTTCGTTGTCGGAAAGGGGACTGGCATCAAAAATTTCATGCAGAATTTCAATGGCTCTGGACATCTTTTCCGGAGCGGTTCCGTATGTCAGTCCGAAGTCAAATGTTTGTTTGATGCTGGGCCTGCGCGAAATATTTTCGATGGTTGCATCAGTCATTTCCTTGTTCGGGATACAGAACTGGGTACCATTGACAGAACGGATTTTTGTACTTCTCAGACCTACTGATTCGACGGTCCCGGATTTGCCTCCAATTTCAATAAAGTCGCCAATGCTGAAGGGCTTATCCAGTACCAGCGAAATGGCCCCGAATATATTGGCAATGGTATTCTGGGCTGCAAAAGCCAACGCCATGGCAAATACACCGGCACCGGCTAGAATGGTTCCAATTTGCAGATTGAAGATATTCTGGGCTGTAAAAAGCACTGCAATGATCCATATGACAGTCTTGACTGCTTTATTTAAAAGAGAGATAAGAATATTGTCAAAGGAGGCTTTGCGCGCTTTGGCTTTTTCCAGAAATCTTTTAAAAAGACAGTTGCTGATGCGAGCTAGACCGCTGAAGATTATCAGTGTGACAATGGTGAAGAAAATCTTTCGGAGTCCATATGCCAGCCCTACAGGCAGTTCCAGAATCCGGATGCTGAAATAGATTCCAACAGTGATCAGCAGGCAGAAAATAGGTTTGCGAGAGACTTCGATAATTTGGGATACAGTCCCCTCATGACCTGAAAAGCATTTTAAAATGAAGCAGAAGATTTTTGAAATGCAGTATCCTGCCAGCAGGGAGAAGATCACCCCCAGAGCGAAGTAGAGCAGGAAAATGTCCTGACGTACAAACCACTCCTGTATGCCATGAATCAGTTTTTGAAGTGGCTCCATAAACGGAAGATCAGTCCTGCTGACTTCTTCCAGGACAGAATCTGCATACTGAACAGCAAGAGAATACAACATGGCGGGGTGCTCCTTTAAAAGACATTATGAATTGAAGTGAAGAAGAAAAAAGTAAAAAAACATTAAGTTTTTGATTTTGAAGCCTGGAAAAGAAAAAATACTGCTGTTCTGCCTTCTGTATAAATGGATCCATTCTTTTATCTTTGCTCTCCCCGGATTCAGGAAAAATGGATATGGATAATAAAGAAAAGCCGGTTGCCAGTTCAGACTGTCTGTTCACAGGAAAAAAATACAGGAAAAAAATTTTAAGAATTCTTTTCCTGTACGGGCTTGCTGTCCTGCAGCAGGACAGATTTTTCTTTCGGCCTGCTGCACCTGCTATTATTTCAGTTTAAAGAATGCTTCAGCAGACTGTTCTCCGAACATGGGTTCCTGATAAACCGCAATATCCTTTTGAACATGAACCGGAATTCCGGACCAGTTCCAGATTTCAGTAATTCCGGCATCCACCATGAGGTTGGCCACTTCCTGAGCCTGTTTATGAGGAACGCACATGATTCCAAGGTGAACCTGAAGCCGTGTTGTCAGTCCGAACATTTTTTCCAGGGGAAATATGTGATTTTCCCGGTCCTCAACAATGCTGCTTTCCGGATCTGTATTGAAGGATGCAAGAATGTGGACCTGGGGGCCTGCAAAATTTTTGCAGTTCAGCAGCAGATTGCCCAGAAGTCCGGACCCTACAAAGATCGCTTCCGCTGGCTGAATGGAAGACTAATAAGCTTCCAGAACTGAAATGACATAGTCAATTTTAAAGCCTACATCCATACGGCTGGCGGCGCCGAAAAGCACCAGGTCATCCATAATTACAGAATCGTCCCAGTTCAGACGCAGAGCCAGTTCTGTAAGCGTCACAGTGGATCCGCCGCGGCCCTTGAGTTCATAAAGTTTGTTCAGATAACTGGGGAGTCTGCGCACGGCAGACAATTTTTTCAAACGGTCGTCATTCATGGAAACCTCCTGTTAGTTTTTCGTCAAAGAGCACGGGCCGTTGATGCACCCGCCATTGCAAGCCATGACTTCAAGGAAGTTCACTGGGATCTTGCCGGAAGCGAAAAGTTTAAGCTGCATCAGCGTTTTCTTGTCAATGCCGTTAATAAATTTTGAGTTGAGTTTGAAGTCCGGCTGGTCCTTCATCAGATCGGCCAGAACCGCGTCGGAAACTCCACAACTGTGAGCGTAGTTTCGGGCCAGTTCATCTGCCGGATGCGTCAGTTTCCATGCTTCCTGCGTCATAATATCAATCTTCCGGCCTGCCAGAATTGCTCCGAGCTCTTCGAAAGTAAGGACATAATCTACAAGATCTGTGTAGAGCGCCTCCATGCGCTTTGCAATGCATGGACCGATAAAGACGGTAATTGCATCCGGACTTTCCTTTCGGACAAGTTCTGCCGCATACTTCATAGGACTTGGGGTCGAGGAAACGTATTTTGCAAAATCAGGCAGATGGCGATGCACCAGATTTACATAAGCCGTACAGCAGGATGTTGTCATAAGCTTCTGGCCGGCAGCCATTTTCTCCTGAAATTCCCGTGCTTCGTGAGCTGTTGTCAATTCCGCTCCAAGAGCAACTTCCATAACGTCGTCGAATCCCAGCTGCTTAATCGCCGTAAACAGCTGTTCTATGGTGCCCGGAAACTGTGAATAGGCAGACGGGGCAATCATTGCCACAACTTTTGATTCACGTTTTTTAAGCTGATTCAAAACATCCAGAATCTGGGATTTTTCCATGATAGCGCTGAACGGGCAGGCGGCAAAACATTTTCCGCAGAAAACACATTTCTCGAAATCAATTTCTGCCCGACCGTGTTCATTTTTCCGGATGGCTCCCACCGGGCAGGCTTCTTCACACGGAACAGAGGTCTTGACAATGGCGTGAAACGGACACACCTGCATACATTTTCCGCATTTAATACATTTGGACTGGTCAATATGGGATGTCTGGCCAATCATGGAAACGGCACTGACCGGACAGTTAAAAGTGCAGGGTCTTGCAAAGCAGCCACGACAGTTTTCCGTAACCATGAATTTGCTGTCGGGACACCCTGAACATCCCGCAGAACAAACCGTAAGCACCGGCTTTTTCTCAATGGATTTTCTTTGATCTGCTTCCTGTTTATAGGAGGCCAGACTGCGTGCTTCATCTTTTTCCTCTTCGCAGGAGAATCCGAGAAGTGCCATCAGGCGGTATTTCAATACCGCACGGTCATGGTAAATGCAGCAGCGGCTGGAATTGCCGTCTTTGGGTCTGAGTTTAATGGGAATCTGATCGAGTTCCTGTTCCAGCGTCCCGTCGTCAAATGCCCGGACAAGACGAATCATCAATTCCCGGCGCATATATTCCGCACCATTAGCCATCCTTATTCTTCTCCTTCTCCGGGGAGAAGCTCCCGGATTCTGTTGAAGATCGATTCAACGGATGCATGGCTCATAATTTCGCCGTTGATGCGCACAAAAGGCGCTCCGCAGATATTCTCTGATGTGCAGTTGTTCAAACAGGGAATAGCCGAGACTGCAACGCAGTTTTTCCATTCCTCAGGCATGATGTTCTCAATCTGAAGCAGTTTCTGGGTGCCGAGCATATAGCACGTGGTTCCACAGCAGATTTCCAGTGTAATTTTTTTCATGTTTGATCTTTCTCAATAATAGTTGACGGTAACTTTCTTCCGATAATCCCGTTCAAGAATAATTGCCAGACGTTTAATAATATTTCTCCGCAGTTCCAGTTCCAGTGGGAGATTCGGATCCTGATGTGCTTCATTCACCTTGGTTCCCACAATGAACTCAATGCAGTCATTTTCCATAATTCTGTTGATAATGGCTTTTGCTGCAAGGGGAATTTTATCCTGCTGCTTCTTTTCCAGTACAGTACAGACTTTTGAAAGTGTAAGGATTCCTTCTGTTGTTAATCCAATTCCCGGCATCATTCCTGGCGGAGGCAGATCTCCACTTGCCTTCATCAGATTCAGGTCAATTTCCACCTTTGTGTGAAGTTCTCTTTCAATAATGGAGGCTGTTGTTCCTCCGCAAATAATCACATCATTCGCTCCACCTGAGGCAAGCATGGCAAAATCATGATCGTGTTCTTTATGATAAGGAGGACCGGTCAGAATACGCAGCACACGCGGATGCCGCAGGTAGATTACAAGGCAGCTGATGTCATCGGTACATTTTTCCGGGGAGATGGACAAAGCCTGGAAAGCTATGGCATAAGCAAGGTCTTTGGCTGAAATCTCCGGGGATTTCCGGATAATATTCTGAGCAAATTCCAGTTCTCCGCTTCTTCGCCAGCCGAATTTATAGCGTTTCTGTCCAAGTCCTGCCTGGGTTACGCCGTCGGAACAGAGAATCAGACGGTCTCCTGGTTCCATGCGCGTTTCATAACAGTCCACTTCCCGGTCCGGCCAGCGCTGGGAGACAATCTTCTTGTGCTTCTATGCTGGAATTTCAATTTCTCCGCGCAGCTGAATATATTGAGGATTGCCCATTTCAATAATATGGGTAACTCCTCCCAGACGCAGGTCTGCCATTGAAAAAGTGGCATAGCTGATTTTCCTGACTTCACAGATAGGCAGGGAATCCATCATTGTTTCCACTGATTTGAGAATATCTGTATTGGAACGCAGAAAGCGGATTCCCATGGTTGTAGTCATATTTGCCAGAAGATGGGCTTTTATGCCGCTGCCGAGTCCGTCGGAAAGCACGGCAAGACTGCGGTTTTCGTTTTCCAGAGTCTGAAGCTGATAATCATCTCCGCATGCGTGCTGTCCGGTTTTCGTAAACTGCTGGCATTCCATTTCTACAAAGAGATCATTGGAGGCCATGGATCAATTCTCCTTCTCCTTTTCCTTCTCTTTTTCCCTTTTACCGGAATAGGATCCGGCGATTTCATCAAGAAGAATTTCTGTTTCGGCCACATGTTCTCCAAAGAGACGGGCTACTTCCTGAACGGTCAGAACATTTTTCCGGATGATTTCCTGGGCTTTTTCAGCGATCTGTTCTCGCTGGAGTTCGCTGCGGGTGACATCCTGGATAACGGCACCGGCAGTCTTTCCAACCGCAATGGAGAAAACACTGATGTTGACAATCCTGTCTCCCATAGGCTGATTGAATTTTTCAATTTCTCCTCCGTTTGCAAGCACACTCTCAAAGAGGTCTGTGAACGGAATCAGCTGGTCCAGCTGAATGGAGGCAAGAGAGCCGAGGGAATCATGAATGGCGAGGGTATTTTCATCAATCAGTTCCGCAAAATGCCGGTTGCTTTCCAGAATGCGCAGAGAATCATCCACAATGACAACCCCGGCAGGAATGTATTTGATTAGGGCATTGCTGGTACGCTGGAAGTTGCTCCGCAGATAATTGTGGCACATGGATGTTTCTGCTTTGCCCACAATGAGGGCGCAGGCAAAATCACGGCAGCTGTTGTAACCGCAAGCCCCGCAGTTGAGTTCATCCGCCTTGGAAAATTTGCCGACACTGGCCAGCGCTTTGAGAATTTCCTCTTCCGACGGCTGGGACGACTGAACCGGATTTTTGAAATAAGCGTTGTGGATATCTACCGGAACTTCCCGGCCGACACTGCTGACGCGTTTTGTCAGAAGATCTGTATTGGCTACGACCTGAACACTGGCAGAGGTGTCGTCCATTACAGGGCCGTTGACACAGCCGCCCCTGCAGGCGAGCATTTCAATAAAGATTTTGTTGTCCTTGATGGATGCAGGATCAATTCCTGAAAGCAGTTTCTGGAGATGTTCCAAGCCTGATACGGCAATAAAACGTGTATTGCAGTCTCCGCTGCGCACGGTATCATTCATGCCGCCTTCAAAGGAATAAACTCTTCCTTCTTCGGCGGGGCCGAGAGCAAGTTCTGCTGGAGATTCGGGTTCATCCTTGAGGGAAATACCTTTTTCTTCAAGCATTTTCTCCAGGGAAACGAAGGTTACAGCCAGGTTCAGAATATCCTGCTTTTCATCCGCTTCGTTCTTTTTGGCAGCACAGGGACCGAAAAAGACCGTCTGGATGGAATTTCCATAGGTTTTTCTCAGCAGTTTGCAGTGACTGATTACCGGAGAATCAAATGGCACAATATGACTGCTCCAGTTCGGCAGGTATTTTTCCACATAGCGAACACATGCCGGACATGCGCTGGAAAGATAAACTCCGTTGGGCACCGTTTTCAGATAATCATGGACTGCAGAACTTACAAGCTGAGCCCCATGAGCGGTTTCACTGACGCCTGTGAAGCCGAGTTTTTTCAGTGCGGATGCCAGCTGGCCCAAGGTAATATTTTTAAAGTAGCCTGGAAAGCTGGGTGCAACAGATGCATAAATGGTGCCCCCCTTGGAAAGAATCTGATTCAGGCGGGCGGCATCTGACCGGATTTTCTTTGCATGAGCAGGGCAGACCCGGACACATTCTCCGCAACAGACACAGCGGTCGGGGATGACTGCTGCCCTGGCATTTACAATTTTAATGGCTTTGCATGGACAATGCCGGACACATTTATAACAGTCCTGGCATTCATTTTCAATTGTGTAAACCGGGAAATCGCGGTTCATGTCTGCCTCTCGCTCTTTTTAAGGTAGGGGGATAATGGATTTTACTTGGCGGGAAAAATTTTGTTCAGAATATCGAGCATAACACCGGGATCCACATGATTATAGGTTTCATTGTCTACAATCACATTGGGGCCGTCTGCGCATTTTCCTTCGCAGAGACCTCCGGAGATATCAATATCGACTTCATCTTTCAAGCCGCGTTCCTTGAGAAATTTTTCAGTTACTTCTACGTTGCGGGCATTGCCGCGGGCAAAACAGGAACTTCCGATACAGATAACAATTTTGTGTTTGTCTTTCATCATTTCACCATTCTGGCTGCATCCGTGTGTGACGGATGAATTGATTGTATATTTGAAAGGATTTTTTTCCGTTTCACATAATACTATCGGTTTCCGGAAAATTCAAGTAAAAAAAACGGATTCCCTGCCGAGGGGCAAATGCGGCAGGGAATCCGTATCAGATCTTCTCTGAATTATTTGCCGTAGTAAACTTTCAGATAGATGGACTTGATTTCTTCAATCAGAGGATAACGCGGATTGGCGCCGGTGCACTGATCGTCGAATGCTTTGACACAGAGATCATCAAGCTGGTCAAGGAAGGTTTTTTCTGTTACGCCGTTAGCGTCCAGATACTGCTTCATGGTTTTGGGAATGTCGCAGGAAGCCTTCAATTCTGCAACTTTCTTGATGAGGGATTCAACAAGTTCATCGTCGGTTTTTCCTTCAAATCCCAGGTAACGGGCCAGGGAGGCGTAAGCCGCTTTCGCATTCGGGTAGCGGTACTGCGGGAAGGTGCCTTGTTTGACCGGGCAATCGGTGGCGTTATACTTGATGATTTCCTCAATGAGCAGCGCATTGGCAAGGCCATGGGGAATATGATACATACCTCCGAGCTTGTGGGCCATGGAGTGGCAGAGACCCAGGAAGGCGTTTGCAAATGCCATACCGGCCATTGCAGAGGCATTGAGCATATGCTCTCTGGCTTCTTCATCCATGGGACCGTTGTTGTAGCAGCGGGGCAGATATTCGAAGATGTTCTTAGCAGCTTCATTGGCCAGAGCATTCGTGTAGTCGCTGGCCATGACGGAAACGCGGGATTCCAGAGCATGAGTCAAAGCGTCGATACCACTGAATGCTGTGAGTCTGCGAGGCATCTTCATAACCAGCTCAGTATCGATGATTGCCATGTTCGGAGTCAGGGCGTAGTCTGTGATCGGATACTTGGAGTTGGTGTCCGCATCCGTGATGACGGCGAACGGTGTAACTTCAGAACCGGTACCGGATGTAGTCGGAACAGCAACCATCATAGCTTTTTTGCCGAGTTCCGGCAGTTTGACGATTTTCTTGCGGATATCCATGAAGCGCATAGCCACGTCTTCAAACTTGATTTCGGGCTCTTCATACATCAGCCACATGATTTTTGCTGCGTCAATCGGGGAACCACCGCCGACGGCGATAATGGTGTCGGCCTGGAAGCTCTTCAACTGTTCGAGACCGCGTTTTGCAAGCTGAATGGAGGGATCCGGCTCAACATCGCTGAAGACGTGAGTGGCAATGCCCATGGAAGTCAGTTTAGCCAGCATGGGTTTCAGCATGCCTGTCTGATACAGGAATTTGTCTGTAACTACGAATGCGCGCTTGCGTCCTTCGAGATCGCCCAGAGCAGTGCAGAGGCAGCCATATTTGAAATAGATTTTCTGAGGAACCCGGAACCAAAGCATGTTTTCTCTCCGTTTTGCAAGGGATTTGATGTTGAGAAGATGACGGGGCGCCACATTTGCGCTGACGGAGTTTTTACCCCAGGAACCGCAACCCAGTGTGAGAGAGGGTTCGAGAGCAAAGTTATAGATATCTCCGATGGCTCCCTGGGAGGAAGGCATGTTGATGAGAGAACGGCAGGTATGCATTTCATGACCAAATTCACGAATGCGCTGTTCGTTCTGGGGATTGGTATACAACACAGAAGTATGGCCAAGTCCGCCGTAGTTCAGAAGTTTTTTAGCATTCTCGAGTGCGTCTTCATAGGTTTTTGCCTTGTAGAGTGCCAAAGTCGGAGAAAGTTTTTCACGGCTGAAGGGGTACTCAGGACCAATGCCGTTGATTTCAGCAATAAGGACCTTTGTATGTTCAGGAACTTTAATGCCGGCCATTTCAGCAATTTTTACAGCGGGCTGACCGACGATTTTTGCATTGATTTTGCCGTCGATCTGAATAATGTCGCCGACTTTTTTCGCTTCAGTCTTATTCAGAATATAGGCTCCTCTGCGGAGGAATTCTCTTTTGACAGCATCATAGATGTCTTCCATAACGGTGACAGACTGTTCAGATGCACAGATCATGCCGTTGTCGAATGTCTTCGACTGAAGTACGCTGCTGACTGCCATCTGAATATCGCAGGTGTCGTCGAAAATCACCGGAGTGTTGCCGGGACCTACGCCGACTGCCGGATTGCCGCTGGAGTAGGTTGCCTTGACCATGCCGGGACCACCGGTAGCAAGAATCAGATTAATGTCCTTATGATTCATCAGGTGTCCGGAAAGAGCTACGGAGGGTTCATCGATCCAGGCAATGATGTTTTCCGGAGCGCCGGCTTTTACCGCAGCATCGAGCACAATTTTAGCTGCCAGATTGGTGCATTTCTTTGCTCTCGGATGCGGACTGAAGATAATGCCGTTTCTGGTTTTGAGCGTAATCAGAGATTTAAAAATGGCTGTGGATGTGGGGTTGGTCGTCGGAACAATACCGGCAATGACTCCAACAGGCTCAGCGGCTTTTACAAGACCGGAGGCCTCATCTTCTTCGATGATGCCGCAGGTTTTAGTGTGCAGATATTTATTGCAGATATACTCGGAAGCAAAATGGTTTTTTATAACTTTGTCTTCGACAATTCCCATGCCGGTTTCTTCCACTGCCATCTGGGCCAGCGGAATACGCATGGCGTTGGCTGCGGCTGCTGCCGCCTGGAAAATGGCGTCAACCTGTTCCTGGGAATAGTTGGAGTAGACTTCCTGAGCTGCTTTGACTTTTGCGATAAGAGCATCAAGATTGGCTTTATCCAGCGCTTCTTTTTCCGGATCCACGACCGGAGCCTTCGTTTTGTTTTCTGCCATAGGAAACCTCCTTAAGATTTTCGGTTTGCTGATTGCTTGGTCTTTCTGCATATAATATACCTCGGGAGGGATACATGTCAAGCGGTATTGATAAAAAAATATCAATATTTTTATATCGTAAGGTTGAAAAAACTCTAATCCTGTTATGATCAAAAACACTGAATTTCTCTTGAAATATACCTTAAAAAGAAATGACAAAAATGAGAATAATAATGATAAATTTTTGAATTTTAAATAGTAAAGATTAAAGATAAACGAATATCCATTCCGCAGAATCAAGAATGCAGAAGAACCTGAAAAAGAGAAAAAATGACTGGAATTTTTGAAGATTGAAGATTCTTTAATAAGAAGGATGCTCTTTTTCTGTGCATATAAAAAATGAAAAAGACGTGCGCTGCCTTGTTTTTTTGTGGAAAAATGCTATGGTACGAATAACTTATAGCATTCATAAAAATAATAGTCAAGACGCAAAAAGGGGAGAGTACTGAGCCCATGATTCAAGACCAGACATTTGTTAACAGTGATTCGGAAGGATCTGTTCAGCCGAGATTTCGGGCATTGATTCCTTTTATTGTGTTTCTTGTGTTTTACATGGGACTCTCGGTCTGGGCAAAATTCGATTTCCCGAACGAGGAAAATTACTTCTATAAAGTGCCGATGCCGGTGGCGTTTCTGGTTGCATCTGCTGTTGCCCTGATTTTGAACCATAAGGAAAAATTTATGAAAAAGGTGGAACTCTATGCCAAAGGCATGGGGGACCTCGATATCATGATTATGTGTCTGATTTTCATCCTTGCCGGTGCGTTTGCCACTTTAGCAAAATCCATGGGGGCTGTGGAGGCGGCTGTTGCCATTGCACAGTCTGTGATTCCGCCGAAACTGATGCTGGCAGGGCTGTTCCTGGTTTCGTGCTTTATTTCGCTGGCTATCGGGACATCCTGCGGGACTATTGCGGCTTTGACCCCGATTGCAGTAGGTCTGTCACAGATTGGATTCCCGGAAGGGCTTGCAGTCGGAGCTGTGGTTGGCGGTGCCATGTTTGGAGACAATATGTCGCTGATTTCTGATACAACGATTGCGGCTACGAGAACGCAGAACATTGAAATGAGGGATAAATTTATAACCAATATAAGAATGGTTCTTCCGGCGGCAGTGATTACTCTGATTATCTATGTCATGCTTTCGGGACATGCGGGCAGTATGGCGCATCCGGTTTTAACCTGGGTTACTTTTCTGAAAGTGTCTCCATATATTCTACTGATTGTACTGGCCCTGATTGGGTTCAATGTGATGAGCCTTTTATTTTTCGGTTCGGTTTTAGCTGCTGTAATCGGCATCTTCACAAATTCTCTTACTTTCTGGGATGCTCTGGGACAGGCTGGAGCAGGGACTATGGGGATGTCTGAAACATTGATTGTGGCCTTGCTTGCAGGAGGAATGCTGAAGATCATCCGGGCTAACGGAGGAATCAGTTTTCTGCTTTTAAAACTGGGTAAGATGATTCGCGGGAAAAAGACTTGTGAGTTCGGAGTGTTTCTGCTGGTCTCCATTGTCAATTTATTTACGGCAAACAACACTGTGGCAATTGTAATAGCCGGACCTATTGCACGAAACATGTCTTTAAAATATCATTGTGATCCAAAACGCATCGCAAGCATTCTGGATATTGCATCATGCGTCGTGCAGGGCATCATTCCTTATGGAGCGCAGATCCTGATTGCAATAGGGATTGCTTCGGTATCATCCTTTGAAATTATTGAGTGTCTGTTTTATCCATATTTGATGGGAATCAGCGTTTTGATTTTCATTGCTTTTTCCAGACAGCAGGATGATAAGAAAAAACTCCTGCGGAATCCTGAATAATCTCCATCCGGAAGGGCTTGAATCTCACTTTGTCTGCAGCTGGGCATTCACACGGGGTTTTCGAACTCAACACAAGCTTGGCTTGAATCTCACTTTGTCTGCAGCTGGGTCATGGTATTGGTCTGCCCTTTTGCCGGTAACTTGGCTTGAATCTCACTTTCCCGAAGACTTGGGATGACTCTGGCATGAATTGAAGAAAAACAAGGGAAGATTTCGGAACCCGTATATTCTTCCAGCGGGGAGATTGATTGTTTTTGGAATAAGATTTTTCATGCGTGTTGATCCTGAAAAGCGGAAAGGGTCTGTGCTTTCTGTTTCTGAAGGACAGGGAGGAAATGTTTTTTCCGAAACAGATGCGGACAAGCTTCAAATAATGAGGAAGGGGTCTTTTATTTTTAATTTTTTCTCTCATGACTGAGATTGATCTGATACGGAAATGAAACATACGGGGAGTATTTTGGATTGATTTGATATGGAGGAGAGGATTTTACAGCCATTTTTTTTGAATCAAGAAGCAAGATGGCTTTTTGATAGATTCTATTGGGAATTAGTAAGGGCTTGAATTTGAATATGTAAAAGTGATGGTGAAGGTTGTTCCGCTGGCACACCGTCTGGAGAAGTTGCTTGAATTTGAATATGTAAAAGTGATGGGCCTGTGCTGTGTCTGATGCCGGGATTATTTCATCTATTGTTGATCAAGACTTAAAAAAGTTTTTCCGGGGCATACTCTCTATATTTTGCTTTAGATGGATTTGCTGTCACCATCATGATGATAATGCTGACAAAAGAGAAGGAAGAGAGAAGGCGATCCATAAGAAATGGAAAGAACTGCAAAAAAACTGATCTTTTATATTGATTGGAGATCAGGTATAAAAAACGTTTCAAAAGGTCTCTGAAAAAACAGACAATCCGTCCTGATAAAAAAATAACCGGGACGGATTGTTTGAACCCTGTGCTGGTTCAGAAAATCTGGTTTGTGTCAGCCAGCGGAGGTGCTTGTGTGGATTCAGCGGTAACGGACCTACTGCTGCATCTTAGGAAGTTTGGGATTTTCGAGAGCAAGAGCATACCAGGCATCCCCGAGCTGAGCATTGGAAAAATGCTTGTATTTTTTATTGACGAGCATTTCCCAGTTTTTAGCAATGACCTCATTGGAGGTCTTCTGTTTGGCGTTATTGAGTGTGGAGATAGCATCATCATAGCGCTCCTGCTTGACAAGAATCCAAGCGTAAAGCGAATAGGGGAGAACTGCATCGTCTGGCTTTCTAAGGCGGCGGGCTTTCTTTTTGAAAAAGCGGTCAATCTGAGTGAATTCCTTTTTTTCATACAGCCGTGCCATTTTCATAGCAATGGACTGACTGTCAAAGAAGACGCACTGAGGCATAAGTTCATCCACCTGGTCGAATTTTTTCTGCTGATACAGAAACATCATACGCATGGTATTGACCTGTTTTTTCAGCATGAAATTCCAAAGATAGAGGGGCTTGTAAAGATTGAGAATATCCAGGATTTTTTCAATGCCTTCATTCTGTTCTTTTTCCAGAGTGGCAAGCATTATCTTCTGAGAAGTCGGCTTGCGCATAAACTGATTCTGGCGAGCTTGGATTTTTGCCTGTGTTTCCATCATTGTCTGCTGGATCATCTGCGTGATTTTGAGCGATTTCCTGCGTAGAACAAGACTGACGAGAATCTGAAAAACAGTCATAGCTGCGAAACCGCAGACGATAGACCAGACCGGATGAAATCCCGGGATTGGATCTGTTGCCGAATAGACAATCAGTCCCAGGATGACTGCACAAATCATTGTGAGCATAAATGGTTTTCCTTTTTGTATGAAAATAATGGGTTGACCGTATGTCCATGCTGACCATGGGAAACAAGCGGCATGAATCAGACGATGCCTGAAGACCTGTCTGGAATGAATAGCAAACAGAGATTCAGGAAAATATAAATTACATGTTAAAAGCATCAGATTCAAATAAAAAAACAACGGAAAAACGTTTTTTCAGAAGAGTCCTTTGAAAAAAATACCTGTGAGAAAGACTGGTTTTTCAAATGCAGGGATGTGAATAAAGTTGGAAAGATGCTTGTCTTTGGAAATGAAATCTAATGACAGACGCGCTTGCGACCAGTATGAGTCAGCTTTCCCGGCTTATCCTAAAAAAGAATACAGGAAGGGGGATCAGAATGATTTTGCAACAGTCTGAACGGCTTAACAGTCTGACCGAAAAATGAATTTGGATTCTGTGGTTAGAGGTCGCCGTAGAATAAGTATCAGACAGGTTTTGAATCAGCAGGAAGGATGATTGTTTCAACGCCCTGTTTCCGGATTTCATTGACGGTTTCTGCTGAATCCGGGGAATAATCCGTTATGAGCATGTCGATCTGCTGCCAGCGGAGACTGCGACAGATGCCTTTCGCCTGAAATTTACTATGATCGGCAATGGCAATTTTCATATCGGCATTGTCTGCCATGACCTGTTGCATGGATACACTTTCATCATCGTAGTCAAAGGTTCCGGATTCATCCAGCGAATGAAACGAAAACAGGGCTATGTCGGTATGATATCGTGCCATGGCCCGTTCGGCAGCGGATCCCAGGAAAATATTGTTGCGATATTTGAAAGATCCTCCGGTGAGGATCAATTCCGGTCCGTCGCCCATGGGGAATCGCTGATTGAGAATTTCACAGAAGATCCAGGAATTGGTGATAATGGTACAGTCCTCAAGGAGTGTTGCCAGAAGTACGGTTGTGGATCCACCATGAATGGAGAGAATACTGTGTCGGGGAATATATTCCAGCGTCTTTTGAGCCAGCCTTCTTTTGACATTGGAAAACCATTGTTCCCTTTTGAAAAAGGGGATCATGTGATCAGCGGAGGATGTTTCAAGATTGCAGGCTCCGCCGTGTGTTCTGCGAATGAGCTTCTGTTCTGCAAGATGCTGAAACATTCTTCGAACGGTGGCAGGACTGACTTGAAGCATTTGTGCTGTTTCAGAGACAGAAAGAGTTTGATGTCTGTTCAGGAGTTTCAGAAAATATTGTTCTCTGTCTTGTTTCATTGTTTTGTTTCCTTGTACTGATTTTGCGGAGGATGACCGGTTGCTGTCCTGGATTTTTCCGAATTATTGATTTCCCTCGTTTCGTTTTTGAGAGAAGGGCCGACTTTATAAGGTAGCGACTGCATAGAATTTAATCATTTCAATCAAAATAATCTGTTAAAGCAATCAATTCAATCATATTAAATGTTAAATATTAGGTTTTTGGATGATATTTATATAAAAATGATTGAAATGATTGAATTTTTGGATACTTTATGCACGTGTTCCACCAATAGATTCAAGGACGTCCTGAATCCAGTGAACAAGTTAACTACGACGGGACATGTGAAAAGAAGTCCATTGTCAGAGGAATGATTATTTAAGGAGTTGCGAAGACCCTTGAAAAAATTTTTCTTTTTTTCTGTCGGAAGATAGATCGGTATGGCAAGTTGGAGACGGTTGACTTTATCCAGAAGAATGGAATCCTTATGCAGAAGACCGGAATCAGAGCAGGAAAAAGAGATTGCGTATCAAGCGGGAACGGGACTGGAATTGGCTTGGAATGAATATACAGAATCATGATTCAGCTTTTCAGTACAGCTATGAAAAAAGATCGAGAAATAAATCAGGAACTGTATGGAAGTTGCAGCTTCCTGTTGGTGATACAGACAAAAACTAGCCCCATTATCTAACAGAAGACAGGAAATTTTATTCATGACCTTTTTTGCATTTATCTTGATTTTTCTATCAATTTTTCTGCACGCACTGTGGCATTTTATCAGCAAGGCTCAGAAACCGTATATGGCATTTTTCCTGACGGTTTCGGCAGGAAGTATGATTACAACGGCACCTTTTGCATGGACGCATGGGGCTGATTTTGCTTCTCTTCCGGTGATGTGTTATGTATTTGCTGCACTGGGCGGATTTTCAGGAGCTTTCTGCAATGCAGGGCTGTCCCTGGCCTACCGCAATGCAGATGTATCTCTGGCGTATCCTATGGCGAGAGCTCTTCCGGTGCTTTTTACTGCACTTGTAACATCGCTTTCGGGATTTGGCAAGACACTGGGACCGATTACAATTCTGGGGATGGTCATTGTAATGATCGGATGTCTGATGATGCCACTCGCATCATTTCACCAGGTGAAATGGGAGAACTACTGGAATCGCGGTCTTCTTGGAATTGTTCTTGCCGCAGTCGGCACCACAGGATATACCATTTTCGACAGCCGCGGAATGGAACTGATGAAAATGTATGGACACTCTTTAAATACTACGTTTGATGCATGTTCCTATTCCTTCCTTCGGGAAAGTTTTTTGTTCGTTTTTCTCTGGGTGTTTATTCTGACCATTCCTCATGAAAGGGTTCATTTCTCCTGGTCGCTTTTCAAACATCTCCCGGGATATGTCGCCGGTGTGATTGCGGCGATTGCTTATTTGCTGATTCTGGTGGCAATGCTGCATGTGAACAATGTTAGTTACGTGCAGGTGTTCCGGCAGATGAGTTTGCCTGTAGGCGTGCTGCTGGGAGTCGTTTTCCTGCACGAGAAATGTCATCTGCCGAAATTCCTGGGCATGGTGCTCATTGTGATTGGGCTTATTATAACCAGTCTTTATTAATTCCTGAAATCATTGAGTCTTCTTTCCTGTATATCTGAAAGCCCCGTTTGTTATATACGGGGCTTTTTTGTGTTGTTTTTCCAGAAAAGATTGGATAGGATGACTCACAGGCCTGTATATAGATAAATTCACAAGAGGAAATGTTTTGTTTTTTACAAGAGGTTGAAAGGCCTGATCTGAAGACGGAAGTAAAGACTGTTTAAGAGTTTATTGCCTTCAGATAGCAGATTTCCTACCGATGGGAGAGGGCATTTTTGCTGGCAGCAGTTTGAAATTCGGGGTTTTCCTGATTCAACAAAAAGGTCTGGAATGACGATTCCGCTGTCTTTAGGAGAGGAAGCGGATTTTTATAGAAAAGGAATACAGGGGGGAACCTGTTCTTTAAGTGGGATAAAAAAAACGGCCGGAAATGATATCCGGCCGATGAAAAAAGCTTTGTTTGGCAACTGTCGTTTTATTTTTGACAGCAAAATATTCTGGATGAAATACTTTTTTGTCAGGAACGGAAAAGAGCCAGCAGTTCGTCGCGTTTCTCTTCCATTGTGGCTTTATCGGTGGCTTCCACGTTGAGTCGGAGCAGGGGCTCGGTATTGGATGCACGGACATTGAACCACCAGTTGGAATATTCAACACTGATTCCATCCAGTTCAAACATATGACCATCCGAATATTTTTCACGGACTTTCTGAAGAATGGGTTTTACGTCGGAAACTTTTGTATTGATTTCTCCGCTCTGGAAGTATTTCTTCAGAGGTTTGACTAGGTCCGCAACTTTTACGTTTTTCTTGCAGAGAAGGTTTGCAAGTTTAATCATAGAGAGACCCTGAGATTCGGCTACGAAATTTTCCCGATAGTAGTAATGACCGGAAAGTTCTCCTGCAAACACTGCACCTACTTCACGCATCTGTGCCTTGATGAACGCATGTCCAACGCGGCACATAATGGGTTTTCCACCATTGTCGCGAATACATTCCCTGACGGCCCAGCTGCTTCTGAGGTCATACAGAATGGGTACTGTTCCAGTTGCGTCAGAAAGAATATCCTGAGCAATAAGTGCTGTAAACAAATCCATGGGAATGATATTGCCTTCATTGTCCACGAATCCGCAGCGGTCTGCATCTCCGTCGAATGCCGCACCGAAATCGGCACCGCATTCTTTTACTTTTGCACGGAGGGCATTCAGGGTTTCTGCATGAAGCGGATTGGCTTCATGATTGGGGAAATTGCCGTCAATTTCCTTGTAAAGAGGAACAATATCAAAGAGGTCTTCAATCCCTTTTATCTCATAGGAACCCATAGCATTTGCATAATCTACAACGACTTTGAGTTTTCGATCAATTTTGGAGAAGGACCGGAGGAATTTTCCGTATTCAGGGGCAATATCATACTGGGAAATGGAACCTTTGCGTTCAGGAGTCGGCCATTCATTCTTTTCAACCATTTCTTCAATCTCGGAAATGCCGGTGGAGCCGCTGATGGGAACTGCCTGAGCTCTGCAGAGTTTAAAACCGTTCCATTCCTTGGTGTTGTGGGATGCTGTGATCATGATGCTGCCGTCAGCGCCAAGCTTGCCGTTGGCGTGGTAGGACATCGGGGTGGAACACATGCCGATATCAATCACATCAGCGCCTTGAGCAGTAATGCCTCTTGCGAGAGCTTCGAAAAGGGGTATGGAATGAGGTCTCATATCGCGGCCGACCACGACTTTCCTGGCTTGAGTGAACAATACAAACGCGCGTCCGATTTTTTCTGCGATTTCTTCATTGAGCTGAGTCGGATAGATTCCGCGGATATCATACGCCTTGAAAATTCCAGCCATTTTGATACTCCTTGATTGTCGGTAAAATTAAGAAACGTTTCACATCTCTATACAATAGCGTGATTCTGGCTTTTTTCAAATTCATGACAGGAAAGGGGAAGAGATTTTTTGGGGTTCGACCCTTGAGAAAAATTCCTGTTAGGAAGATGGCTGAAAGAGCTCCGGATTCAGCGAAATATTCCCGAGATTGCTGGTTACGTTGCATCTTCCAGCCTGAAAGAGCGAGGAATGGAAGATGGGAAATGGAGGTCAGAATAAAATAAAATGGAATGGAACAGAAAAATATTGTAAATGGAGTAGAAAGATTCTTTTTCTTCCCGGTTCTTTATCTTGTAGGAAAGTTTTTCGTCTTTTGATTTGCTGAAATCTGAAGGAGGGGGATGTGGCACGGATGAAACACTCAAAAAAAGATGTTTAAGCCGGCGGTATGTCCTGCGTCTTTCAGATGATATTCCGATCGTTCGAGGCGGACTTTGAAAAAATTTGCCAATTGCAAAAATATCCCTGCTGACACACAGCGGATTCTAGTGTAGCAGTACAGCATCAAATTTTCAGTTCGGTATTTGCGGATTGTTAAATTGAAGCGCGCTTTATTGCTTTAAATCTGAAGTGTTCGGCAGTATGTTGGAACTGCCGTTAGTTTTTTCAGTAACAATAATAAAAAACGCCTTTCCCGGATTTCCGGAAAGGCGCAGAAGATTTGTTTAGGGAGACGTTTTTGTTTTAATTGAGAGGCTGGTTGGTGTCTGGATCTACCAGCTTGAATTCCTCTATATGGATGGAGGGATCTGCACGGAACTGAAGATCCTTACCATATTCCTGTTCAAGTTCTTTAAGAATAGCAGCATCGTCATTTTTGAGCCGTGCCAGAACGGATGGGTTCATAATGACTTTTACAGAAAATTTCTTTTGGCGACGTCTCCGCTTCAGGAGTTCCTTCAGACTTCTCTGAATTTCCACGCTCATACTGATGGCTGATTTGACATGTCCGGAACCGTTGCAATAAGGACAAAGGTCGTAAACGGCATCTTTTACACTTTCATGCTCTCTCTGTCGGGTCATTTCCATAAGCCCGAATTTGCTGATGGGCAGAATTTTTGTTTTAGCCCGGTCATCCCGCACGAAACGACGCATGGCCCGGTTGACAGTTTCCCGATCCTGTGGGGAGTCCATGTCAATAAAGTCTATAACAATTTGTCCGCCGATATTTCTGAGTCTCATCTGGCGGGCAATTTCTTCCGCTGCCTCCAAATTGGTTTTCAGAATCATTTCGGGCTGATCCTTGGCACTTTTACTGTGTCCGGAATTGATGTCGACTGCCACGAGAGCTTCTGTTTCATCAATGCAGAGATATCCTCCGCTGGGAAGGTCCACAATCCGGTTGAAAATGCTTTGAATTTGTTCAT
>CASERY010000095.1 GCA_949290385.1 uncultured bacterium | reverse complement strand
TTCAGCTCTTTCAAGGCGGAATACAGGGTTGTAGTTTTTCCGGATCCGGTAGGACCTGTAATAATAAAAATGCCGTTCGGCATAGAAATCATCTGACGGATTTTTGCAAGGACATTTTCATTGATTCCCAGCACATCAAGATCCAGGTTCACTGCAGAACGGTCCAGAACTCGAAGCACTACAGATTCACCGTATTGTGTCGGCAGCGTACTCACACGCATATCCACAGGCTTGCCATTCACTTTCAACTGAATACGGCCATCCTGAGGTTTCCGGCGTTCAGAAATATTCAAACCGGAAATAATTTTCACACGGCTGATCACAGGCACAGCCAAAGTCTTGGGAGGAGGCACCATTTCATAAAGAGCTCCGTCAATACGATAACGAATCTTGAACTCATGTTCAAACGGTTCGAAATGGATATCGGATGCCTTGTCGCGAATGGCCTGATAAAGAACGGCCTCCACGAATTTGACAATAGGCGCCTCATTGGCGGCTTCCTCCAGATCTCCATCCAGACGAATTCCTTTTTCCTATTCCATTTCAGCAAGCATATCATGCATGCTGTTCAAGTCAATGGGATAATACTTGTCAATCAGGGCATCCACTTCGGCTTCCAGTGCCACAACAATGCTAATTGGCTTTCCCAGAATAAAATGAATTTCATCTGCGACTTCATAATTCAGCGGATCTCTTGGCACAACGGTCACCGTGATACCGTCAAAATCCACAGGAACAGCCCCCAGAGATCTGACCGTATCGCCATCCATCAGCTGAATAATGGACGGATCGATTTCCACATCGCGCAAATCCACAAAATCTACCCCCAGCGACGTGGCTATGGCGGCCAGAATCTGTTCTTCAGTAGCGAACTGAAAGTCAACCAGGATATCTTTCAGAGAACGGCCGGTACGGTCATGTTCTTCCAAGGCCTCCTTGATCTGAGCCTCGCTGCAAAGCTTATTCTTTAATACAATGTCTTTCAACGACTGATTTTCGGGGTCCAGCATATGATTTATCTCCATTCAGAATGCATTTCTCAGTCCTAATCGCCGATTGTAATTGCCAGCACTTCTTCCAGTGTTGTTGAACCGGCAGCGGCTTTCCGCAGTCCATCTTCGCGCAGGGTTCTCATACCGCTTTTACGGGCTGCTTCACGGATCACGGAAGCAGATTCCTTGTTGTAGATTAATTCCTGGATTTCTTCACCCAGCATGAAAATTTCATAAAGGCCCATACGACCTTTGTAACCGGTATAGCCGCAGTTAGCACATCCACGGCCTTTCTTCAAGGTTGAATGCTGAATATAATCTTCAGACAAGCCCAGCGCACGGATTTCTTCCGCAGTCGGCGTATAAGGTGCTGCACAATGTTTGCATACACGGCGGACCAGGCGTTGTGCCATAATCGCCCGCACAGCGGAAGCCACAAGGAAGGGCTTCACTCCCATATCAATCAGTCGAGTGACTGCACTTGGGGCATCGTTGGTATGCAGCGTACTGAACACAAGGTGACCAGTCAAAGATGCATTAATGGCAATATCTGCGGTTTCCAGGTCTCGAATTTCTCCCACCATGATAATATTGGGAGCCTGACGGAGCATAGCGCGCAGCGCATTGGCGAAAGTCATCTGAACCAGAGGATTCACCTGAACCTGATTGATACCTGAAAGCTGATACTCAACAGGATCTTCCACAGTAATAATTTTTCGCGTTGGAGTATTAATCGCATTCAGGAACGCATACAACGAAGTCGTCTTTCCTGATCCGGTAGGACCTGTTACCAGAAACACTCCGTCAGGCATTGCCAGAATGCGGTCAATTTTTTCCTGGTCATCGGTATAAAATCCCAGCTGAGGAATGTCAAGCTGAATGCTGGACTTATCCAGAATACGCATGACAATACTTTCGCCATGGGTTGTAGGAATGGAAGATACACGCAAATCCAGATCTTTATCCTTCACACGGATCTGAATACGACCGTCCAGGGGAACCCTCTTTTCAGAAATATCCATATTGGACATAATCTTAATACGGGTAATGATATTGCCCTGAAGGTACTTTGGAGGAGATTCCATTTTCCGCAGGACTCCATCTATACGGTAGCGGATTACAAACTGTTTCTCCATGGGCTCCACGTGAATATCGGAAGCTTTCAGCAGATAGGCATCAATAATGAGTTTCGCCACCAGTTTGATAATAGGCGCATCGCCTTCCCCTGTGCTCTTGGCAAAGGCGGACTGAAAATCTTCATTTCCGCCCACTTTCATCTGATTCTAAAGACGTTCAGATTCGTCTTCACGCCCGCCAAAATCAGAATGCAGGATTTTTTCAATCTGTGATTTGGGCGCAACCACGGCTTCCACATCCCTGTTCAGGAGATAACGCAACGAGTCGAGCGTATCCATATCCGTGGGATCGCTCATGGCAATCACAAGCACGCCGTCACGAACATCCACAGGAACGATGTGATACTGTTTAGCCACGTCCGGAGGAACCGTTTTTGCAATTTCCGGGGGAATGTCATATCCTTCCAGGTCCATAGTTTCCAGCCCGAATTCCTCTGCCAGAATGGATACGACTTTTTCTTCCGTCACAACGCCGGCCTGTTTCAATGCATCCAGGATATCAAGTTCTCCTCCGGATGCTTCGACTTTTCTCCAGCCTTCATCAATCTGCTCCTTTGTTACGACGCCTTTTTCCTGAAGGAGCCCCAGAATATAATCACTGTTTTCAGCCACGGCTGCACACCCCTGTTTAACATTCAATGTTGCTATCATTCACACAATATTTCCTTGTTTCATATTTTTCAAGCGTCTTTTTTATTAGTTTTCCGTATCCATGGGAAAAAAAAGAGATTTTTTTCCTGTCTGAGCTCGAAACTGTCCCATAAACCATACAGAGAAAGAATGTTTCACATTTTCAGACGCTGCAGTTCAAAGAATTTTCTGCGGATTTTTACCGGAGGAATTCAAGTGGTCCGGTATTTTCTGAACTTCACAGTCTTGAACAGAAGCCGGATTATTGCAAAGAACCGATTTTGCTTTATATTATATCAGGAACAGGCGGACTCTTCTTTTTCGGAAGAGCCTTCCTGGCATTTTCCTTTCAGGAATTCAGAACCATCCCGGAAAACACAACAGGCGTTCCAGACGCCGCAATCAGAAGAAAAACATCGTATGAGATTCGCCATATTCAGTGACATACACGCCAACCTTGAGGCTTTGCAGGAAGTGCTGAAAAAATGCACAGAGCTGTCTATTGATGCCTATCTCTGTCTGGGCGATACTGTCGGCTACAATGCCAATCCCCATGAATGCCTTGAAATTGTCCGATCTCTGCCGCTGATGGCATAGGTCCGAGGCAACCATGATGAATTTGCGGCGAATGACCATCCTGAAATCGAACGCTTCAACCCTCATGCCAGAGCAGCAATTCTCTGGACACGGAACAAGCTTTCTGAAGAAGAACGCGCTTATCTCGGAAACCTTCCCATGCGCAGCACTCTGAGAAGACACGATATTACACTGGTTCATGCCACTCTGAACAGTCCTGATTCCTGGGGATATATTTTTGACATTTCCCATGCGGAGGACCACTTCGCCTATCAGTTCACAAAACTCTGTTTCTGCGGACACAGCCATGTTCCTGCAGCTTTCATCCGGAAAATCACTCCGGACGGTAAGCATGCAGTTGCTGAAATCCCTAAATGGGCCAGAAAGCCTGGGGAAGGCATTGTTCCGGACCGCATTCAGGAAGCCGATGAACTTTCTGTCAAGCTGGAACCCTCCTGCCGTTATCTGTTCAATATCGGCAGTGTTGGCCAGCCAAGAAACCGCGATCCGCGTTCCTCCTTTGCTGTCTTAGACACGGAAAAACAACTGGTAACCCGGTACCGCATTCCCTATCCCATATGGATTGCCCAGGAAAAGATCCGAAAGGCCGGGCTTCCGGAACGGCTGGCGGCACGCCTGGAGCTGGGGAACTGAAAAGAATGCTGTTGTTACAGTGCGCACAGAAATCTGTTTCCAGAAGATGCCTGCCTGTTTTTTCAAAATACTCCAGACAGTCCGGCATACAGTGCGGAACACAGCATTTCCATAAACAGAATTAAATGTTTTACGGATAAACTTATGAAAAAATTTTTAATTATCAAGCCCAGCAGTCTTGGAGATGTGCTGCATGCTTTTCCTGCAGTCCATGCACTCTGTCAGGCGTTCCCCGGCTCTGCTGCAGACTGGATAATCCATCCTGCATTTCAGGAACTCCTGGATTACATGCCCTGTGTCAAGCGGAAGATTCTCTTCCGGAGAAAGGAAATGGGTACATGGAACGGATTTTTCCGGGAATTCCCGCCTTTTCTCAAGGAACTTCGTCATGAACATTATGATGCGGTTATTGATTTGCAGGGACTCCTGCGGAGCGCAATTTTCAGCAGACTGGCATCGGCTGAAATCCATGCGGGCCCGGAAAAACCCAAAGAGCCGTTAAGCAGATTCTGTTATGGCGCCAAAATGACTTTTCCAGGATCTGTGCACCATGCACTGGAAAAAAATAATGCCATGATTCAAAGCCTGTTTCCTGACAAAAAATTCAATTTTTCCTTTCTCCTCCCGGAAAATCCGGAAAAAAGAGAAGCATTTTGGACTCTTCTGCGGCAAGAGGCTGTCCTTCAGGCAGACTCCGGAACAGCTCTTCAGGAGGAAGCTGGAGAAAAACAGCGTAAAATCCTCCCCCGTTCCGTTGGCTTTGCACCGGGAGCCAGATGGAAAAGCAAACAGTGGGGAAGTGCATTTTTCGCAGCGGTTATCCGGAACATGCATGAGCAGCAGTCCGGACTTCGTTTCTTTCTATTCGGATCAAAGGCTGAACAGCATCTGTCACGAGAAATTCTTGCTCAAACTGCGGGGATTCCTGTTATTGATCTCTGTGGAAAAACAACCATGGGACAACTTGTAGAGGGAATCCGTGCAATGAGTCTTTTTGTCTCCAACGACAGCGGCCCCATGCATATTGCTGCAGCGACAGGAACTCCTGTTGCTGCCATGTTCGGTCCCACACGGCCGGATTTAACAGGTCCCTACTGTGTCAGAAAACAAGTTTTTGAGCCGGAATTAACTTGCATTCATTGTTTTAAGCGTTATTGTGATACAGAAATATGTCATGAACGGCTGGATCCCGCCGAGGTAGCGGCACAGTCTCTCCGTCTGATGAAATGAACCGAAAAGGAAAAGAGTCCGAACTATGAAAATCTTGAAAAAACTGCTTCCCGCTGTTCTCTTTTTATTTCTTCTGGGACTGGCGGCAGTTCCCCAGGCACATGCCCAGCTGGCTATTGCCATTGAAATGACTCAGAAAAGCTATCTGGCCTATGAGCCTGTTTATGTACGAATGGTAATCGAAAACCGCAGTGCAGTAACACTGGCTTTTGGATCCCAGGAAAAACTCAGTGGAAAGGTTTTTTTTGACATTTATCCGGCTTCTTCCAAACAGCGCAGAATTCAGCTCACAGATGATAATGCCGCACCTCAAATCAAAGACATCATCATTCCATCCGGAGCCACACGGGAAATCATTTTTAAAATTTCGAGCTTCTATGATATTACAAAACCCGGCAACTATTTTATTCGCGCCAGAGTGTCTCATCCGCTTCTGCCCGATGCTTACGCCTCCAATGAAACATCTTTTTACATTACGTCCGGGTCCACGGTATGGGAGGCTCTCGTCGGAGTTCCCGATTTTTCAGAGACGGCCCTGGAGCGTGATCCCAATAAAAAAATTGAATCCCGCCGTTACAGACTTGTTACCTACAATTCCGGAAAAAATTCCATTTTTGTGCTTCTGATTGAAAATGATGAAAAGATTTTTCTTCTAAAGAAACTGGGATTCAATATGAGTGCCAGCCTTGCACCTCACTGTGCTATTGATTTTCTAAGTCGTCTACATATTATTTTTGCTGCAAGCCCCCATGTTTATGTTTATTATCAGTTCAATACCAATGGGGAAATGATCAATCGGTCTGTTTTTCTGAAAACGGACACCACGCCGAAACTCTTGACAGATACAAAAACTGGGGTTGTCTCCGTCGCTGGCGGACGTGAACCGGTCCCCAGAGATTATGAGGAAATCTCCCAGCTGCCTTTCCTGCGCGATTATGTGCAGTCCTTAAGCCCGAATCTTCAAGCGCAGAAAAACGAGCAAGACAGACGTTACGAAATGGAAAATTATGATATCTCTTCCTCTCTGGAAGAAGACGATTCCAATATCATTGAAAATGATCTCCTGGAACAGAATCAGGATGCCGAAGTTCTTCAGCAAGACCTTCAGGATCAGAAAGATATTCAGAATTCTTCTTCTCTCCCCGGCAATCTATAATCCAGTCAATGACTTCTGCAAAGCATAAATACAGATCTTTTCTGCCGGAAAATAAAGCATATGCAGGCAGGAAATTCCACTGACAGAATCCCGTTCCGCCAGTGGAATTTCCTTGTATTGGGTGCCTGCGTACAGATAATATGTTCCAAAAATCTTCCAAGTCGTTCATCCCTTTCACTCCCCCATACATAAGGCAAGATAGTCGGAAAATGATACCTCTTCCTGGCATTCGCGAAGGGGGGCATGACTACTAAAAAAATCTTAAGCTTTCATTCGTCCACTGCCCGTTTTAACAGACACCAGGCAGGAAATTCATTCAAGGATATATTTCTCTGGAAAGTTGACAAGCTGTTCGATGAACCAGAAAACGGATGAAGACTCATTCAAAGGCATTTGGTTGGAGAATAAACTTCCTGTTACAGCCTTATTTATTCCGGATTATCATTCTCAATTCGTTTATTCTTTGACAGATTATACTATACGGGCGAGGGCGGGATATTTTTAACGCTCATTGATCCATTGAATCTACCGGAATCAAATATATTTCGTCGTAATCAAAGATGGTATAATTGCCTTCAAACGAAAAAAAATACGGATTTCCAAGAAGTATTATCTGAAAATCCGTATTTCCTTATTTCCTTCAAACAAGACAGGACATCTGAATTATCCCATCCTCCTCAAGCTTTACGCCATATTCTTATTTTGATTTTGCCCGTTTGAAAATTAAGATTACTGAATGAGTGCGTGTATTCGGCTGAATAACCGGAATCAAGGCGTCTCTGCTCAAGTTAGGAAATACTGTCTCCACTTGCGGAACTACTCCTGTAAGCTCCCAGTTATCGGCACTGTATTTAGCAATCGTTTCTGCAATATACTGCTCCGGGAAATCCAGAGCCATACTTTCCGGGGAACTGCCTTTTTCTGTACCCTTCACACGAATAATCTGATATTCCCACTTGGGCTGGACCGCAATGACTGGAATTCTATTTTCCGCACGGATCTTCACTGGTTCCTGAAGAGCAATCGTCTGTTCCTGTTTAGGCTCTGAAAGTTTTGCTTTCACTGCCGTAAAGCAGGAAAGAAGCAATATATTTACCACCATGCTCACTAAAAGGACCACAAGGATTAAGAATATGCCGCCTATGAAAAAACGGCCTGAAGGCATGGAAAAAGAAGCATTTTGGCTTTTTTCCGGCATTTTTGAAGCAGAAGATTTACTGTAAGAGGTTTTTCCGGAGGATGAAACTCTTCTGGTGACAACAGTATGAGGTGCTTCACTGTTGCGGGGATCATCATCCGGATAAGAAGGAATATTCATTTCGTGTCCACAGTTCGGACATGCAGACTTCTTTCCTCTCATGCTCTCATCCACACTTAGCACGACTCCGCACTAAGGACATGTAATGGAATTATATGCCATAGGACCACCTCTCTCCCTCTGATCATGAATGACTTGCAGACTGCCTGTTGAAACTCAATCAAAAACACCCTTTTGTTCCTAATATAAAATTGACAAATGAAGAATTCAACCCCTTTCCAGAAAAACTGAAGGTTTTTTTCAATCTTTAAAAATTCTTTTTTATTTTATCAATATAAAAAAGTTACAGAGAACTGTATCCCATACGGAATTTTTCAAAATTTTAAAATAATTCAAGAATATTCCTGACAAGAAAGTCGGCATTTTCCATTTGCTGCGCCATATAATCATCTGCAGTATTTTCTGTAAGTCTCTGGAGATCCATCTTCTCCACATAAATCCATCCCAGAGTCTGAATCGGGCAGAATAAGTATGTATATTCCCGGTTATTTTCCCAGATATTCAGCATGCCTGTCTTCATTTTCAAGATCCGTGGAAATACCCGATTATTTTTATAGAAAGATGTGGAATAGCCATTTTTCTCCGCAATTGTCTTTCCCGGATTTTTTGAAAGGGAAGAATACCATGCCAGCATAATCCGGCCATGCTCATCCAGCAGAAAACGTTCTGCCAGACAGGAATTGGAATTGGAAAAGAAGTTGTTCTCATCCGCCAGACGGGTCAGAGAAACTTCCATCCCAATCAGGCCTTTGACTCCACCGTGACGTCCCAGGGCAATCATACAGCTGATGATATTTTCCTTTTCTGAATCCGTTGCGGAAAAAATACGGTCTTTTTCCATAAAACCTTCCTTGCCATTCTTCAATTGAGCAGCAGCGGTATTTCTGCTGCTCAATGACGTGTCGGACACAGCTTCTGCCCTGTGCATAATTCTATTCTAAGGCACCTTCCCGGCATTTTCATCCTTGGCCTCCAGAGACTGAATCATCCAGACAGGCTTCCGGAAGCCTGTCATAGCCAGTCCAGTTCTGAACCATGGCTCGGAAATCAGCCGTTCATCTTTCAACGGATGAACTTCCGCTGGATAACGCGCAATGAAACGATCTTCAAAAGCCAAAAGCACGCGCTGTACAGGCATTCCCTGACTCAGCGCTTTCTGGGTAAGGAAATCCTGTTGTGATTCAAATCTGTCTCTGTTCGCAACTGTTCCGGCTAAAACAATTTCCCGGAGAAGAGGAATTGCACGTTCAGCTTCCCGGAGACTCTCCTGAATACATTCCTCGGATTCGGAACCCTCCGACAAAACCGAATAGGAAAGTGCATTAAAATTCACAGGATGACAGTAATAAGAGGACCGGACAAAACCTTGAAGAAAATGGATGCTCTTCAATTCCTGGAGCTCTTCAGAAGCAAAAAGTTCCTGATT
>CASERY010000094.1 GCA_949290385.1 uncultured bacterium | reverse complement strand
TCTTTATTGAAATGCTCTGGGAACTCGAACACATTGGTGACCAGCTGGCAAACATTGCTCAGCGTGCTCCTGAAATCCAAAAACATTATATCGAGCATTTTCGTTCATAAAAACAGAAAACAGGTTTGCAGCCCTTCATTTCCCAAAGGAAATTCGGATCAGACAAACCTGTTGTACTGCTGAACATTTAAAGGTATACCGTATCTCTGCCTTTATTTTCATCTTTCGATAGACCGCTTCAATCAAGCCCTATCTGCCCTCCCCTTTTCTCTGCCCAAGCAGAGAATACTTCGGCAAACCAATCAGAGCTGCCGTCCTCCTGCAACAGGAATATCACTTCCTGTTAAGTAAGAACCTGCTTCTGAGCAAAGAAGCAATGCAAGTCCAGCCATATCTTCAGCCTGTCCAAAGCGGCCTGCCGGAATCAGTTTCAAAATTTCTGCAGACTGCTGCGGATCAGAAAGCACCGCCTGATTCCGATCCGTGGCAATTACGCCTGGCGCAATATTGTTGAAGGTGATTCCATCTTTTCCATATTCTCTTGCGCAGTTCTGAATCAGATTGCACAGCGCAGATTTTGTGGCGGCATAAACAGCCAGGCGTGGAGACTGTTTCCACTGATTAACACTGCCCAGAGAAATAACCCGTCCCCATTTTTTTTGGAGCATTCCTGGAAGAAATCCCTGAATCAGCAGGAAAGCAGATCCCACATTGACACGAAATTCTGTTTCAAACTCTTTCATGTTGAATTCAGGCACCCGTTGATATTTCTGTACAGACGCATTTAAAACAAGAATATCAATCTCGCCTACAGAACTTATCAAATGTTGAACCTGTTCAGGATCACTTAAATCGCCTGTCACGCTCCTGCATTGTATTTTTTTCTTTTTTGCCTCCTCCAGAGTTGCCGCCAGTTTTTCGCCAGGCTGCGATCCATGAAAAATCACTTCTGCCCCGGCTTCCCCTAAAGCCATGGCAATTGCTTTGCCGATACCGCGACTGGAACCCGTTACAAAAGAACGCTTTCCATCCAGACGAAAAGAATCCCATATGGATTTCATGGGTTCATCTCCTTGTTTTCAAAGTAAACAGTAAAATAGCGAGGTATGGAAAATTCCCATTTTCCAAACTCAAGAGTCAACAGCTGCTCTTTCTGATCCCAGGACCAGAAGTCAAAAGGTTTCCAGCTTCCAGATTCATCCAGAAATTCCACCGCTTGAACCTTCTGTTCAAAATGAGCTGAAAGGCGAATATTTTCCAGAGAATCCAATGAAAATAGATATGCCCCTATTATACTGTAATTTTTTTCATCTCTCCGGAACGGAAGCATTCGGCGATCTCCTTCCACAAAAACAGGGAGCTCCTTTCCTCCATTCAGCCATCTGAAAATGGCATGCAACACTCTTTTTCTGGCAGGCGTACAGAATCCCATATCCAGACCAGCCATCTCTACCGGATAAACTGCGATTCTTCCGCCTAAACGGTTCTGATACAAATAACAACAGGAAAAGAGTGCTTTTAAATCCACATCCACCATTTCACTGAGAATAACCGCCTCCGGATCCGGTTCAATATGACAGAACTCCGGTTTTGCCGTGTGGATGGCCGTATCAAAATATAAGTCCTTATGTCCTCCGGTAAATTCAGAAAAGAAGTGCTCACCCCCAATAGCATACGTGGTACTCAGCGGGAAATGTTTTTTCAATTTCCCTCCCAGATATTCACCGTATCCCATTTCCGTCAGACTTAGAAATGCTGCTGAATCCAGGAAAACGCCTTTGGAAAGCATTTTTAGAATTTGAGAATCTTCAGCTCCGCGCACTGTCTGACCGGCAAGTACCATGACGGGGGAATTCTCATCATAACAGACTCCGAACCCAAGATTCTGCAGAAAATTTACAGGAATGGAAGTATCACCGCCCCAGATGTCTCCACAGCGTGTAAATCCAAAAACCTTTTGTTTCAAGGACTTTTCGTTAAAAAAGAGACCAATTCCCTTTTCCTGAAACGCTCCGGCACAGCGTTCTTTCAAACCTGAAAGGAAAGGTTTCCGATCACGAAGACATTCCAGAATCGCCTTATTCTCCATCATAGGAGTTCCGGAGTGATCAAAGAGATTCAGTGTCAAGGCATGACACCCGGCTCCTAAAGCAAGCGAATTCTGCAGGAACATGAAAACATTGCTTTTGGAATAGTTTGTATACGGAAAGTTTTCAATTTCCCCTTCTTCCAGAATATTCTCATTCGGGCCAAACGCTTTTCTTGTCAGAAGCGTGCTGTTAAAGGTATAATGAAGTCCTTCCAGGCTTGATTCCTGATAATTGCCCAGAGGCGGACGGCTTGCGGCATAAGCATGGACAGGACTATCCGACATAATCCGGTAAAGTTCCGGCCAGTCGCGTCCTTCCATCATGTGCCAGTCCGGACCGCTTGACATAAGTCCCACAATTGTTTCCGGAGAAACCGCATGAACGGTTCTGCTCATCAGTTCCATCGCTTCAGCGGACATTTTTCCCAGAAAATCCAGCCAAAGTTTCCGAATTTCAGAAGGTTTTCCCGGACTGTGAATCATATTGGAAAGTGTTCCGGCATCCAGATTCAAGTGATACATTTCATTGAAGCGCCGCATGTGTTCCCGACAGAAACAGCCCAGACGGACAGGTCCATGCCCCCAAGTGCGGATGTCATCTTCAATCCAGATGACAGATGGATGGGTTTCTGCATAAAGAGTCCACTGCATCTGAATATACTCCCGCCAGGGTCGGGAAATGCTGCAGGCGCAATCCTGGGCTGAATGACCATCGGCATCTGTACACATAGTCCAGTCCGGATGCTTCAAGTCGGTCCGTCTGCCCCTGTCGCCATGGCCCTGAGTGACATTCGGATTCAGAGAATAGACAATACCGTTTGCTTCAAGCTCCCGTTTAATCGTAAAGAGGATCTTCTGATAATTCTGAAGCCACTCCTCTGAAGGATATGCGTGGGTAAATGTACCTGAATCAATAAATACACACAACTCGTCAATTCTATATTTTTTACAGCAATCCACGGCTTCTGCCAGTGCTTTTTCCCAACACCACGGCGGAATGGTTCTTCTCAGAACATACAGATAATCAGATGCATTGGCAGCACGTTTGTAATAATTTTCTGCGTTCATATTTTTTTCAACTCCAGATGAATCAAGTTTTTAAACGCTTTCGAGTAAAGTGCCAGAGATGTTTGAAATGTGCCGTGATCGGTATCGACTTCTACATCATAATCTCCGTAAAATCCATGAATTTTATTGACAGCCCCCTCTTCGTAGTCCATCACAGCATCCGTTGTCCACTCCCTGTGAATCAGATCATCAATAACATGATAAACTTTCTTTGGAGAAAAATCTGCCTTCAGGAGTCCTCCGCACGAACGGTTTTCTCCCTCATTGGATCCCAATTTTCCATAAGACGCGGTACCATCCACAAAATTCCACCAGATAATCCCCGTATTCACAGGATGGCTGAACCAGAGACGGTAAAGGCGTTCAGCAACGCGTGCCTGCATCTCCTCTCCGTCCACGCCGTCCGCCCTGAAAACCGGAATGGTAATTTCAGAAATATTGACAGGCATACGGATTTTTGCGAAATTATCCATAACTCGCAGTATATGATGTTCATTAAAGAAATATCCCCAGTTGTGCTTATGAATCAGCACATCCGGATCCGGTTCAAAGATATGATACTGAAGTCCGGTACAGTCCACCTTGCAACCGTTGCGGCGGAGATTTTCCACCATAAGCGGAAGCGGTGAATATTCCAGATGGTTGCGGCTCCACGATGGACAAGGCTGTTCATTGTAATTCAACACAGTTCCCTTCGGAAAATATTTTTCTGCAAGCCGGAAGACCGCTTCCACATGATTTTCGGGCATCATGACCGGATGCCCGGGTGCCCAGGACAAAACTTCATTGATAACATCCCAGTTATGAATCCTTCTGCCATACCGGGCGGCAATTTCCGCAAAGCGCTGCTCCCAGCGTTCCAGCTGAAGCTGGGGATCCTTTGCGACCCACTCTGGATAAAACGCATACCACATAAGCGGATGGCCTTTGGCCCGGATGCCATTTTCCTCACAGTAGGATAACAGCTGATCCGGAGCAGGACGCCGATAAATTTTTCTGGAATAAGCACCGAAACGCAGATTCCCGTCTTCCGGTTCCAAATCTTTCCAGTAAAATGGAATAACGGCTGTATTGAACAGTTTCTTGAATTCCTCTGCATACCTCTGATTCTGTTCCGGCTCAGGGAACTCTCCATACATGAACCCATTGCAGCCGAACTGAAATTCATGACGCCTCAGCTTGAAGTGTATACGTCCTTTTTTAAGCGGTTTTCCATCCGTATCCGCAATGGTGAGTTCTCCAAAGCCTTTTCTAAAGCGTTCTGTATCCATCCGGATTCTGTTCTCTATTTCCGGGTCTCCGCTGAACAGAAGCTTTTCAATCGTATTCATGGTGTCAGACATGGAAACTTATCCTTTCTGTTCATGGTTCAGAACAAATGTACAATTGTTCAATGCACCGTTGTAAAGACCGAAGTTCAGATGGTAATCCCCCTAATCCGAAGAAACATCCATATCATAATCGCCGTAAAAACCATGGAACTGATTGAGTTTTCCGTCTTCATAATCCAGCACCGTATCCGTATGCCATTCCTCATGAATCAGATGATAGAGCATTCGAGCCACGGCTTTTTCCTTGAAGTCATAACGCAGAATACCACCCTGATACCAGTTTTCTCCTCTGGAATATTCCGGCACACCCTCCGTATAGGGGCTGGTCGCATCCAGCATATTCCACCAGATAATCCCTGTATTCATAGGATGACTGAACCAGATCCGATACAGCTGCTCCACAATGGCACATTGGACATCCTCCCCGCCGAAGATTTCGTTTCCTGGAACGGTAATTTCAGAAATATTCAAAGGGATGTTTACTTCCTGTGTACTGGCATCCATACGTTCCAGAAGATAGCCCTTATTATAGTAGCACTGGTCATAGGATTCTTTAAGCATTGCTTCTGGAGATTTCATAAACATGTGATACTGAAGCCCCAGGCAGTCCACCCGCAGATTCCGGTTCTGAAGGCGTTTCACCAGCTGAATATTCGGCGTATAAGCGCCATGATAGTCCCCCCAGCTGTTTCCCGTGGTATCGTTGTAATTCAAAATTGTTGAGACTGGAAAATACTTTTCCGCAAGCTTAAAAACAAATTCCACCACCCCTGGCGCCATTTGTGCATCAACGGGGTTCCAGCACAATGGTTCATTGATTACATCAAAATTCTCAATGCGTCCACTGTATCTTTCCTAAATCTCAGCAAAACGTTTTTCTATGCGTGCCAGCAGTTTTCGCGGTTCACGGGGAAGCCATGACGGAAGAAACTACTACCACAGCAATGGATGGCCTTTAGGCGTAATCTGATTCTTCTCGCAGAAAGAAAGCACCACGTCCGGAGGGGGACGCCTGCAAATAAAAGGTGAATTCTCCGAAAAACGGACTTTTCCGTCTTCCGGTTCAAGATCGCTCCAGTAAAAAGGAATGACTGCCAAATTGAAAAAACGTTTGAATTCCTCCTCAAAGGCCGCATTTTCCTCTTCATTTCTAAAGCACTTCAGCATAAATGCGTTGCATCCGAACTGAAAGGCATGTTTCCTGAGTTTCAAATGAATCCGTGCTTTTTTAACAGGAGATCCGTCCGGTAAAACCAATTTGATTTCTCCGAACCCTTTCCGGTAACGCTCTGTATCATGCTGAATTCGGAAATCCGCTTCCGGATCCGGGGCCAACAGATAATGCGTCAGTTTTTTTATGACATCATTCATACTTGATTTCATCCTTTTTTCAGAGATCAGTCATCCCTGTATTGACGACTCCAAAATTTCTCAGTCCCTGAGTAGGTAGAAAAAGCAGATCCGCCGGGCACTTCCGGCGGATGCTTCTATCGTCTGTCAGACACAGCCGGTTCCGCGCAAAGCGCGGAAATCATCCCATGCAAGTTGACTTAAAAATATCCGCCTTTGGCAATAATTTCCTGAATTGTATCGCCCTGGCGTACCCAGGAAAAGATATCCACTTCATTGCGTTCAATACCCTCTGCGCGGAGAAGGACTTCATAAGCGATTTCCCGCGGAATGCAGAGGACTCCGTCAATATCGCCGAAAATGATATCTCCCGGACGCACCGTTACTTTGCCAATGCGGATTGGAACCTGGTAATGAGTAATCATGCAACGGCCCAGAGAACCGTTGCTGGTACGATATTTATAAAAAATTGGAAAATTCTGTGCAAGAATCTGTTTTGTATCCCGAATTCCACCGGAAATCACTGCTCCGCGAATCTTTTTGGATTTTGCCGTAGCTGTCATGACTCCTCCCCAGAGAGAGGCTTCGGTATCCTCGGAAGTATCCCAGACGACGACCCCGTCGGGCTTGAAATCGTCAAGCATCTGCGCACGGAAGGTCATTTCGCCCTCGATCATGACATTGGGGGCGCTCTTGACCGTGAAGGCCTCTCCGCAGACGGTCATTTCGTCGCGCAGCGGCATGATCTCCGAGGGCAGATTCTGATTCAGGAGACAGAGTTCACGCAGCACATCGTTGATGCACCCGGTGTAGAGTTTTTCATAGCGTTCGCAGAGCTCCTTCACCGGAACGGGAAACGTGCAATCCGGAATGCGCTGGC
>CASERY010000093.1 GCA_949290385.1 uncultured bacterium | reverse complement strand
AAACCCGGTGATCTGGCCGGACTTCTGACCTCCCTGGAAGAGGGGGATATTCTTTTCATTGATGAAATTCACCGCCTGAATACTGCCGTGGAGGAATATCTCTACAGTGCCATGGAAGATTATTTCATTGATATCATGATTGACCAGGGGCCTGGAGCCCGGTCCGTCCGATTGAATATCCCGCACTTTACCCTGATTGGAGCTACCACCCGCCAGGGGCTCCTTTCGGCGCCACTGCGTGCTCGCTTCAAACTTTCCCTGCGTCTGGACTATTACGATCCTGAGCAGCTTCAGAAGATTGTTATGCGTTCCGCAGGTATTCTGAATACCCGGATTGATGCCGCAGGTGCTCTGGAAATAGCCCGGAGAAGTCGGGGAACCCCGCGAATTGCCAATAACCTGCTTCACTGGGCAAGGGATTATGCTCAGGTCCGCTCCAATGGGGATATCACAGAGGAGACTGCCAGAAAAGCTCTGGCCATGATGGATATTGATGATCGCGGACTGGATGAAATGGATAAGCGCATTCTTGAAACAATTATTGGAAATTTCAAAGGCGGTCCTGTCGGGGTGAATTCTCTGGCTGTAGCCATCGGAGAAGAAGCTGGAACGATTGAAGATGTATATGAACCGTATCTGATTCAGGAAGGTTATCTTATGCGTACTGCTCAGGGCCGCATGGCCACTGAACGGGCGTGGCAGCTCTTCGGCCTTACTCCGAGGACGATGAACAGACGAGCTGACAAGTATGGAAACCAGCCGGATCTTCTCTGATTATTGATTCCTGCGGATAAATTTCTATTTTTGAAATGGCCGCTGACCAGATTTTCTTGGATTATTGATTTCTGTGGATGAATTCCTGTTTTTGAAAGAGAAATCTGTAGACTGGAAAATATATTTGGGATATTGCAGATGCGGCATTCATTCTTTTTCTCTTCCTCCTGTTTTCAGGTCATTTTTGCAGAGTGATTCTGTAAAAGAAGAAAGCAGTGAATCGGATTCGAGAATACTGGAGATGGAGCATGAACTTGTGATCTGTAAATAAAAACACTTCCCGAAACAATGTAGAATCCCTTGGAATGTAAATCCCCCTTGTCCATGAGAAAAGGTATGACGGAAGATGGAAATACATCATTTGCTGGAAGTAAAATCAAGACAGGAATTGCGTGAATGGTTCATACAGAATCATAAGAAGGAAAGTGAATGCTGGGTCGCTGTGAAACGAGGAAAACCGGGAGTCGGCAGTGTTTTCTGGTATATTGATGCTGTAGAGGAAGCTCTGTGTTTCGGCTGGATAGACAGCACGGTAAAAAAGACATCCGATGGTAGAACGATTCAAAAATTTTGCCCTCGGAAGCCTCGAAGTCGTTGGTCTGAATTAAACAAGGAAAGATGCCGCAGACTGGAACGACTGGGACTGATGACTAGTGCGGGGAGGGCTGTTTTGCCGGATATGTCAGAAAAAGGATTTGTCATTGATAATGATATTTTACAGGCCTTGCAGTCGGATCCTTTCGTATGGAAGAATTTTTGTCTGCAGCCAGAACTGTACAGACGGGTGAGAATCAATACCATTCAGATAAAAAAAGGTCAGCCGGAACTTTTTAAAAGCCGTTTAAATAAATTTGTAGAGAACACTCGGAAGGGTATTCTTTATGGCGAATGGAATGACTATGGAAGACTATGGCAAGAGAAAAAATAACTTAAAACAGATTTCTCTATATAAAATTCGGTAGACTGAACAGATTTTTTGTTGCTTCCCCGCAGATTGAATAAAGAGTTTTATTTTTTGACGAGCATGAAAAGGAATGGAGAAAAATCAGACTTTTTTTCTTGAAGGGGAATTCCCTTGCTTTCAGCAGAAATTCTTTACTGAAAGAGTTATGCCCAGAGTTCCATTGGCTGTTGTTTTACATGGAAAAGAGATTTTATTAAGTCCTTATGGAAAAAGGGGAAAGGAAAAGGGAATCAGATAGAATTTGAGAAAAAAGCAAGGACTGTGATAATT
>CASERY010000092.1 GCA_949290385.1 uncultured bacterium | reverse complement strand
TTCGGTATCAAGGGTGCAACCCGCGCCCAAAATTCATCCGACACTTCCCATGATTTGACTGCCATATTCACCTCCTGCGTTACAGAATGCAAATATAGCATAATTTTCTTGGATTTCATCTTTTATTTAGGGATAAGTTCTTAAAGTCTGGCATCTAAAAGGTAAAAAACGTCCCGTAAAAGCTGTCTGTCTATTTGCTGGTTGCTGTCAGGAAAGCCCTGCAAGGCGTCCGCTCGAAAATGCAAATTGAATATTGTATCCGCCGCACGGCCCTGTCAGATCCAGCATTTCACCTGCGAAAAATAAGCCTTTGACAAGGCGGCTTTCAAAAGTCTCCGGATTGACTTCTTTCAAAGAAACGCCGCCTCGCATAGCCATAGCCTTCTCCATCGGACAAAGGCCGGATAAATGCAAGGGGGCACCAGCAAGGAAACGGGTTGTTTTTTCTATGCGTTCATGAGTCATGGCCTCCATGCGGATGTCCTCCATATCGCACTGTCTGACAACAGCATCCGCAAGGGATTTTGAAAAACCATACTGCGTCAAATCAGACTTCAAAAGTTTTCTCTGGCATTCAGCTCGGTCTTTTTCCAGTCTTTCCTGCCAAGTTTTCTGATCCGCAGAAGCATCGAACCTCAGGAAGAAGTCAGCCATCTTTCCACGGTCAAAGGCAAACGCCGCCTCCGAAGACAGATTTATCGCCTACATGCCTGAAAGTCCAGTATGTGTAAAAAGCAGAGTTCCCCTTGATTTTACAGAAGTCTTTCCTGTTCTGAAGCTCAAGCTGGCATCCGGCAGGGAAACACCGGCAAGAGATTTCACCCAGTCCTCACAGCAATACAGCGGAGCCATCGCCGGCAACGGTTTTACAATGGTATGTCCGACTTTTTCTGCCAGATGCAGCCCCAGAGCACTGCCTCCCAGAACAGGCATGGCAGTACCTCCGCAGGCAAGGATAACCTTTCTGCTGGCGATTTCCTCTGAGTCATTGATCCTCACACCACACACAGATCCATTTCTTGTTTTCACCGCATCCACCCGGCAGGAACAGCACAGTTCCAGACCAGCTTTTTCCGCAGTGTGAAGAAAAGCATTCAAAAGGTCTGATGCCCTGCCGCTCTTTGGGAAGTAATGAAAGCCATCCTCCAGGAATGTAGGAACATGGTGCTGATCCAGGAAATGCCGCAAATCATCCCGTGAAAAAACCTCCAACGCCTTCCGCATAAAGCCTCCGTTGCGGCCGAATGCTTTCATAAAATCTTCTCCGGACAGCAGGTTTGAAAAATTGCAGCGCCCTCCTCCGCTGGCCAGCAGTTTCACTCCGGGACGCGGCATTTTCTCCAGTAGAAGACAAGATTTTCCGCATTCACAGGATGCCAGGGCTGCCGACAATCCAGCCGGTCCTGATCCACATACGATTACATCATAAGAAGATTTTTGCATAGGAATCCAGTTCTTTCAGGGATTTTTAAGGAACAGAATATACTTCCCCGTTCTTCTGAAATCAATCCATTCCTGCCGATAACAGGTCTTTTTATAAATCCTGTATTAAAACATTTGAAAAACACCCTAAAATCACTATAGTACATTTAACAGATGAATGGTGAGATGGAAACCTTTCTCATTTCGGACAGGCTTCTTCCTGCCGAGAATGGAGAATTTTGCCAGATTTTTTCAAGGATTCCTCTGGGAATCATATAGAAGCATTTCCATATGTAAAAAAGAATGCTGACTGAATGGAAAAAAATTTTAGATTTCTCCTCCCGTCCGTCTGGAATCACAAAGCACGGATTATACGGCAAAAAAATGTGCCCCAGTCCGTCAGCTGTTCGTTCAGTAAAAAATAAAAAGAATTTTATGCCGGCAGAAAAATCCCCGAGACAAAAGAGGAAAACGCGACACAAAACTTCAAAAGAAAGTCCAGCTGCGTTTTCTGCGTCATAATCTTCCAGCAGAAGAAAAAAAATAACAGTATCCAGGAACCAGCAACCGGTTATGCAGACTTATGAAAAAATTTTCTCCTTCCATTACAGTATTTCTGCATAAATATCCGCTTCTTTTCATTTTTTTCATTTTCTTTCTCGCAGAAAGCACGGCCTCCATACTCTTTTACAGACTCATGATCGAGCCTACGCCTTTTTCCTATGTGCTGACGGCTATTTTATAGGATTTAATGATTCCCTGTATTTTCATGCTGCTTGCATTCTTCTTCCGGAGCCGTACAGCAGCGTTTCTTTCGGTGTTGGCCATGAGCACGGTTCTGTTTATAAAAACAGCCAATGTCATTATCTTTCAGCAAATGTACTCCATTGTATGCTACGGCACATGCAAAATACTGCTGGCACATGCAGACCATCATTCGCTAAAAATTTTAATCGGACCCTTTTATTATATATGGATTAGCGGTGGAATCATACTGGTTTTATATCTGATCTGCTGCGCTTCTGTTATTGCAGTCAAGAATATTCGCCGGAAAATGAACGAGTCCGTTCTGAATGGCATCCGTGTGGCACTCTTGCTCATTCTGCTGATCTCAATCGGAGCCAATGCAAAATATACGCGGGAATGTTATGACGAATACGGGAAATACCATTTTAAATCCGAATATGTTGCAAGGCCAGCCTTTACATTCGGTGTGGATCTTCTGCATGAGCGGAAAAAGGAGGCGGCAAAAATCTATCGAGAGAAACAGTTCGGATTCTTTCCGGAAGAATTGCCAGAATCTTCCAGAATTCTTTTAAGCAACTGGGGCCTTCTCCATCCTCAGAAAAGCTATCCAGTCATGGAAAAACCCTTCACAAAAATTGTTGTCATTGCGCTGGAAAGTATGGACCTGGCGAATATCCACGCATACAATCCGGCTATTCCCCGCGATGTAACGCCCAATCTGGATAAGCTCTCCGGCAGCTACTTGAGTTTCCGGAATTACTTCACAGCCTCCCAGCCCACATCCTGGGGACTGAATGCCATGTTCCTCTCCAGAGTAGACTACGAAGCTGATTTGAACCTGGATACTGTATCTGTATATGATCTTTTGCAGGAACAAGGCTATCAGGGCTATTATCTTTCCCCTGTCAATGGCATGTTTGCAGACAACCGGGTCATTTATGAAAAGCAGTTCCGCCCTCAGCATGTGCTTTTTCTCGAGGAACTGAACCGCATGTTCGGAATTCAGGCTGGCGAAATCTGGGGGATTTCTGACGATGACATGTACAAGGCTGCACTGAATATTATTCAGCAAATGAATCCGGATGAAAAATTCTTCATGACAGTAAGCACCATCGACACACATCCGCCTTACAATGTTTCCGGCCCGCTGAAAACGCAGCTTCACCATGCCTCTCCCTTTCTGAATTCTGTACGATGCGCAGATCAGAACCTCCAGGACTTTCTGGACCAGCTTATGCAGACTTCCGCATTCGACGATCAAATGCTTATTATTATCACAGCAGATCATTCTGCTACTCATGGAGAAAATTACAATCGCCGGGTGGACTTTGCTCCGGACAGGATTCCATTGATTTTCATTACCCGGAATAACTGGTTTGCTTCCGCCTTTCCCTTTGACACGGACAAGCTTTGCTCCCAAATAGACCTTCCCGTAACCCTGCTCAATCTGCTGGGTATTCAGGCGCCGCCGACATTTATGGGGGATAATCTGCTGACTAAAAAATCTTTTGCTTTCACAAAATCACCCCAGACATTAACTCTTCTTCTGCCGGAAAACCGTGAAATTTCCTGGAGTTTTGCCCAGGACCGCTCCAATGCGACGCTGGAAGAAGCCGCAGTCTACGATTTTTATGACCGCTTCTACGGATTTGATGATTCTGCTGTTGACTCCCAGGAAAGCACCTCCCTTTTCTAAAAGATCCTTTCAGCCATATCGACATCAATCAAGTGTGAAATGATTCCGTACTCCATTCAGGATAAGCTATTTCCTTTTAAAAAAAGACAAGATGAAATTATATCCAGAAGGAAGTGAGAAAGGAAAGGGAAATAAATCTATCTATGTAATCTTCTATAAAAAAATAAAAACTCTATTCAGCGAAAACTTTGTTTTGCAGGAGATTTTTCCTAAGGACCGGATGACTTCACTCAAAATGCAAAGTCAGAATTCAATTCATCCTTAGCTGCATTCTGTGGTTTTATTCTTTGCACTGAAAATTCAAGGGTCAAGAATCCCGGACAAGTTCCCGCAAATTGAAACAGGAAATATCATTCCGTCTTCTCAAAGGATAATCTTCTCAAAACCTTCCGGCAGACTTACGACAGTCCAAATCCTTTTCTTGCTCGCTGGAATTTAGTCTTTCTGTACTACATTCAGTTCCTCGGGCCACCCAATCAGAGTCAGCTCGGTATCCTCCATCGGCTAGGACAATTTCCGGATCATGAAATGATAATCCAGTTCCCATTGTTTCAGAAGATCATAGATTCCAAACAGCTCTTCCCGATTGTGATAAATGCTTAAACACAAAACCGGTCGGTTTGCCCGAATCACCTCTTCTGCTCCCATCACCATATCCAGGCCCATTCCTTCAATATCCGCCTTGATCAGTCTGACATCAGAAATGCCATGATCCTGACAGTACCGGTCCAGTGTTATAATTTCCACCCGGCTGCTTCCACCCTGGCTGTTCTTCAGAGAATTCCCGCTTCCAAATGTTTCATCATAAAACAACGTGGAACAGGTTCTTCCCAGTCCAAATGCAGCCAGTTCATACCGGGATTTTTCTACATGATTTTGTTCCATAACCATCCGACAGCACTGAATGTTCCGGGAACTCGGTTCAAAGGTAATCACTTTTCCTGGGTTGTAATACTTCAGAAAAATCAGGGCGGAATCTCCAAAGCATCCTCCTGCATCAATAAAAACATGATCCCGAATGTAATGAATCACCTTTTCAGGGCACAGGATCAAGCCGTGGTGATATACAAGAGAAACCACTTCTCCGAATTCGGAGTCTAACTCATATTTGAAATTTTTCTGTTCTTCTTTGAATCTGGCGTTCAGCTCTTTGCTTTTCTGAATATCCGCCTTCGGATAAATCTTATTGTAATTGTAAAAAGCCACTTCCGTATTTCTGCAGGTAAAAAGGAAATCCCGATGTCTTGACACATACTTCAAAGCACTGTCAAGCGATTCCTGATCCAATTCTGAAAAAGCGGCAATAATCTCTTCATCAGAGGTATCCAGAAATTCCTTATGAAGCGGGATATTGGTCTCGAAAGGCACATGAATGCGCCAGTCGTGTAAAATGACATTGGCAGCCATAACCATTTTTTCCCCCAGGCGTTTTCCAAAAAGAGCATAGATTACATGGCATAGACTGTTAATGGCCGACATACAAAAATCCTTCCCCATGCGACATGAAACAAATTGGATTACAAGTTCAGTTAATCGGAAAAGTCTGGATGGAGTATTCCAGCGGGAAAAGTACGGGGGCCGGGCAAAACAAAACAACTCTAACGGTTGAATGCAACGATAAAGTCATGTTCGACTTTGATGTATATAGTGTTCAGAGGTTGCTGCCCAGCCCCTTGCTATTACAGTATCCTTGTTTCGGAAAAAGTCAAATATTTTTCAGAAGAAATCCTCTTGCCCTTTGAGGAGCGTTTCTTCTGGATTCCTTTTTACAAATACATAAGAAATTCTATAGTATTTTTGGAAATGTGCAAAGTTCGTTTTTTGCACATTTCCGCTTCCACTCTTCTGCAAAAAATCAGAATAAAGCATAAATCATCAGAACAAAAGCTGCAGCAATAAGGAAAATCTTTAAAAAAATCGAGACTATGAATGTCACAAAAATCACAATACCTGTCATCAGAATCTTTCCAGCATAAATCTTTCTTTCACCCTCCTGAGGATGCATTATCTGATGAACCGCTTCCGCAATCATCGCCGCTGCAGGAGGCAGAACCAAAAACCAGCGGGGACCTAAAAGAACTGCAAAAATCTATGCCCAGAAAGCAGTTTTTTCACTTGTTCTGCTTCCCCCCGCCCATCGGAGCATTAATGGAGGAACGAAGAAGTCAAAAAAGAAAAATACAGCACAAAGACCTGTCCAGAAAACCAAAAAGCCCCACGAATTCAGAGACTCCCCCCACCGGGTAAATGAAAAAAGGATCAAACTAAAATACGTGCATACAAGTCCGGGCAGAAACGGAATAAAGACTTCAATTACACTGACTAAAAGCAGAAGCATACTCATGCAAACCAGCAGCAAATCCATTCTCTTCTCTGTCCTTTCTCCTGATTTTCTGACTTCCTCTGCAGCCTGTCTTTGTATGCTGCACCTCTCTGAAAACAACCGCATTTCCTGTAGCCGGATCCGGTATCCGGCCTGCTCTCATATAGCAACAAGCCTTATAAAGACAATCCTTGCAAATGAAGCTCCAGAATCTCTGCAATGCAGAGAAAGCCTTCCCTTCCAGCTTTCTTTATGGAAAATCCAAATAGATTGAAAGAATTCTATCTCCTTCCATGCAAATTCTTTTTAATTGATCCGGCGCCGGAAGGGAGATCCAATTCAGAGGATTCAGCTTACTATAACGATCTATTTCTAATTACTATTTACTATGAAGCAATAAACAAAGTCTCTCCATCGGGTTCATATTTCTCCAAGAGAGAAGTAAGTATATGGAATGATTTTACTGTTCCATTAAAATCAATGCTTCGCGGCCTGTTGTAACACCCGCTTCGACCCCTGCCGCACGTGCAGCTGAACTGGCAGACAGCACAACAGCTTCAAGCATCTCTTCAAAATTCTTCACTCCGCTGACAACAGCAAAACAGTCTCCTGTTTTTTCTGCAGGTCCCAGAGAAAAGTAACCGCATCCCAAATTGCCCTTCATTCCTTGAATCAGCAGAACTGCCGTGTGTTCCGTGGGAAGGCGCAGTGCCTGAAAAGCATATTTTCCAATTTGAATGATCTTCTATTCCATAAAAAAATCTCCTTACAGGATGTTCAAAGTCTCCCCATTTTTTCCTTATATCAAGACCTCAGCCGCCTGAAAAAAACAGCTTTTCAAGTCATTTTCAGCTTCTTCAATACACACTAAAAAATCTCCGGAACAAGGGGGGAGGGAAAAACGCAAAAAAGCATCTTGCTCTTCTCTTCTTTCGCTTTTCTCTTCCACGGCAGCAATTTCTTAATACAAGAAAAAAGGTAAAATCTATTATACAGTATAATAACTTTTCTTGATTTCAAATTTTTCTGCATCATCCAGCCGCTCCACAAATCCGGAGTAGGATTCAAATTCAAAACATTCCCGGACTCAAGATAATCATAAAAAAAACTCCATTCTTTGATTGCCTTTTAAGGAATTCCGTGCTACATTACAGTTGGTATTTTCGGATGAATTATGAACTTTTCAACGCCGGAAATGAATTCGCAGTTTTATAATAATTACTTAAAAATAAGCTATTTAAGAAACGAAGGAGCAAGCAGTGGGCTACACAATCATCGTATTTGTGAAGCAGGTTCCGGACACAAAGAATGTGACGGGTCAGGCTATGAAGCCGGACGGGACTATCAACAGATAGGCACTCCCGGCTATTTTCAATCCCGAAGACTTGAATGCTCTTGAGCTGGCTCTTCAGCTCAAAGACCGCTATCAGGCAAAAGTTATTGTTGCAACCATGGGCCCCCCCAACGCATAGGAAGTTCTCCGCGATGCACTCTGCAGAGGAGCCGATGAAGCCATTCTTCTTACAGACAGAGCATTTGCCGGATCTGACACGCTTGCCACGAGTTTTGCCTTGAGCAGACTGGCTATGAAAGTAGGCAAATTCGATCTGATTCTTTGTGGACGCCAGGCTATCGACGGAGATACCGCACAGGTAGGTCCGCAAATTGCAGAAAAGCTTGCTCTTCCACAGATTTCTTATGTTCAGGAAGTTCTGGACCTCGGCGATGGAAAAATCCGTGCGAAACGCTCCATTGAAGGCGGATATGAAATTCTGGAAGCTCCAATCCCTGCCCTTCTCACAGTGGTGGATGCCAATGATCCCCGGCCTCAGAACGCTATGCGCATTCTTAAATATAAAAAAGCTAAAACTCCCAGTGAAATCACAGCTGCAGGCGGCAATGCTGCGACCTGTGCTGAATAGGATGCGAAAGGCCTTCTTATTCGTGAATGGTCCGCCAAAGATGCGGTTCCCGAACATGAATTTGACCGGCTCGGTCTCAGCGGATCTCCCACGAAAGTTAAACAGATTCAGAGCGTGGTTCTCACTGCAGGCTCATTCCGCAATATTGAACCTACCGCCGAAGGGGTGTCCGCATTCATTTACGAACTTATTGAAGACCATACACTGGGGTGATTGCAATGACTGAAAAAATCGGTAATGTCTGGGTATTCATTGAACAGGAAGGCGGGAAAATCGCCGATGTAAGCCTTGAACTCGTCTGCAAAGGCAGAGAGCTCGCAGACAAACTCGGAGTTAAAACAGAAGCCGTCCTTCTTGGAAATGGCGTAGCCTCCTGCTGCGATACCCTTTTTGAATATGGCTGCGATACTGTGTTCCTGGCTGAGGATCCACGCCTTGAACCATTTACAGTTCTTCCTTTTGCAAAGGTGATTATGGATCTTGTCCGGGAGCACAAGCCGAACATTCTTCTGTTCGGAGCAACTATGAAAGGTCGTGAACTGGCTCCCCGCATCGCCTCTGAAAAAATGGCAGGTCTTACGGCAGACTGTACCGACCTGCAGATTGATGATTTCGAAGATCTCAGAAATCATAAGTCTTACAAAAACAAACTCATGCAGATTCGTCCCGCCTTCGGCGGAAACATCATTGCCACCATTGTCAATACCTGGGATGATCCCCAGATCGTAACCGTGCGCGAAGGCGTGATGAAAATTGGAACTCCTGTTCCCGGCCGCAAAGGCGAAGTCGTCCATGTAGACGTGGCTCTTACTGAAAAAGAAACCATTGTCAAAGTCATGGAACGCATCCGCCAGGACAAGACGGTCAATCTGAAAGGAGCTCAGATCATTGTCTCCGGCGGTTATGGTGTCGGCTCCAAGGAAAACTTCAAACTGATTCATGAACTTGCCAAAACACTCGGCGGGGAAGTTGGAGCTTCCCGTGCTGCAGTGGATGCCGGATGGATCAGTCACGATCATCAGGTCGGACAGACAGGTGTTACTGTTCGTCCGAAACTCTATATTGCCTGCGGCATCAGCGGATCTGTACAACACTGCGCAGGAATGTCTGAAAGCAAGAAAATCATTGCAGTCAATACGGATCCGAATGCACCGATTTTCTCTGTAGCACATTATGGAATTGTGGGCGATCTGAATCAGGTCATTCCCATGATGATCAAAGCATACAAAGCAAAGGCCTGAGGTGAACAGAATGTCCAACTTTTTCTCTGACAACCAGGATCTGGTCTTTACCCTGAAGAACCTTAACCTTCAGGAGGTTATGGAACTCAAGGAAAAGAACTACACTGAAATTCAAAAATTCGATACCGCTCCTGAAAACTATGAGGATGCCCTTGACAGCTTCAAGCGTATTCTTACAGTTGTAGGAGAAATCTCAGGCGAAAGAATTGCCCCCCGTTCCCGTCAGGTGGATGAAGAAGGTCCAAAATTTGAAAATGGCGTAGTTACCTATCATCCTTTGACAGTCCAGAACATGAATGACCTTCGCGCTGCCGGCGTGATGGGCGTCATGCTTCCCCGTGAATACGGAGGACTCAATTTCCCGACCACCATCTACACCATGATGACTGAAATGGTTTCACGTGCAGACGGAAGCCTTCAGAATCTGTTCGGACTTCAGGATATTGCTGAAACGATCTGTGAATTCGGCTCTGATGAGCAGAAGGCAAAATACCTTCCCCGCTTCGCATGCGGTGAGGCAGATGGATCCATGGACCTGACTGAACCGGATTCCGGATCCGACTTGCAGTCTGTAAGGCTCAAGGCCAGCCAGGATGCTGACGGCAACTGGTATCTGGACGGAAATAAACGCTTTATCACAAACGGCTGTGCAAAAATCCATCTGGTGCTTGCCCGTTCTGAAAACGGCACTACAGACGGACGCGGACTTTCCATGTTTATCTGCGAAAAATGCGATGAACTTGTTGTCCGCCGCATCGAACACAAGCTTGGAATTCACGGTGTTGCCACGGCTGAACTTCAGTATAATCATGTTCCGGCTGAACTCTGCGGCAAACGCAAATTCGGCTTGATCCGCTATGTTATGTCTCTGATGAACGGGGCTCGTGTTGCCATCAGCGCTCAGGCTGTAGGCATTGCAGAGGCCGCCTACCGGGAAGCCAGACAGTATGCGTCAGAACGGTTCCAGTTCAAACAGAGCATCGACAAATTCCCGGCTATTTATGATATGCTTGCTAAAATGAAGGTCAAGCTGGCCGCATCCAGAGCTCTGCTCTATGAAACAACCACAGCAGTGGATCTGCGTTCCGTTTATAATCACATTATGGATGGACCAGACAAAGCCGCAGTAACACCGGAAATCCGTGAAAAAGCTAAATATTACACGGAACTTGCCGCGACACTCACACCTATGAGCAAAGCGCTTTCCACGGAAGCCGCCAACCAGATCTGCTATGACTGCATCCAGATTCATGGCGGAACAGGTTACATGCATGACTTTGATGCTGAACGGTACTACCGCGATGTCCGCATTACCAATATTTATGAGGGAACCACTCAGCTCCAGGTTGTTGCGGCAATCGGAGGAGTCATGAAGAGAAGTCTCGACCTTGAGATTGGAAAACTCATGGGAGCGCTTCCCAACGATGGACTTGTCGGATCCCTGAAGGCCATGATTAAGTGCATGCATGCGAAACAGCTTAAAGCTGTGGAATTTGTCAGTGCCAAGAAAGATCCCGAATACCACAATCTCAGAGCCAGAAATCTGGTTGAAAATGAAACCTTCATTTTCGTAGGACTTCTGATGCTCCGCAGTGCAGTGCAGGATGAAAAGCGCGAAGCTCTGGCTGAACGCTATATCCGTGACGCAGTATTTGATTTTGAACGCAATTACGAAGTTATCATGAGCAATGATCTCACCACGATTGAAAAACATCGTGACGTCATTGACTATTAATGAACGAGAGAGAGGAGTTTCCTTCATGAATAACGATTATCTGTATCGGGCAAAAGATGTCATCAAAGACTCCAAGATGCTGATTATCCTGGCTTCCAAAAGAGCCCGTGCACTGGCCTATGGAGCAAGACCCATGGTCCGTTGCAAAGAGGAAAATTATCTGGATGTAGCCTTGCTTGAGATCGCTGAAGGAAAACTTCAGGGAGCATTCGGAGATGATACTCAGGATGATTTCCTCAAAGAAATTGAAGCAGTAAAAGCCGCTGCGGGAACCGATGTTCCCCATAAACCGGAAAACTGACTTCTATTTCATCTGTATTCCGGGGTTTGCCCGGTCTGCTTTAAAACCGGACCGGACAGACCCTTTTCTTTTTCCCAACACCAATCCCAATTATAACAAGGCAATCCATTATGGCAACTATTTCTATAATTATGGGTAGCAAGAGTGATCTGCCCTCCTTGAAAGGCGCATTTGACGTACTGAAAGATTTCGGCATATCCTGCGAGGCTCATATTATTTCAGCACACCGTACCCCGGATGCTGCTGCAGACTTTGCAAAAAATGCAGAATCTAAAGGAATCAAAGTTATTATCTGTGCTGCCGGTATGGCTGCACATCTGGCTGGTGTTATTGCGGCACATACGACGCTGCCCGTCATTGGAATTCCCATGGCATCCGCTCCGTTCAATGGCATGGATGCCCTCCTGGCTATGGTTCAGATGCCTCCGGGCATTCCTGTAGCAACAGTTACAGCGGGGTCTGCTGGAGCTAAAAATGCGGCTCTTTTGGCAATATCCATACTTGCTTTGAGTGATGAAAGCCTGAATGCAAAACTCAAGGCATTTCGGAAGGCTCAAACAGAAAAAGTGCTTGCGGATGATGCAGCTCTTCAGGCTGAAATAAATGCGTAAAAAAAATACGGCATGTGAAAAAGTTTTGTGCCATCACAGAATCCCGGAACGCTCTACTGCAGAGGCCGGGATTTTTATTTTGCCCCGGGATCCAATTTATGAACTTCTCCGAAACAGGAAGCAATCCTTGAATCAGCAAGCTGAAATAATATAAATATTTAATGATCAAAAATAAGAATACTAGATTTCCCGACCTATTGCTTGAGAAAGCGTTGATGTTTATTTAAGGCACTGAGGGAATTTCTGAAGGATAAAATAAAATCCATAAATTCTTATAAATCTCATTTTTTCCTCAACAGGAAAAGATGATTCAAAAAGGTTTGGAAAAGGAAGTGCGCAAGAAGAAAACAACCTTTCTTCAAAAGGTTTTCTTTCTCGCATTATAAATACTTCTCCTTATATATACCTCCCTCTTGACCAACCATGTAAAAAAATTATCCTTATCTTTTCCCGCAAAGGGAAAAGATGATTCAAAAAGGTTTGGAAAAAGAAGTGCGCAAGAAGAAAACAACCTTTCTTCAAAAGGTTTTCTTTCTCGCATTATAAATACTTCTCCTTATATATA
>CASERY010000091.1 GCA_949290385.1 uncultured bacterium | reverse complement strand
GATGTCTTTCCGGAGGGAAAAATCCTGATTCTCCATGTGTTCAGAAGGATGATATGGACAAAATTTATCCGGAATACAAAACTGCAGATATCCTGGTACTGGCATCGCCCATGTATTACTGGGGAATTTCCGGACAACTGAAATGTGCTTTTGACCGCTTATTTGCGGTTACAGAGAGCAATTCAGACTGGGCAACTCCGCACAAGAAAACCATCCTGCTGATGGCTTCTGAAGGTTCAGGGCAGGAAAATGAAGCGCCTGTTGTCCAATATTACAAATCTCTTCTGGGATTCCTTGGCTGGGAAGATTTGGGCTGCCTGATTGCGGGCGGCGTTTTAAAAGTGGGAGATATTGCCGGCCATCCTCAGCTGAAAAAGGCTTTTGAACTCGGTCGAAGCATTCAATGAGCGGGAGGACATCGGAAATGAAAGTTTTACTGGTGAATGGAAGTCCCCATAAGGATGGATGTGTTTTTACCTCGCTTTCAGAAGTTGCAGGGGCGCTGAAAAACAATGGAATCAACTCTGAAATATTCTGGATCGGCAATCAAGCTGTGCAAGGCTGTATTGGCTGTTGGAAATGTCATGAGGATGGTGCCCGGGGGTGTGTTTTTCAGGATAGACTTTATACTGAATTTGTCACAAAAATGAAATCCAGTGATGGTCTTGTAATCGGGGCTCCGGTGTACTATGCCGGCCCTCCGGGAAGTCTCTGTTCGATCCTTGACCGTGTCTTCTTCTCGGCAGGCAAGTACTTTGAGTTTAAACCTGCCGCATGCGTGGTTAACTGCCGTCGCGGCGGTGCAAGCGCAACGTTTGACAGGCTGAACAAATATTTCACCATCCTCCAGATGCCGGTTGTTTCCAGTCAATATTGGAACTCAACCCATGGTTTTACTCCGGATGAGGTTCGTCTGGACCAGGAGGGCCTGCAGACAATGCGCACGCTCGGAAACAATATGGCATACATGTTGAAAACGGCAGCCAAGTCGGGTATTCCGCATCCGGCGCAGGAGCCTCGGATTCAGACAAACTTCATTGGATAATTTTGTTTTTCGGAAAAGAAAACAGCTTTGACTTCGGGCGAATATGAAAAATGCTGCCTGAGATCCGGGCTGTTTGTAAATTGGACAGGGCAATAAGAGTCCATTGCGCCGGCTTATAGAAAAGCGTATTTCTGTAAGCAGACGTTCGGAAAAATTGGCGTTCTCAAAGCTATCGGCTGTTTTCCTGCCTGGCACAGAATGTCGCGGGAATGTTTTCTGCGTCGGTAGTTCTCCCAGATGCCGGCCGTTTCCTGATCTTTCCACGGAATCCCCGGAAAGAACAGGAAAACGGCCTGGAAAACAGCATGGCATCCGGAGGTTTGGCCATGTTTGTTCTGTATGGATCTTGTTTTTTCTGAGTTGCTGACATTTCTGTGAAGCGATGTGAAATTTGCAATTGCCCGGTCGGATACTATAGTAGTTCAAAGATATTGTCATTCACGTTGGATCACGCAGAACTGTCCCTCGGGAGAAAGAAGCAAACAAGACATGGGCCATCATGAACCAAGACTTGCAGTGCTTATTGATGCAGACAACGTTTCCTATAAAGTGCTTGATATTCTTCTTCCCGAGATTGCAAAGATTGGAAATGCTGCTGTGAAACGAGTTTATGGTGATTTTACATCCTCTGCCCATGCCTGCTGGAAAGAGAAACTTCAGAAATATGCCTTAAAACCGGTATCCCAGTTTGCATATACCGTTGGGAAAAACGCTTCTGACAGTGCGTTGATTATTGATGCCATGGATTTGCTGTATACAAAACACTTTGATGGTTTCTGCATCGTTTCAAGCGACAGTGATTTTACCGGGCTTGCCGTGCGTATCCGGGAGGAAGGTTTGAAAGTGTATGGTTTTGGGCAGGAAAAAACACCTGAGGCATTTCGGAATGCATGCAGTCGTTTTATATTCATCGAGCAGCTGAAAGACATCGTCCCGGAAAAATCCGCACTGGTGGATGACTCAGAGCTCCGGAAAACAGAGGAAAAGCAAAAGCTGGCAAATGTGCCTGTTGTCAAGCAACTGCAGAAAAAAGAACTGCCTGAAAAACAGGTGGATCCTGCCAGTCAGCCGGGTGAAGAACTCTATGAGCTGATTGGAAAAGCCATTCAAAGTGTCCCATAGGATGAATCTGGATTCATTCGGCTGAGTGCTGTTGGGAGCGCACTTCGAACGATGAATCCAGATGATAAGAAAAAGAGCAGGCCCTTAATTGATCTTATCCGGGCAAGACCGGATCTATTTGAAGTCAAAGGAACATTAAAAAATCTGGCTGTCAAGCTCAAATCATAACCTTTGATCCATTGGTAAATGTGATTTCCTTGTTCTATAAGATTTCGCACTGCAATGTTGCCGGATTATTTTTGATATTCATAATGGTTGAGCAGCATCTGTCATGGAATGTGATGCGATATTGTTCCGATATTTCGGGTGAAGTTGACTATATTGCAATCTCACAAGTATAGATTCTGTCGGAAATCGTAAAGAAGAAACAGGACTTGAAATTTTTCCTTTCGATTCCTTTTGATATATTCTAATTTTTTATAACGGCTTCCTTGTTGTCTGAACTTATGAAGAATGGCAATGCGGGATAAATGTGTTTTTCTGGATAGGGAGGGAGGGGAGAACGGGAACTGGCCGTTATTATCAGAGATACAGTGGCAAACTCCGACACCCTGAGTTATAAAGTGGAGAACGAGACCTCTCCATTATTATCAGAGATGTTTTTCTGTCCGATTCAGAATTCCGCCGGAAATAATAGAATAACTCGAAACTATGAGGAGGAATTTCATGGGGTTGTCCATTGAAAGAAGTGTCCTTCTATTTTCCCCATTTTGTTCGGAAGCAGTTCTGCAATCGTGTTTCTGTAATGTTCTGAAAGAGCGTTCCGTCTCATGACCATTTTACAAAATTTCCTGTTTATCATAAGATGAAAACAAAGCTGGATTTCCTTTTTGACGGTTGCAATTCTTTTTTTGAAATGCTATCTTAAACGAGTTCCTTAGCGCTTATTTCTGTGGTATTTGAATCTCATTTTATTTTTTTATGGACAGGAGCCCCGAAAAGCTGCAAATCTGCTTTTTATCCCTGCAGAAATGGGCGATTTATAGGAAAAATTGAATTCCACAGAAAGATACGGTAAGAAAAACATTGTATTGTCTGGCAGGCGGACAGCGCAAAATGGGGCTTGGATGAAGAAGGAATTTCTTGTGTTTTTGACTTGAAAATGCTTACCTGTTTAAGTCAGGGGTATGTGCACAGTTTTTTTCTTTTCTCTTATTTGAATGGGATATATTGTTCATGTAGAGATGCTCCTGCATTTACGGAAGCAGTCGGACTGTTCCAAGCAAGCTCTTTTGCTTTTTCAGAAATCATTTCCAGAAGTATATTGAAAGGGAATAGTATGTTGAAGAACATGATTCTGCTGGCAGGGATTCCATTTTTTGCCCTGCTTTTTTCGGGATGCCGCTGCGGGACTGCAGCGCTGACACCGCCCGTGGCACTGCCTGCATGGCTTGCCCGGATGGAACAAGAAAACATGAACAAAACTTTTTGCGGAGACGAGGCAAAAATGCATTTTGTGATAGAACTGGCCCGCTTGAATGTGCTGAATCATACTGGAGGTCCTTTTGGTGCAGCTGTTTTTGACAAAGCAACCGATAAACTGGTTGCCGTTGGGGTCAACTGTGTGGTCCCTGCAGGACAGTCCTGGGCGCATGCGGAAATGACCGCATATTCAAGAGCTCAGTATCTTAAGGGGACGTATGAACTTAAAGGGTGCATCCTTGCAACAAGCTGCGAACCCTGTGCCATGTGCTATGGAGCTACGCCCTGGAGCGGAGTGGAGGGCATGCTGTATGGCGCCACGAAGGAAGATGCGCAGTCCATTGGCTTTGACGAGGGCGATAAAATCGAAAACTGGAAAGAATCTTTGGAAAAGCGCGGAATTCAGGTATCGGGTCCCATCCTGTGGGAGGAGGCAGGCAAGGTGTTTGAATTGTACCAGAATCTATCCGGAAAAATTTACTGATTGCAGGATCCTTCAGTCCGGCTTTACGGAACCCGTTTTGCTGACAGTGCCTCTTTTTTTATAAATGATATTCTTCATTGTTCATTGCTTTGGTGAATCCGTTGTTCGCAGAAGACTGATCTTTATTTGATTTGTTATCATGAATATCGGACGTACTGTTTTTTGTTTGATTCCCTTCTGTGGACATACGGCTTCCGCTGAAGCTCATTCGGGAGATCCCCAAGCAATTACTTGTGGAGTCCTTCTGCAGGATATATGGCCTCAGTCGAAGTCTGGAACAGAGGACAGAGATGACAAAGAAAGAGCTCCTTTTATTCGTGACTGACTAACCAAAAACCAATACCGATTGTCCTGAAAAGGGCAAGAAGAGATTCTTTTGTTTATGCCGGATTGCAGCTTGACTGCGCAGGGGTTCCGGCTATGCGGCGACTGTTTTTTCACAAAGTGCAGAAGAATCATTTTTTAACATTTTTTATAAAAACGTATTGACAAATGATCTGGAATTTTTTATAATTCTTTTCAGAGAGAAAAAGATCTTCTCTTTGTCGTAGGCCCCTGAAAAGGGCCCCTGAAAAGGGCCCCTGAAAAGGGCCCCTGAAAACTTAATTTTTTAAGAAAGGGCCTATAATGAAAAAGCACTTCACACTGATCGAACTGCTGGTTGTAATTGCGATCATCGCAATTCTGGCCGGTATGCTTCTCCCCGCTCTTGGATCCGCCAGAGCCAAAGCTAAAGCTATTAAATGTGTCAGCAACCAGAAACAGATTGGTCTTGCTCTGATGCAGTATTCCATTGACTATGAAGGAATGCCCTATTATACAACTGGAAACTGGGCTCCTTAGATTGAAAATGGAGAAACCTATGGCGATTGGCTGAATAAATACGGTATCTGGGTTGATCCCATGGAAACCAGATGGACTGCTGTACTTTACAACAACTTCCTGATGGCAACAGGGTTAATTACTGATAAATCTTTCTTCCTTTGCCCGGCTTATGGGGAAGGTGAAAATATCGATGGATGCAGTCTTTCCCCGGCACTTGGAATTTTCATCGCCGGTTCTCCTGATCGTTATCCGGGCGGTATCTGGATCGGTGACGGATTCGGTCCGTACCGTATCCGCTGTAAAGACTGGTCCATGCGCTGGAGACACGGTGCAGCTAAAGACAGTGACTACAATGGAACTCAGACTGTCGGCTATGACACCACCGTTGGAACTGCCAACTTCCTGTTTGGTGATGGTTCTGTTCAGAGCCGCAATGCAAATGCCCGTGAACAGGTCTGCAGAGAAGAAGTTGTTTATCTGGGAAGAGAAGAACCCCGCGGCATGCTTTATACTGAAGAAGACTCAGATCATAAAAACTGCCAAGCTCAGTTTACTAACTGATCCTGATTTAAACTCATTTGCCTGATTATTTTTATGGCCTGCTGGATGAAATTCATCTGGCAGGTTTTTTTCTCATAGTATTCAGAAAAGTATGTAAAAAGAACTGCAGAAAAAAGAGAATCCTTTTTTAACTTCAGATGCAGGAAATTGTTTCAGAAAGTCTCTGTATTTTTTATGAGAATGGCTGATGAAGAGAACCCTTCTATCTGCTGCAGAATGATTGAAGAAGATTTCTCTTCAGAGTTCTTCCTTCCCTTCCTGCTGGGAAAATGTGTAAAATTCTTCCCCTCTCCATAGCCCCTTCAGGAATGCATACTGTGCTGTTTCTGCACTGACCCATTCATGGATGCGGGTGAATCCATAGGCTCTCCAGTCTGTGAAAAACGCATTGATTTCAACGGGATCAAGCTGTCCCTGGAGCATGGACTTTCGTTTCAGGCGCAGGTATCTGGGGCAGAACTGAACACGGCGTACTCGAACCATGCGAAGAGGATCCCCTTGCACAGCCAGATAAGCCCGGTTCAGAATTTCATCATAAATATCCAGCATTTTTTCGGAGACGAAATCTTTGACTGGAGGATCGTTGAATCCCACATGGATATTATCCGTTTCGCATTTTTTACAGACTGTTTCAAGATATTCACGAATCATAGGGGCTGCTTTGCCATAGTAATATTCCAGAAATTCCGTCATGTGTTTTTCCAAGTCGCAGAAGGGATCCCAAAGGAGTTTGGCAATCAGGTACTGTCTGAGTTCCACCAGATCCGGACCGCCGCCCAGTTTGGAGTTGCCCTGCTCAAAAACACCTTTGACATGATTTTTTACAAAAGTCTGGAGATTCGGCTGAAGAGTGTGCCAGTTCGGATGCGGTGTCGGATAATGGGAGAAACATGTGACATAATCCCAGATGTACATGCGTTTGCAGATTTTTCCCCAGTTCTGAAGATCTGTCAGAAAATCTGTGCGGGTACCGTCAGGAAGTTCCACACCGCGGCTTGTATCGTCGCAGCTTTCAATGGGGTGAGAGAAACAGCATTCGATGGAACAGAGGCGGACACAGACATTTTCCACCGGTCTGGTTTTACGTGGGACCGGACGGGAATATTGATATGCCAGGGTATCAAAAATCACATCCGGGAATTCCGTTTTAAGTTCTGTGGCGATTCTGTTGACAAAACGAATGAGTGTACCTGCGGAGGAGCCTTCTTCCAGATCCACTTTTCGGCATTCGCTGCAGGTGCAGACAGCGCAGTTATCCATCTGCGAGATGGAGATGATTCTGCACTCCGGATGGGCTTTGAGGATTTTTCGGACATTTTCACAGGCAATGTGGAATACGTCTTCGTTGGTCAGGCAGCGCTGGGTGAATTCGGGCTGATCCGGAATATATCGTTTGCCGTCCCGCATGGCGAAGTATTCAGGATGAGTCTTTGCGAATTCCTTCTGCGGTACGAGAGTGTTCATACTGTGAACGAAAAGGGCATAACGCATGGAGCCGCCGAATTTCTCTGGAATTTCTCCTCCGTTGATTCTGGATTTAACGGAAAAACGGTGGAAGCGTTTGAGATCATTGGTATCATGCATACGGTATTCCAGAACAGGAATCTGTGTTATATGAAGTTCCGGAAGAACCGGGGTGCTGCAACAGGGGATCTTTTCATCCAGCGGGGTGAAAAAGCGGCAGCCGAGACGTTCAAGAAATTCATAGGTCCCGTAAAGAAGGCCGCGCGTGCCGCCGGTGATTTCAAGACCTCTGGCAGATGTTTCAAGACGGAAGCCTTCTTCTCCAAGTTCTGGGTCATTCTCTGTCTGATTCAGGCGGATTGCGGGATTTTCTGCAGCTGAGTCACAGAGACAGCCTTTACGGATTTCAAAAGGAGCACCTGAAATCATTCCAAGATAGTAGCGCAGTTCCAATGCGGCATAATTCTATTGCTCTGAATCGGTTGGAATATCAATCGTCATCAGCGGCGTTCCATGGTCGGCAAGAAACATGGTTTTCATGAAAGAAGTCCTTTTATTCTTTATAGATTTTTTACAGAAGAACTGAATGAATATTTCCTTGGAGAAGAATCTTTTTTGCCCAGCGCAGCTATTCCGCAGCGGAAACAGTCTGCTGGAAAAAACTTCCCGGGATCAGTTGTTACGGGTAAGATACTTCTGAACGACTGTTTTTCCAAAGAGACAGATGAGAAATATGTTATGAATGTTTTCGGGGACAATGCCGGATGCCGTTCTTGCAGATGTTTTTTCTCTTAGACATTGATTGCAAACAGTCTGAAAGGATGCTATATTAATAAATTATTGCTTCTCCTGCCAGAAAAAGGGGAGCAGGTCTTGCAGTGCAGGTTCAGAGGATGTTTTTTTAATACTGAAAAAGGTTCAGGAGAAAATCAGTATGGAATGGTTCAGCAGATTTATCAATGGTTTTGATAATTTTTTATGGGGATGGCCTCTGCTGGTTTTATTGCTTGGAATTCATATTTTTCTGACAATTCGTCTGAAATTTGTACAGCGTTATGTTTTCAAAGGGATTCGTCTTTCTCTGACCAGGGATTCAGGGGCATGCGGTGACATTTCCCAGTTTGGCGCACTGGCTGTTGCGCTTGCCGCCACGATAGGCACTGGAAATATTATTGGCGTGGCGACGGCGGTTCATCTGGGAGGTCCCGGGGCTGTTTTCTGGTGCTGGATGACGGGAGTGCTTGGTATTTCAACGAAATATGCAGAAGGACTTCTTGCAATAAAATATAGAGTTGTGGGGAAGGATGGTCATGTCCACGGAGGGCCTATGTATGCGATCCGGAACGGCATGAATTGTCCGTTTTTGGCCGTGCTTTTCTGTATTTTTACTCTGGTGGCGGCCTTCGGTATTGGAAATCTTGTCCAGAGTAATGCTGTGGCATCCTATGCGCATTCCGCCTTTGGGATCAAGCCGTGGATTATGGGTATTTTCGAAGCCGTGATGATTGGGCTTGTGGTTCTTGGCGGAATGAAGGCCATTTCCAAAGTCTGCGAGGCACTGGTCCCGGTAATGGCTGTTTTTTATGTCATTGGCTGTATCCTGGTTCTCTGTGCCAATTCCGCCTATATTTTCCCGTCGGTTCAGCTGATTCTGAAGGAGGCTTTCGGGCTGAAGGCTGCCGGGGGAGGCGTCGCCGGAGGATTGATGATTGCTGCGATGCGTTTCGGTGTTGCACGCGGTCTGTTTTCCAACGAGTCCGGCCTGGGGTCCGCTCCGATTATTGCGGCCTGTGCCAAAACGAAAAATGCGGTTCGCCAGGCATTGATTTCTTCAACGGGAACTTTCTGGGATACTGTGGTGATCTGTGCTCTTACTGGAATTGCGATTGTGTCTACATGCCTTGCCACCCATGTGAATCCGCAGGATGTTTTCGTGAAAGCCGAAGACTTGACAAAGTGTGCTTTCGAACGGATCTGGATGCCCGAATGGATCACTTTCCCGCTGGGCAATTTTATTCTGGTGATTGGATTGATTGCATTTGCCTACACTACAATTCTCGGCTGGTTCTGTTACGGGGAACAGGCAATTTATTTCCTGGCCGGACGGAAAGCCAAGATGTTTCAGTGGGTGTTCCGGATTGTTTTTGTGCCGATGATTTTTGTCGGAGCGGTTTCAAAACTGGACCTGGTTTGGACCTTTTCCGATATTGGAAATGGTCTGATGGCAATTCCGAATATTATCTGCCTCTTTGCCTTGCATAAGATTGTAATTGAAGAAACTCGCAAATATCTGTGGAGCGGGGATATTGATGCGGTTGATCCGCAGTGCCAGCACAGCATTGAAGGATCCACAGAGGATCCGGAGATTCTGATTTGAGTGAGTCTGATATTTTTTATATTTATAAGATCTTCTGAATGAAGCCTGGTGTCGGTAAGAGGGACAGCAAGGGGATATTGATGAAGAATTTTCTCCCCGTGCTTTATTCATCTTTTGCTTTCAGATTCTTCTGAAGGGGGCTTTCCCTGTTGAAAAAAGGAAACAGGACGAAGTCCGACAGATTTCAAGACTTATTACAGCATGGTTATGCAGTATTAAGAAGGTCGTAAGGAATAAATTTGGTGGAGCCTAAGGGACTCGAACCCTCGA
>CASERY010000090.1 GCA_949290385.1 uncultured bacterium | reverse complement strand
TGATCTCCTGATGGAAAATCTCTCCCCGGAACTCCTCTTGAAAAAAATTCCAGAATCCCGGAATAATACCGACTGTTTTACTTGATATAAAACAGCGGGCAATACTTTCCAGTTTTTCTTTTTTTCTTCATTGATACTGTTCAATTCATGGGATCATCTGCAAAAATATTTTACAGAGATCCCGGCTAAAAAATACAATGAATTCAGCAATTCATTGTGCCATTTTCTTATCAGAGGTTTCCCTTTTTTTATCTGGGGGCCTTGTCGTGAACACAATCCTGATGCTGCACAGTTTTTTATCGGATGAAAAACGCTGATTGCAGCCATTCATTCATGCTCCCCCGTCTCTAAATATCTGCAAATGGATCCTTGCTCCTCAGTCAAAATCATTCTTTGAAAAATTGCTTTTTCTCCGTGAAAAATAGCGGAGGCTTTCATAATTGGATACGAGTATACAAGCCCCCACAATCTTTCTGCCCCAGAAATTCCGCATGTGTTGCCTCTCTCAGCACCCTTGCCGTTTCATTCCTTTTCCTGAAATTTATCCAGTTCAACCTGCTGAGCCACCAACGCGGATCCACCGTACAGCTTGCGCAGTTTCGGCTTTTCGATTTTTCCAGTAGGATTTCTTGGAATCTCTGCAAAAATAATTTTACGCGGACGCTTGTAACGCGGCAGGGAATGACAAAAATCCACCACCTGCTGCTCTGTCAAGGAACGCCCTTCCCTGACTTCAATGACAGCCGCGGCAATTTCTCCGAGACGCGTATCTGGCAGACCGATAACGGCAGCATCCTTGATATTCTCATTTTTTCTCAGGAAATTTTCGATCTGAACCGGATAAAGATTTTCGCCACCTGTAATAATAACATCTTTTTTACGGTCTACGAGATAAATAAAACCGTCTTGATCCTGTTCGGCCATGTCTCCGGTATAGAGCCAACCGTCCCGGAGAGTTTCTTCGGTAGCTTTCTTATCCTTATAGTAGCAGAGCATCACGCTGGGTCCTTTTACAGCCAGTTCCCCGACTTCTCCCGGTTCCGTAATGGTCTTTCCATTTCCATCGACAATTTTTGCGCTCCAGCCAAATCCGGCCTTGCCGATAGCCCCCAGATGATCCATGTTTCCTACGCCAAGGTGTACACATCCCGGTCCGAGGGATTCACTAAGGCCGTAGTTGGTATCATATTGATGGCCCGGGAAAATTTCCATCCAGCGCTTAATCAGGCTGGGTGGAATCGGCTGAGCCCCCATATGGACCATGCGCCATTGAGAAAGTTCATATTCATCCAGCACAATAGTACCATTTTCAATGGCATCCAGGATATCCTGCGCCCAGGGAACCAGAAGCCATACGATGGTACATTTTTCTTCTGAAATGCTTCGTATCACCCATTCCGGCTTAATGCCTTTTAAGAGCACAGCTTTTCCACCCACAAGAAAACTGCCGAACCAGTGCATTTTTGCTCCAGTGTGATAGAGGGGCGGGATACAGAGGAAAACATCGCTGTGGGTCTGTCCATGGTGATTCTGTTCTGCCCTGCATGAATGAATCAAGCCTTTATGGGCATGGACAATGGCTTTGGGGAATCCTGTTGTTCCGGATGAAAAATAGATGACGGCCTCGTCTTCCGGCGTCAGAGGAATATCCGGGGTCAGATGGGAACAGTAGGTCATAAGTTTTGTACAGTTTTCGGCAAAAGTGGGACAGTCATCCCCTACGTAGAAAAGAGTTTCCACACCTTCCATGCTGTCACAGATCTCCTCAATGCGCCCGGTAAATTCCGGTCCGAAGAACAGCACTTTCACATCTGCCAGACGAAGACAGTATCGGATTTCATCTGCAGTGTACCGGTAGTTCAACGGCACTGCAATGGCTCCTGTTCTGAGAATTCCGAAGTACACCGGCAGCCATTCCAGACAGTTCATCAGCAGAATAGCCACCTTCTCTCCTTTCTGGATATTTCTTGTAAGCAGGAGATTGGCAACCCGGTTTGCCTGTTCCTCGAATTCGCCCCATGTCAGGGATCTGCGAAAGGCGTTGTTTCTGCTGGATTCAATAAGAGCATACTCCTTCCAGGTAACATGCCTGTTTTCCGGAGTCATAGGATTCAACTCCACCAAAGCGGTTTCATCATGGTAGAGCAATGCATTTTTTTCCAAAATGTCGTTAATCGTGTTAAAATGTTCTTCTTCAACTGTCTGCATTTTACATACAATTCCTGTTTGAAATCCTTGAACTTGAATGGACTGGAATAAATTTAATTTCTGACGGCAAAAATCCGCTGCGGCTTTGGTTCTGGGGAAATATCGAAAAACGAAAAATTCACCGCTGTGTCAAGCTGTCAGTCATTTGAATGTTTTTTTCATCTTAATCATCTTAAGCTCTGCTGAATCCGGAGGAAAAATTTCATAACATCCAAGTACCGCTTTGGCGGTCTCCAGAAAATTCTATCCTCTGCACCGCCTCAAATGCGGCTGATTCAATATAGGTTCCTGAGAAAACAATGTCAAGGCATTCCACTTAAAAAGCATCGAAAATGACAGCCTGAAATACTTTTTCCGTTCTTACATTTTTTGAAAACATTCATTTTTATTTTTCATTTTTTGTAAAAATAATCTATTTAATTTAGGATAAACTGTACTGCAGAATAAATGGCATAAAATATGCTTTATAAAAAGTGTGAAAACCATGAGGTATTTCCAAATGAAATTGATTATTGCCTATATTCAGCCGGAAAAGTTAAATGCTGTCAAAAAGGCGTTGTTCGCTCAAGGCATTTATCATCTTTCCATTACCAATGCGCTGGGTTGCGGCAGACAGATGGGATACGTCATTACGTACAGAGGAACTCCACGGAAAGTGCAGTTGCTGAAAAAACTTCGAAGTGCCATAGCCGTAGAGGATTCTTGGGAAGATCAAACCATTGGCTTGATTGCTGAAAGTGCCTGTTCCGGCAATATTGGTGATGGTAAAATCTTTGTTCTGCCCATGAATGAATGCGTCCGCATTCGTACAGGAGAACGTGGTCCTGCTGCAGTTGGAGATTCACATTATTTATCTTTAAAATAAAATGAAGTGATTAGTGATTATTTTCTTTTCTCTCCTCGCCCCTGTCCGGGAGCAATCCCGGCGGGGGTTTTTTCATTATTGGAGTTTTCACATTCTATCCCTCGTACAGGAAAAAAACAAACAGTGCCTATTTACCTAGACAACTTGATCAAACCGGAATTTATCCGCATCTATAAACAGGATTTTTTGAAGGTAGATTTATTCACAGGAGCTCTATTCATTCATGACAGTAATAACTTTTAGGATAATCTCCCGACAAAAATGATCGCCTCATTTTTTCAAGCATCAGACTTTATCTCCAGATTAAGCCAGATGGGATGATTTCTCACTTTCATTCCCCTCCCCTTAATGCTATTTCCCCAATCCGATCTGCAAAATGACTCATCTCTGAAAATAAAAGTTACACATAAATATAACCTTTCCAATTTCCAGACATTCTTATCTTCTCATTCAGAGAAAACGAGAAACAAGACGCATTCCATTCAAATACAATCTAAAATTGTTATGCAATTGCGGATTCCGGCAGGCCAAACGACAAAGAAGCAATCTTCAAAAATGATCTAAAGATGTTATGAAAACACCTTATTCTGGAAGTCTCAGTATCCAGGATCTGCGGATTCTTTTCTGCAAGAACAATTTTTCTTTAAGGGACAATATTTCCCATTCCCTGTTTCTGATTTGTATTTCATTTTTTTCAGAATGTATTCAGCAATGTATAATCTTCACAGACAGACGAATTATTTTCAATCGAATAAAAAAAGAATTTTTCAGATATAATCTGCTTGACATCCTCTTAATCTCAGGTATAGTAAAAAAACAATACGGATTTCTGGGGTAGTAGCTCAGTTGGCTAGAGCACCACACTGGCAGTGTGGGGGTCGAGAGTTCAAGTCTCTTCTACTCCACCAGCTAATTTTTATTTTTCTGTTTTCTTACTTTACCTTTTCCAACCCCATACATAGCGACATCATCGCAGGAATAGCCAGTAAGCTGTTTATCGCCTATGTTCATACCTGGGAATCTCCCTTTTACCCCGGCTTTAGCGTATGAGTAAGTCAGTGTCTTGTTATAGATACCGTTCATATTTTCGGATGTCAAGTCTAAATATTGATTATAAGTAGTATTATTTTATATTTTTAATGTGTATTTAATCAAATGCAAGCTCCTGCAGTTTATAACAGGGGCTTGCATAAAATTAGACTGTTTTTAAAGAAATGAGGTTTATAAAATTTTTATTTTTGTATTTCTGAAGAGTTTTCTTTTTCTATATAAAAATGAATCTTTTTTACAATAAAAGAAGGTACTGAACAAATAATCAAAAAATACCATGCTGCAATGCTACCCTATATAAATCTTACACTCTGATTATCACTATAAAATTTATTTACATAACCCAATAAATATCCAATAATAAGAGAAAAGAATAAAAATGTCATTAGTGCTATCTTATAGATGAAAAGATAGCGTTGCATTTTCTCATAGAAAATTTTAGTAGACGCCAGGAGATCATTAGAATATTTCCTTATCATCGGCATTATTATGAGTATAATACAGAGTATAATTTCGGGATATAGCATGACAAACTACTATCTATTATAAAAAAACAAACATCCTATGACTGCATAAAGTAAGATCAAGAGAAAAGGAAAAACAGGATTGAGAAAGAATTTATCTTTCATAAAACCGTTTATTCTTTCAGTGTTTTTTTTCGCATCTGTCCTTCTCCTTATTCGGTTGAAAAGTTATTAGACTAAATACGGACTATAATACTAATAGAAGATGTCTTGTAATACAATACTTCTATTAGTATTATATCCTCTCTCTTTCAGGTTATCTTTTATTTCCTCAATCTCCATTTTGCCTTTTTTCTCCGTCTGTTGATGGCTTGAAAGTACGTGTCCATCAGCATTATCATCGATCATGGTAGTCCTTATTTTGCGGCTGGATTCATAGCTCCATGCAGTATCAACACCGTCGGGACGATTGACGCTAGAAAAAAGATTACTGTTGGCAAGATATCCGAATGTGAGGCTGTTCATCCCGGATATGCGTCCAACGTCATCATAAGAGTAGCTGGCAAGCTGTGTATCATCCATGCTCATACCTCATATTATTCGTTTAAGTGATCAAATAATTTAAGTGTAAAATAAATATAA
>CASERY010000089.1 GCA_949290385.1 uncultured bacterium | reverse complement strand
AGATGCGTTCTGCCGCTTTGAGAGCCAGCGCTTTGCTGATAACAGAACCTTTTGGATTCGTATAAGATTCTACTGCCTGGACCAGGGCATCCAGTCCACTGGATGCTGTCAGGGAAGGCGGACAGTCAAAGGTCAGTTCCGGGTCTACCAGGGCCAGATCCGCAACCATGTATGGACTCCTTAAGGACTGTTTGATGCGGCTTGTCTTGTCAGTTAAAACTGCATTGTTGGTCATTTCTGCGCCTGTTCCGGCTGTTGTGGGAAGAGCAGCAAAGAACAGACCTTTTGAAGAAATTTTTTCCCGTCCGAAAAAATAGTCGGAACAGGAACCGCTCTGCGGAATCAATGCAGCTGCCGATTTCGCAGCGTCCATAACACTTCCTCCGCCTGCAGCAACTACCGCCTGTGCCTGCATGAAGCGCCCGTGTTCTATGAGACGGTCTACATCTTCCAGCGGGGGTTCTGCTGCAATGCCTGAAATAATCTGGACTTCTTCTGCACCCGCATCTTTCAGTTGTTCCTGAATGCGCTCAGCAAGGCCGGAACGGACAGCATGGGTGCCAACGGCAAGAAGAATCCGTTTGCAACAGGCGGGAATTTCAGAATGCAGAGAATTTAAGGAACCGCACCCGAAAAGAATGCGATGAGGCAGGGTTACGGTATAGGATTTCATAGCAGAATTTCTCCTTTTCAAGATTTCACAGGAATGTCAGATATATGCGGTGCAGAGGATGATTTGTCGTCTTCATTTTTCTGTTTTCGGTGCAGGTCTTCTTGGCTGTCGGGATTTTTCCCGGAGGATGGGGCCTCAAGGGAGATAACGTGTCTTTTCAGAAGATCAAGAGCTTTTTTGGCCGCATCGCGTTCTGCCAGCTTTCGGCTGGAGGCAACGGTGGATGCCACAGGAATCTCCCGAATGGAAACCTGGACCTCATAACGAGGATTGTGATCGGGACCAGATACAGAAAGAACTTTATACTGTGGAACATGGGCTCCAATTTTCTGCGTATATTCCTGAAGAGCCCCTTTAGGATTCAGTGTGGTAAGGGTTTCCGCAGGATCCGGATAATGTTTCAATAGAATGGAAAGAAAAAAATCCTGAGCTTTTTCAAGCCCCTGATCCAGATACAGAGCTCCGGTAAAAGATTCAAAGGCATCGGAAATGGTTGAATCCCGGTCACTTCCGTTTAACTCGCGTTCCCCTTTTCCAAGCATCAGGTAATGTCCCAGATCAATGCTCCGGGCAAATTCAGCCAGCGAATCCTGATTGACCAGCGCAGAGCGTATCTGGGTGAGAGCTCCTTCCTGAAGATCCGGATAACGGTCAAACAAATACCGGGTCATGACAATTTGAAGGACTGCATCCCCCAGAAGTTCAAGCCGTTGATTGTCATAAGGAATTTTATGTTCAGCGGCAAAGGATTTATGGGTCATGGCCTCTTTCAGTAGATGCCGGTTGTGAAAGGCAATGCCTAAAACGTGTTCAAGTTTGACTAAGTCGCTCATAAACAGATAAAAAACCTTTTTATGAATCCCGGGGTTAAAAACAGACAGAATGAAAATATAGGCTTCTGGGGTCCTAGACAATATAGCGTCTCGAACCTGTATTGCAACGAATTCCGGGAAAAACAACGGCTTTTTGTGTTTGTAGAGTTATTGGTGATGACTGTTTTACTCCTTTACTTTCGGACACAGCGGTACGGTTTTTCCTCTGTCAGTATCTTTTGAAGAATTCAGTCTGGGAGAGAAAAGGAATTCGGCAATTGAAAAACAGTACGAATTTGCCGTATTTTGACTGCGGCATGAATGAGAGATGGTCTGTTTTCAGATCCTTCCCAGTATTGTACGCTGAGATTAAATACAGATCCTTTTTCGTAGTTGCATTTGTCCTCATGTGGCTGTATCTTGCAGAATACAGAATCCACGCAGCGCTGAAAATGCGGTCAACTTTGGAGAAAGGAAAATCTTGAAATGCTGAATGTGATCGAAGAATTGAAAACAGCCATGAAAATGCCTGCCGGAGCAGAGAAGGATGCACGTCTTCTGGTTGTTCGTGAACTGAAAAACAAAGAAACCGAACTCTATCCTGAAAAGGCTGATGCGAAACTCCAGCACAAATGGTTGGAAAAGATGAAAGCAGAACGTTCGGAATCCGCCGCAGTATATACCCAGAACGGAAGAGATGATCTGGCTGCACGGGAAAATGCCGAACTTGCAGTTATTTGCAGTCTTCTGGAAACGGTGGAAAAGGATCTTCCCAGAAAACTGACAGAGGAAGAATGCCGGAAAATCATTACCGATCTCAAAAGTTCCAATAATCAATTGAATATCGGAATGGTCATGAAGCATTTTAAGGCTAATTATGCAGATGTCTGTGACAATGCTTTAGTTTCAAGGTTGTGCAAAGAAATGCTCTGATCTGAAAAATTTCTGTTCTTCGGAGGAGACAGGTGTTCCCGGGTAAACCGCAGGAACAACCTGTCTTTCTTTTTTTCGTTTCTGAAGAATGGAGGTTCTGAGCTTGCAACGAGGATTTTCAACAAAGATGTGTGGAGTCAATTCCAGTTGTTGCATGAATTCCGGGAAAGTGTTTGTCTGGGGGCTCTGAATGGAGGCATGACTGTCCAAAACGTTTTGTTCATGCTCCATACCGTATTTTATGCGGACTTCCCGGCTTTTGCCGCTGTCCCCGGCTTGGGCAGCGTCATGGCAAAGAGAGAATTGCAGACAGCCATCACTGCTGCGAAAGTAAACAATGTACCTACTCCGAACCGCTGCCAGATCCATCCGCCGAGCGGTGCGGAAAGAATCGCAATCAGATGATTGATGGATATTCCCGTAGACATGGTGGAGGTAAGTTCATCTCCGCTTGTGGAGATCTCACGGATATACAGGTTTGTCGCAAGACTTGTTGTACTGATTACAGCATCCAGCAGAAAATTGACGCATACCAGTGCAAAGGCTACTCCCGGAGAAAAAAGGTCTCCTGCATAGCCGTACATCAGACATACAAAAAACAAAATAACCGTATCATAAATCATAATGTTCCTGTATCCGAATCTGTCCGTAATGCGTCCGATCCACGGCCCGGCAAAGATATTGACTGCGGCACAGATGCCCAGAAGAAGAGCCATTTGTGCTGTATCAAAGCCGTAGACTCGAATCAGAACATAGGGGGCAAAGGTGAGAAAAATTTGTTTTCGTGCACCGTAGAAAAGTTCCAGGGCATAGTATTTTCTGAATTTTCTATGAAAATACAATCTCGGACGGCGGGATGGCTTGTTCGGCGCATTTTTGGAAAATGTGCATATAATACTGATGGCCAAAAGAAGAAAGATAAAAATCCATAAGAAGTTATAAATCATTCTTTTTTCATCAATATGGAAAAAGTGTATTCCCAGGTAGAAAATAATGGCTACCAGAATGCTGCCTGCCACAGATCCCATATTCATGGCACCAGTCAGGAATCCCAGAGACTGTCCTTCCTTTCCCCGGGAGGCCACTTGCATGGCTATGGCATTTCGGACAGGCATGACCAGGTGTTCCCCCATGCTCCAGACCATGATGAGTGCCGTAACGAACCATTTGTTTTCCGGAATCAGAAGAAAGATAACACCTGCCATGGAAACAAGTACGCCAAGACGCATGATTTTCCAGTCGCTCATTCGGTTGAGAAGAGCTAGAATAAAAACCAGGGCAAATCCGGGCAGCTCCCGGAAAAATTCAAGCCATCCCCGGTCGAATTCATCCATTCGGTAAATATCAGACAGAAAGTTGTTAAGCTAAGCCTAAAAGGATCCTACGCCGATTCCCCATACGAGAATACTCAGAAAAAATGCCCGGGCTCCGGAATTTTCCTGAAAGGCATTGCGGAAAAGCTGAATTTTGTTCATGATGTAGATAGAGTATTGTTTTAGAAAGACGGTTGATACATTTCGGTATGAAAGCGTTCTGGTTCCCTTCATAGTATGAAATGTCCCGGAATTCACGCAGAAATCAATCCGGAAGAAAACCATCTTTATTGATGATTATGATGCAGATCCTTGCAGTTGGAGTGTCTGCTGGAATGCTTTTATATTAGAGGGCGGCTTCCTACGGGTTCGTCTGCGAAGAATCAGAAGATTTTGTGACAGATGATTCCTAGGATGTTTCTGAAACATTCAGACCATTTTCTGCAGGTATACCGACCGTGGTCTGGAGAGTTTCCTGCCGTTCTTCCGTCTGCACAGCTTTTTCCCTTGCAGCTTCCTGTTTCTGATGTTTCTGATAGTTGAACCTGGAATAGTATTGAACTTTGTCGGCAACAATGCAGTCGAAGGGACCATCCACCATAATGCTTTGTGCCGTACTGCTGTAAAAGATCCGGGGTTTAAAGGCCCGATAGAAGACTCCGTCAATCAGGATAGCCAGACTGCGATTTTCATTACTGCGGGAAAGTTCATCCCAGCGAGCCCGTCCTTCAGGCGTGAATTCAAAGCAAAGATTGTAGAAGCCTGGCTCTCCGGGCCGTTCTGAAGCAGAAATCAGAGAAATGTCGGTGTAGTCGATGAGGGATTTGTCGACGACCTGCACGGTCCCGTCAAAAAAGGAATCTGCTTTGATAATTTCGCTTTCCGGCGTATCCAGCGTAGGGAGAGCATGAATGGAGACAGTATAGATGGGCTGACTGGAAAGGTAGACATGCTGATCCGAAAAGGACGATCCGGATTGAACTGTTGATCCTTCCTGCAAAAAAGAACAGCCCGGAACAAGCAATGCCAGAAGGCAAAGACCCCGCTGAAGAGTCCGGGCAGGGAATCTTCTGAGGACGGAAGATGAATGATTGATCATGTTTTTCGCCTGTTTTTATAGTTTGGGAACTCATTGAAACCTGCGGTGCCAGATGAGTTCAGAACGGACATGAAAACAGTCCGGATTTTTGTGCTGTTTTACCATTTCAACGGTTCAATTTTCTATACGTGCGTCTGGAATTGTTCTAAATTTCCTGAGCCGTTGCCGGATCAAAAGGTCCGTCTACAATAATATCCCGCGTGGAATCGTCGTAAAGCATTCGGGGGATGAACTTCCGGTACATCAGTCCATCCACCACAAAAGCCAGTTCGGTATTTCTGTTTGGGACGGAGAGACCTATCCACATTTTTCTGCCGCGTTCCGTCAGATACAAATGCAGATCGTACATATCCGGATCACTGGCTCTGGGTTCAATCTTGATTTCCTCAATGTCTTTGGAGGAGATCATCGCCAGAGACTACACATAGACAGCCTGACCTGAATAACTTTGTATCTTCTGTTCCAGCGAGGTGTTCCCAGATGGATATTTGATAATGGAATGAATGGTTATGACTGCTTTAGGGGGTTCAACATCGCCTTCTTCCATCAGCGGAGCAAGCCAGTCTGCGTCTTCATCCAGGGCACATTGTTCCACGCCCATGGAAAGAACCGCACAGCAGAGAACTGCCATGGGAAGCAGAATGCGTTTCCGGATGGTTTGCCATTGAAATTTCATCATTTTGAAAATCTCCTGATTAGATTCTAAGATCCGGATCACTGCACTGGATTTTTTTCTGACCGGACTGTCGGATTTGTCCAGAGTCTCTCAGTTTTGGAGAAAAGAAAGACAGCGGAGAATCTGCGGACGCCCGGGGATAACGGACAGCTATACGGAACAAGATTAATTACTATTATAATAAAGACGCTTTTCAGCTTTTTTCAATTCATTTTTTGAGAAAACACAGGGAAAAATCATGACGGAGGCATTTCCTTTTGTCCTTGAATTTCATAGAGAAATATCTTGTTAATTTGTAAAATCGTGCTATTGTACACCCATTGCAGAAACATTGGAAAATCCTGGAAGAAAGACAGTCTTTCTGATCCGGATTCGCTTATTGCGCTGATGACGAACAGGGTACCCGATATCTTTCTGGAAAAATTTCATCTGCAGAATCCGGAAATCTCCTGTGTCTGACTGTCTTCTGAATTCATCGGGTTCATGATTTTCACGCAGAGAAGGCATTGAGTCGCTTTTTCTTCCGAATTGGACGCAGATCCTTACAGTGCATGGACCGCTGTAAAAAATATTCAGGAAAACATTCATGCAGAAATGGCAGAAAATATTGCAGGCATTTTGTCGGAACTTGAAGCAGCGGCTGTTCGGAAAACGATCGCCGAAGAAAGTGTTGATTCCGCTTTCAATCTTAGCATTGCTTTGTTTCCTGTACATTTTTTTAACGAGCAGCTGGTGTATCCGCAACTTTTATCTTCCGGCCTTTTCACGCTGGACAGGATACAGAATTCATGCTGAGAAAATCAGTTTTTCTTTGCTGGGCAGGAGTGGAAGTCTTCAAATAAAAAGTCTGCATATAGAGGATTTTTCAGGGCGGAATATTCTGGAATGCAAAGATTTTTCCGGAAAAATCCACTGGGGTTCCTTAATTGCTTCCCAAGTTGTTTATCTGGATGATATTGAAATTTATGATGCAAGACTGCGCTTCGGCTTTAATCCGGGGAAACAAGAAACAGAAAATGTACCAGCAGATGAAATCACATTCAAACTGCCTGAACTCTTTTCCGGAGTTCAACTGGGCAATGTGAAAATTCAGACCTTTTCGCTCGACTATGAATATGCTCCGGATCTGTTTCTGCACACTGAATTGAAAAATTTGCAATGCAGTGGACTGATTCCGGGAGAAGAGGGATCGATTACGGCATCCATGAATTTTTCAGCGGAGACTTTGGGTTTCTGGGAAGTACATTCTCTGCCAATTCATCTGAATGCTTCCTACAGGCTTGGAAAGAACTGGATCCCGCAGCATTTCGAACTTTCTGTAAGCGGGAGAGGACTTCTGGACAGGGAATACCGCAATGGTATTCAAATTCTTCATGATTCCTATCCACTGGAAATGAAAGCATATGTAGAAGCTGTCCGCCCGGAATCGGATCCGACGAAGATCGAATTGCGCCAGGCGGAGCTGACCCAGACAATCGGTCCATTTAAAGGAATTCACATGAAGGCGGAAGGAGTTTTCTCCCTGGAAAACCGCGAAGCGGAGCTGACCGTTAAAACAGAAGCGGAACTGCCCTATTGTTCGTCGCTTCCTGTCATCGGGCGTCTTCCGGTTTCGCTGGAGAATCTTCAATGCAGCAGCCAGACCGTCCTGAATTTGAAAAATGACAAACTGTATTATTCTGTCCGCTGGAATGCTCTGCTTCAAAATGCCGTTTATGCAGACCAGTCATTTTTGAAGAATACGGAGCTTCAGCTTCAGACTTCAGGAGAGGTTTCATTCCCGGACAGACTTCTGAAAACAGAATCTTTGCAGATTGAAAGTTCTCTGGACGGGAAAAAATTTCTGACTTTAAACAATGAAGGAACACTGCTTCTGCAAATGCCTGCAGGTCCGGTCCGTCTGTTTGAGACATCGTTTGATGCATTGAATATTCAGGCGAACAATGCCTGTTTGAATCTGAAGATTCAGGATTTGAATGCAGATGAAATTCTTCCGGTCATTCCGCTGCAGTTTCAGGGAGGCATTCTAAACATTGATGCAAGGATGAAAGCCGATTCAGAACTGAAAAAAATTGCGGGTATTGCCAAAGGGGATTTGAGTGGATTTGTGCTGACTTCAGCAGGAAAGCCCTTGATTGAGAAAAGCAGACTCCAGACAGAACTTCATTTTGAAAGTCTCGGTCTTCAGAAGATTTCCAGATTCCTGATCCCTGAAATGAGTGTGGACCTGACTTCCGGAAACAGCCTCGTATAGCATGCTGTATTCCACGGACGCCATGACTTCCTGCAGGCAAGGACTTCTCTGAAAGGCAGCACCAAAGTAGAGGTCCTTTCACTGCTTCGCATTTTGAAGGATCCTCTTTCTCAGAGACTCCTGGGCAAGTATTCAGAAACGGATGCAGCTGCGCTGAATCTGGGAGTGGCCTTCCAGTCGGATATGGATTGGAAGACAATGATGCTTTCTTTCCAGGAAAAATCCAGACTGAATATTCTGGGAAAGGCCGGTTCGAACAATGCCTGGGCTCCAGTACAGCTGAATTCCAAAGGAACTCTTTCTCTGCTGAATCGGCGTCAGCTGCTGGATCAGGAAATTGATTTTTTGCAGGAAGGCGTTTTAAAAGGAAATGCCAGCATTGCATGGGATTTCGTCTCAGGACAGGTGAAGAGTCGCTTGTCTGTATCGGAACTCAAGCCCGAGCTGATCCGAGGACTTGTTGCGGTATAGCCGCTTCGTTCCAAGTATTATCAGAGGACGGCGAATCAGCTGGATTTTAAAAATTTGAGTGGATCCTTCAGCAGTATTTACAATACCGGCGACGGAACCGTTTCAATTCAGAATGGAAAATGTGTACTTTCGGGAGCTCCTGACGGAGAAATCCTGCTTTTTCAAAAGCCTTTATCTACATTCCAGATCAATTTGCGCACCCTGGAGCATAATGCAATTGCCGGAGATGGGCAGATCCGGAATTTTCCTGTCAAAAGTTTGAATGCACTGTGGAAAAAGAATCTCTACTTTATGTTGGATGGAGGACTGGTGAATGGAAGTATACAGTTTACAGGGGTGGACGGACATTCCCGGGATATCGAGCTGGATTCTCAACTGGAGATCCAGGGGCTTGCTCTTGACATTTGCGGACATGTGTACCAGATGGAAGATTGTGCAATGTCCGGGAAAAGCGCTTTCACGGATTTCTTTCGTTTTTATGAAATCCGTCATTTGAAGACCGTCCTGCTGGAGGAAAACGTCCCTTATGCAGAAATTTACACAGATGCAAAACTTTATCTGAAATATGATTTCAGCGCCGAATTCCATTTTTCCGTAGACCATGCTACAGAAAATTTGTTGAGAATCATGGTTCCCCTTATTCCGGAATATTGCCGGATCCGGGACCTTGTAATTGCCGGAAAAGCTGTACTGTTCTGTTCAAAGGATTACCTGGATGGAGCGTTTCATTCGGACTGGGATATTCGGCAGGGGCAGATCCTGACAACCCCGGAAACAGTGTCTCCGGAAAAGTGGACAGCTTTTCAAGGTGGAGTCAGTCTGGATTTCCAGTATGAGAATGGTGGAAGTTTTGAGATTCGGGATTCCTCGCTGATGCTTGAAGAAAAAAATTCAGGCAGAAGACTGGTGCATTTGAGTTTGGATCATGTGAATCCCTATCGTCCTTTCCCAGATGAAAACGGAAGAGACGGAGCCGGGCAGAACAGAAAATCTGAAGAGGGATCACTTGTATCCGACGGACTGGATTTACAGTTCCTGAAAGATGTTTTAACTTCCAGAGAGCGCATTGAAACAGCAGAGACTGTGCCTTCAGAAACGAATCTATGGAAGAAAGAGATCGTATCGCTGAAAAATTCATTTACTTTATCCAATATTCTGTATCCGTCATTGTGGAATGTTCAGCAGAATGTACTGATGAAAGAAAATGTATTCAACCGGGATGATTCAGAAGGAAAAATCCCGTTTTTCCCCTCCGGCAGAAATTCTGAAGGAACTCTTGCTGCAGTTTCAGGGCAGTTTCAGAAGACAACGAGGGAAATACCGTTTGCATTCGGACTGGAAAAGACCACAGGGCCGGATTCCTGTAAAAAAATACATATTGCACTGGAGAATCTGCACTGGGGCGACAGTCTGAGGTTTTCTCTGAACGGGTCTGCGGATTTTTCCGGAAACCGCCTTGTTTCCATTGACGGCTTGTCCGGCAGGATCAATGATCAAGATTCGTTTTCATTCAACATGAGGCTGTTTTGTAATTCATCCGAAATCTGGCCATTTTCATTCCAATTGAAAGCAGACCAATTTGATATTCAGCCGTTTATTCAAACATTTCTGCAGGCCAGTGAAGCGTGGAAAAAACAATACCAGGGGAAATTGCGGAATGTGAGTTTTACCGGCAGCGGCAAAGGTTTTTCAAGAAAAGCGCTGGAAGAGCATTTGCAGTCCGGCATTTCTTTTGATGTCGAGAACCTGGTGATGCCGTTTATGCGGGATGAAACCATTCTGTTGTTCAGAATTATTTTCTTCCCTCTGGACGTTATTCCCCGCTTGGCAGACCAGCTGCCGGATGGAAGTGTGAAAGGTCTTTTACAGCAGGTACTGGCAAGCAATCTTGATCTGATTACTGGAAGAAGAAAGCTGGAATTCAGTAAAGGACACGTGGTTCTGGAGGAGACAGACGGTAAATGCTGGATCCGTGAATTCCTGTTGGAAGGCCCTATGATCGAGCTTGGAATTACGGAGGGATGGATCAATTTCTTCACAAGGAGAATGGATGTGAAGTCTGAAACGGTTTTATCCGGAGTCGTGTTTCCACTGCATTATTATGGACCATTGAATGAACCGGATTGGAGCATCCCTGAATTTATTCCTTCCTTTATGATTCGAAACTCATGGAATTTATTCAGCGGTACGCTGTCTATCCTGACACTGGGGTATGGCGATGAATACCTGAAGATCCCGGATTTCCTGTAATTTTTTTGGACTGCAAGACATATCTGAATTAAATCGATGTTTCCAGCCCACTTTTTACCGGGAATGTGATGAAATGTACTGGCCCAAGGGAAAAAGCAAAAGAATGGAGTCTGTTTTTGGGGCAATACTAAAAAAGAGAGGAAATCTGCAATATTCTGTTCATCGTTTTTGGTCCGGATCGTTTTTTTCTATCATCCAGGGACTTGAGGATGGGTGAAAAAAGGTCTGAAAAACAGAAAAAATTCCATTTTTATATGGAAAATTCAGAGATTCATTGGTATACTATGCGAGTACCTGATTTATTGAAAATCATTTATTTTACAGATACAGGAGAAAATGTATGAGTCCCGATATAGCATCCGTGTTTCAACAGAGATTCGGTCAGAAACCTTTTGTGTGTGCGTCTGCTCCAGGACGTCTTGAAGTCCTGGGAAACCATACTGATTACAATGAAGGTTTTGTTATGAGCGCAGCCGTCGGTCAGACCACCAATGTGGCGATGTCTCCGGTGGAAGGTTCCATCTGCACCATTCATGAAAAAGGACGGGACTGCACGATTGACCTCCAGGAAATTGATACCCCTGTAAAAGGCGACTGGCGCAATTATGTGAAAGGCCTTCTTGTGGAACTGCGTAAAAGAGGCAAACATTTTGGAGCATTCAATGCGTGTCTTTCCAGTTCAGTTCCGCTGTCTGCGGGGATGAGCAGCTCTGCCGCTTTGGAGATGGCTTTTTCTTTTGCACTCAAAACCATCTATGGGATTGAACTTTCCCTGCCGGACTGGGCAAGGGTTGGACAGGCTGTTGAAAATAAGTATCTCGGTCTGAATTCAGGGCTCCTGGACCAGTTCAGTTCTCTGTACGGAAAGAAGGATTCTCTTATTCTTTGCGATTTCCGAACAGTGGAAGTGTTGAAAACTGTGGCTATGCCTGCAGGATGGACAATGGTTGTAGCCAATACCATGGTCAAGCACAATCTCGTGGAATCCGATTACAATCAGCGCCGGGTCAGCTGCGAAAATGCATTAAAGACTATTCAGAAAAAGTATCCGCAGGTTAAAGCGCTCCGGGATGTGGATTCCGCCATGCTTGAATCCTGCAGGGACCTGATGGATCTTACAGACTATCGCCGTGCACTTCATGTTGTTGGAGAAGATGAGCGTGTAATGCAAGGTGTGAAACTTCTGGAGTCGGGGGATATCAGAGGATTTGGAGCACTTTTATTTGAAAGTCATCAGAGTTCGCGGGAAAATTTTGAAAATTCCTGTCCGGAACTGGATGCACTTGTTGAGATTGCTCATACGCTGCCTGGCTGTGCCGGAGCTCGTCTCAGCGGAGGAGGGTTCGGCGGGATCAGCATTCACCTGGTGGAATCAGATAAAGCGGAAGAGTATTGTGAGAATTTGAAGACCGCATACCAGGCTATGACTGGAAAGACTGCGGAAACTGTTATCTGTTCCATTGGAGATGGTGCACGTATTGTTCCGGTGAAAGAAGATTGAATTTTCCGGAAAGCACAGGGAAGAAAGTCTGCACAAATTGTTCCTGAAACACGGAGATCAGATCTTCTTGATACCGTCTGAGATGGCGCTTGATGGGAGGACAGTACAGATTTTCTCACAGGTGGAGACCACCTGGTGGATGGGATAATGTGTCAGTCTTGGATGCAGTCCGGCACCATGATCTATTAGATTAGACTAGGTTGGATTGCATTGGACAAATTGGAAAAGGGCGTCAGTCCTGGAGGGAGGGACGGGGGCCGCTTCCATGTTTTTTCTTTGTGCCAATAGGGAGGGGGGATTGATGGAAATGAACTGTATACAGTCCATGCTGATCCAGTTGCAGACTGGAGGATCAGCATGGATTTTTTTCTATAATAGAGGATTGGGGAATGATTAAAATGTGAAGAATACAACCTGAAGAATGAATATGGTTTCTGCAGGGAAGATGTCTGGCTGGGGATTTGCGTAAAGAAATTTACTCCTGGATGGGAGGACCCGTATACCTTTAGGAAGAAGACTCAGCTGGAGGAGTCGGTCCAATTAAAAAGATATTTTTGAAATATTCCTGATCATGTTTTATATTGTCTGTGAACTCTTTCAACAAATATTGATCTGCAGAAGAGTTCAAACTGGATAAATGTTTTTTTAAAAAAAGGAGATAAGCATGAAAACAAGATTGCCGGGTCAAGTTTTTTTTCATCTTTTGGGGTATCCTGCTGCGTATATAATTCTTGTGCTTTCTCTGCTGTTTTCGGCAGGGTGTGTCTATGTTTCTTTAGGAGGAGGATCAGAAAAAAAAGTTGTAGAGGTGCGTGAGTCTTCCGACAGCGTTGTCTGCATTCCTGAAGAAAAGTGCTTTACTTTGGCAGAGGCTTCGCCGGAAGGACGGCAAGGTTTGGCATTTTCCCGGATGATTCAGGAGATGACGCTTGCAGATACGCCTTTTTGTGATTCGTGTAAAAAAGCATTGATAAATAAGGCGCCTTTCAGAAAAGAGTGTCCGGAATGTTCCAGTATGCCGAAGCCGTGTGCAGAATGTATAAAGAAAGCAAATGACGCTCCATTAAAGGAAATCAGCAGCAGTGAGTCCGGAACCGCATTTGCCGCCTGTGACACTTGCACAGAGATGTTGATAAAGTTTGCCTTGCTGATGCAGTTGCAGGAATGTTGCGGAGTTGATTCAATGTCCGTTTTTGAAGAGAATGGAGACATTATTATCCAGTTCAAGGATGAGGATGAGTTCCCGGAAATAACATGGAATGCGCCTTATTTGCAGATAAATCCGGAGATGGCATTTTTGAAATATCCTGCCTGGCGCCAGGCAGTTTTTACGGACTTGAATAAAAGAACGGATGATCTTTGCTTCCTGTATGCGGAACGGTGTCCTTATATCGAGGCAATGAGGGCCTTGGGGAGTGTCTACGGTCCCGTGGCATGTCCGGCTGTTCAGCAGATGAATCTCGCAGAATCGCCAATATGCAATGCGTGCAAGAGAATGATCCTGAAAAGTTATTCATTCAGAAAGCAATGCCCGGTGTGTTCGGATGCTTCAGCGGAACCTTGTGAAGGTTGTGTCCGGGAAGTGTGTAGCAGACCTTTGAAATCTGTCCTTTGCGAGGATGTCTTGGTAGCAAATGCAAACTGCAGACAATGTGAATTGAAAATAAAGAAATATCAGTTAGTCAGACGTCTTTTATCGCACTGCAGAAGCCATTCTGTTCAGATCTATCAGAATGACCAAGGCATGGTTATGATGATTTTCAATGATGAAAGCGCATTCCCCGTATTCAAATGGGATCATGAAAAGGGCATGGTGGATTTTTTGAATGAAGTTTCCCAGGATGAAAAAGATGCAGCACAGAAGAATGCCAGAGATGAAAGCGCAGAATTTCAGAGAGAAACTTCGTGTCGGTAAAATAAATCCCGCCGGAAGTCTGTTTTTACACTGATCCCGGGAAAGATGTATCAGGAGCCTTTGGATGGAAGAATATATCTTTCCATTTTTCCCCGGAGGTGTTTTGTCCTGATGTGAGCAGGAACATGCCTTTTTTTGAGTTCCTCCAATTCAATAGTCTGTAAAATTGCGGAGCAATATTTGCAGACAGGGGAAAAACTGCTTTCCCGGAATCAGCCGAAATCAAAAAGATTTTTCTTTTATGCAGGGATACCCTGTAAACCTGTTTTGTTCTACTGTGGTATTCCAGACGGAAAAAGATTTTCCGGAGAGCTTCCCCTGGAATACTTGAAAAAGATTGATCCTGAAGTATCTTATAAAAGTAAGTACGGATTGTAGATTCCACTTGAAAATCGCAGTCAAATTTTAATTATCTTGGAAAGAAACGGAGGCCGATGATGATTGAAATGCTGAATTCTGAAGCAGACTCGGTGCTGCCCCGGAACTGCAATGAGGATCAGGATTACCTTACCCCGTCGTTCCATGTCGGACGGAGTGGAAAAATCGGGGAATTTGTCTTTTACTCCCCTGGAAGCGATCCCGAAATCCCTGTCAATTCTCTGGATGGCATCGATTTGGACTGGGCCGAAAAACTGCAGTAACATTTGTGGCACAGCTTTGAACTGGCAGAAAATTTACAGGGCACTGTTGACCGGAATCCGTATTTTCTAATAAAGAGATGGGATCGGAAAAGGCGACAAGGAGAGGGGGCAGGATGGAGAGAATCGGAGGATATGTCCTTTTAAAGGATGTAATGAATCTCAAAAAATTTGACCGATAGAAACCCAATGTTTCCGTAAGGGATATGTGCTTTTACAGGTCAATCAATCTCCGGCAGAGTAATTCCCGCTTGAAGACATAAGTCTTTATTTACAGGTTCTTCTGCCTTTGAATGCAGAGCGCTTTCTTTCTGATTCCCTTTTAATTCCGCTATGGGATGGAATGATTTTCATCTTACCTGACCCCTGGATCGCTTTTCATTCCCTGCTATGGCTTTCTGCGGTAAAGAATATCCACTTCTATTTGGCTGTCAATACTTGATGGATCCACGTTTTGGGGAGAAGAACTGGAAGAAAAAAAAGATTTGACGCTTGTTTTAATAAAGGAAACAGGCGGAGTCATTCTTTGAACCAGTTATTTCAGATGTGGAGGCATTGGAAAAGATATGCAGAGCACAGAAATGAAAATACATTTTATGGAAACTGTGCAGGAAAATTTGTTTCAGGATACTTTGATAGGGAATGCAAAAAACCTTGATATTCAGGGGAATGCTGCATGGGAAAGCTTGTGCGGAAATATCTTTGGACAGGGCGGTCTAACGTGCCAGGATTCCTTTTTCTTTGACGATTTATGCTCAATTGCACAGGAGACATCTGTATCTGCCGGAGCGGCAGTCGTTTGGATAGATTTGTCTGAGGTTCGCACATTATTTCGCTTATGGCGTGAAAAATTTTTTTGAAAAAGAAGAAAAAAATGCTTTCCCTGAGAAGCCGCGTCTGGACTGGACTCCAAAGTTTCTTTGCCTATGGAACAGCACATTGAACAGGCTGACGGCTGTCAATCCTTATTCCTTATGCTTCCCGCTAAAACTGTTTTTCTGATAAGAATGGTTTTGCCTGAAGAAACCATATCTGAAAAGAGGAAAAAACAGAGTTGCTGCCGGAAAAAAATGAGCGTTTGAAGGAATACCGGACTGCCTGAAGAATACAGTCCGGCAGTCCATTTTCAGCATGATGCTTTAGAGGCGTATCCGAAATCAGTTACTTCCACGATTTCTCCGTCTTTCATGGCAGATTTATGAGCGGCAGCCCCCATCGCCATGTAGGTTGCCGCATGCCGTGCAGTGATTGCAGGTGTGCGGTTTTCTGCGACTGATGAGACAAATTCATGGACCAGATATGGATGAGATCCTCCATGGCCGGATGGGATGAAATCATCTCCGGGTTTTGCATTTTTGTTCAGAATTCGATTGAAAGCATCTGCAACTTCCTGTGGAAGTTTTTCTACGCGGAGTTCATTTTCGGTATACTGGACTTCCTGATAAGGTTTGACTTCTCCATCCGGCATGATACGACCATTGTCTCTCCAGCATAGGCAGGAATAACTTCCACGGGTTCCGAAGATCCGAAAGTCTTCATGATCGCAACCGATGTTTCCCTGCATCTCTCGTGCTTCTGCAATGCGGACAGCCGCACCATTTTCCATTTGGAACAGAGCAATGACATTGGAAAATTCCATGTTTTTAAAAAAATCATCATGATTCCGGTTGCGGTATCCGTAAGCGGAAACCTTCACCGGCCGGCAGTTCATGACACTCAATGGACCCGAGACAGAATGGGTCGGGTAATTCATTGGACTGCCTTTAATGCCTCGGTCAACATATTTCTGGAAGAAAGCCTCCTACTGAGAACCAATGACGCCTTGTTTTCTGCTGCGGTTTACAGCTCGCAGGGAACAAGTCTAGCAGTCCACGTCGTGAACGTATTCTGCCGCAGCATAGACAAAGTCCCCAAATTTTCCCTGGGCAGCTTTCTGACGGCAGAACATGGTCTGTGGACGGTAGTAAGTTGTCTCTCCCAGCATGTAATGTTTGCCTGTACGTTCAGTTGTGTCAATGATTTTCTGGCACCAGTCGAGTGTTTCGTCGAAATCCGGCAGACTGATAAGCGGTACTGCGGAATAGACATCTTTACCAGATTCCATAGCCTGAATGCACTGGGGCGCATGGAGCCACGGTTGAGTGATAATGACCAGTGCATCGCAGTCGGATTTGCAGATTTCGTCAAAAGAAAGATAGAGATCTTTCGGATTGAGTTTGTCTTGCATATCCGGATTTTCAGCCCAATACCGGAGCTTTTCTTCCTGAGCATCACAAAGAGCAATAGCATCTACCAGCGGATGACTTTTATAAAGTTTAGCGAATGCTCCTCCAAAACTTCCAAGACCGACAAGACCCATTTTGATTCCCATTTGAATACCTTTACCTTTCTTCCGGAATGAGCGGGATTTTTGCTTTTGGGGGTGGAGTTGTCTTCGTAGACGGTTCCATTACCTGAAAAAGAGTCTGAGTTCTTCTTCCTGAAATTTATTATAATACATTTTGCTGGACTTGTATTCCGGATTCAAGCAGAATAAATTACAGAAAAAACAAAAAAATTATATATTTGCAGATTTCTATGAACCTGCCTCATATTCTTCATGCCGGTGTATTCCGGAAGCCGGAACGTTACCGGCAGATCAAGTGTCAGACGAGTATTTCATTCAATGTCAAAGGCCTGAAACGCAGTATATGTTATTATCCGGATGGCAAGGTCCGGTGGATTTATGAGCCTGAGAAAGGGGCATTCCTTTCCATCGGTCTGCCGGGGATGACTGTGGATTTTGAATATGGAAGCGACCGGGAGAATTATGTTATTGCATTTGACTGCCCGGAGATTCAGTATGGTCCAGATGGACACGGCCTTTTTCTGAATCGGGATCACTGCTGTTTTGAACTGCCACCTTGTGTATGGATCAGCAACTTGGAGCTGCCTGTCCTCCGGAATCAGTGCCAGACTCTTGTACAGCTTTTCCGGACGGCTCTTCCACGCGATGCTCTGAAAGCGGATTTCCTGCTGAATGCTCTGCTGGCACGGTATTTGGCGGATCCAGCTGAGTATGTTCCGGATCCTGTGGGAAAAATGCGCCGATTAATTGACCAGGACTTGGAATGCCGTCTTCCTCTTGCTCAGATTAGCCGGGAATGCGGCCTTCACCGGGATGCTGCCAGACAGGCGTTTCAGAAACAGTATCATATTTCACCGGGAGAGTACCGGATCCGCCGTAGAATTCAGCGGATGATTTTCCTGATGAGTTCCAGTTCTATGAGTATGAAGGAAATTGCCGGAGAACTTGGGATGAAGCATGCCTCTCATCTAAACTCCTTTGTGAAACAACATTTCGGGAAGACTCCAGGAGAACTGTATCGTGAGTGCGGCAGATATGAGTCGGCAAGTTTTAATTTGCCGGCTGATCCGACAGAGGGGCCGGTCCCCGAATACTGCAGGCGGTTCCTGGGGAAACATGAATGATGATGCTGTAGTCGGAGGAATGACATTGAACCGTTCTGTTCTTATCTGTCTTTTTTCTGAAGATCTATTTTAGTTGCGCTGCAGAGCCGGGATGGTGGATACAGGCAATTGTTTACAGATGATATCAGAATGACTTTTCAGGGGAGGGGGAATATTTCAATTGTGCTGCAGCAGAAAAAGGAAGAACAACCCTGTAATATTTTCTTTTCAGAATATTGTCTGAAGAAGTGCAGTATTCATTCCTTTTCTTTGAAGGCAAGGAATAGAGAATTCAACGATATATTTTTTGAAACGGGAAAATGGAACAACTGAGCTGAAAAGCCTGGAACCTTAGAGAAATGAATATTTCCCTGTCAAGTATTCAGTTCCCACATGGGATCAGAACTTGGAGCGCCGCTTTTGCCTTCTGCCGGAATCCGCATTTCACTCATTCTCCTTTTTTTCTGTCCAGTCAGGAAGAACACTCTTTTTATAAATCAGCAGTTATTCTTTTTCAGATAGAACAGACAAGTTGTTTGCAATAGCTGCTTCCCCAAGCCGTGCAGTGTTATTCTTTTTTAAAGAGAACAGACAAGAGGAGTTAATCCATTGTTTGACGCTGAGTTTCTCCATAACAAGTCCGGGGAAAAGTACAGCATTTTCCCTTTCGGCAAAGGTCGGTGTCCTCTGAAACCATTTGAGAGTTCATGGAACACATGGGAAACATACGGATTTAAAAAAAAGGAGATTTTCTGATATGAGTGACCCTGTTACAGATTTTATTTGCCCTACACAGGAATTGGTAGATTTTGCCCTGGAAAGGCTTGGACAGTCATCCAGGTTTCATTGCTACAGACTTCCGTGGATGGATCCTGAAAAAATACAGGAATTTATGCCGGATCTGATGCTTCCTGCAGTGACTGTGAGCCATGAGTTTTCCACGTATGGAAACAGTCCCCGTAGAACTGCAAATCTGGTTGTTCTTGTGATTGTGGATGCATCCAGTCCGGATGCATCTGCTTCTGCCGATTCTCTTTGTGATGAGGCAATCCGTCTGCTGGATCAGCAGGTAAATGAAAATGCCCTTTATCAAATTCAGCAGTTCCGCAGTCTTTATGCGGATGCTTCCGTTCAGATTCATCAGCTGGATTTTGAGGTTTCAGACCATTGACGGATGCAAGGGGCCTGGAGAAGAGGATAACGTTATTATAAGATGCTGGTATTTCCGGAAAGACAGAAGTCTTCCCGGAATGAAAGATTCTTTCTGGCATCTTCTGTGAATTGCGGGAAATAAAATCTCATAGGGGATACGAGTGCCTCTGAGATTGATATTTCTTTCTTCTGCCGCATTCGGCCTTATCAGTTCCCGTGTTTGATGCGCTGTTATGGGAAAAAGAAAAAATGCCGAAAATTTTCCTGACATTCCGGTTGGCTGATGTATATTACAGAAAAGATGATGAATTCGGCATTAAGACCTGTGCCGAAAACACGTGAATTTCCTGCAACACAGAGAAAAGTGAAAAAACAGAAGATGCTCCCTTTAAAATTTTTGTACCCGGAGGGTCGAAAAGCTGCCGTATGCTTCAGTTTTGATGACGGCCCGGTAGATGACCGACAGATGGTTGAGATTCTTAATCGCTATGGATTGAAAGGAACATTCAATCTGAATTCAGGGTGTTTGAATTCGGATGATCGTCTTTTTATCCGAAAAGAGGAAGTGGCCGGGTTATACGCCGGACATGAGGTTGCTTCTCATTCAGTACATCACAGCAATCTGACAGAACTTTTCTCCCTGGATCCGGACCGCTGCATCCGTGAAATAACGGATGACAAGAAAATGTTGGAAGATCTGTGTGGATAGACCGTCTGCGGTTTTGCCTATCCATTTGATGAGGTAACAGAGGATCTGGTGAATTGTGTGGCAGACAGCGGTTTCAGTTATGCACGATGTGGTGTTTCCCATGAAATGTGTGTCCCAGAAAATTACTTTCGCTGGGGTGCAACGGTCCACTGGAATGAAGATTTAGCCCTATATAAGGAGAAACTTCTCCGCAGTCGTATGGAACTGCCTGTATTGCTGATCTGCGGTTAGAGCTACGAACTTAATAGAAAATAGTCCTATTGGCCTGATTTCGAATCTTTTTGTCAGGATATTTCTTCTTACCAGGAGATCTGGCACGCATCAATGGGAGAAATTCGGGAATACTGCAGAAGCTGTTCCAATGCTCTTATTTCAAGTGAATGTTTGGAAAATCGCTCAGAGGTGCCTCTGTTTCTGGAACGAAATGGAGAAATGCTGTATGCTGAACCAGGCAAAATTCTTTATTTTTAAAGAAACTTTCCTCTTTTGTGGATTCTGTTTTTTCTGACCTTTTTGGGTAAGAAGAGAAACAAGTGTTAAGCCGGGGAGACCCGGCTTTTTTATTGCTGTCTGTTTTCATTCGGGAAAAACAGAGCAGGGACTTGTTCTCTTATTGAATTTGCTCTTTAAAAAGGGCGTAAGAAGTAGATGCTGCTGGATTGTTTTACCTCTAAAGAGTTCCTTTGAAAAAGAATGAAAAATTCCGAAGCAGGTAAACGTGTTTTCCTCTTTTCATAACATTCGTCAATTTTCTGAAAGCAGTAAATAGACATCCGTCAAATCTTGATTTTTTTCTAAAACACTGCAGGATTTGTTCCATTTCTGGAATTTTTTTAGACTGTTTCGAAATCTGGTTACCATTTGAGAAATATTTGAAAAAATACAATATTTTTCAGGGAAAGGTCTTGAAAAATCCGGAAAGTCTTTTTACATTTAAGAAAATTTTCTTGTGAGCGTGGCATCTGAGATTGTAGAAAAATTTTAGATGTTTTCAATATATTTAATTTGAATTACTTAAAATAGATTAAAGGTCTTTCGTAAAGTCGAAAACATCTGCCATGATTTTTTCGGAATTCTGGAGAAGAGTGCATGCTCAGCAGTTACCACCGCTTCTAATCCAGTTCTGAACCGGGTGGTCAGATCTTTCCTTTGGTCGAAAGAGTTTGCAGGAAGAGGATCAAACAGACATTGGATAAAAATCCGTCATTTTACAGAAAACGTCATAAGGAGCTGTATAGCTGCTGTGAAAAGTGAAAAGACAGGAAAAAAGTCTTTATTTTCTCGGCATTTCATTTTTAGAATGCTTGCTTTTCATTGTTTTTGTGTTATATAGTTGTCCGTGCATTTTTTTAAAAATGCCATGGAGATGAAGAATAAGAAGAACGTATTGAAGAATATAAATGAAGAGGGCGGAAGAAATCGTTTCCGGGTTACCTGAAATGGATGCTTCCAGAAGGAAAAAATGCTTTCAGAATCAACTACAGAAAAGCAACGGGCCTTTACAGTAAAGGCGATTATTGCAGGGTTGATCGGTATTTTTCTTATTGCCGCAGGCAGCAAGATTTGTCCGACACTTGCGAAACAGGCACTATTGAGACACCAGTTGGGAGTAGGAATTTTCTTCTACTTCTTTCTGATCTGTGCAGTGTGGAATCCCTTGATGAGCCGCTTCTTCCGGCGCCTGGAATTCAACGTGAAGGAATTGTCCGTTTCACTGGCAATGACTTTGACGGCCGGCGGATTCGCATGGCTGGGGTGGCTGAAAAGCATTTATGCACAGTCTGTGATGGTTCCTCAGGAAGCCATTACAAACCTGCGTTGGTAGACCTACGGGGTCACCGATTACTTCAATCTGGATATTTTCGCGAACAAGGGTATTTACGATGAAGCTGTGATCGGACGCTTTATTAACGGAACTTATGCAACAAGAGAATGGATTTCTCTGGGAGAAATTCCTTTCAAAGGCTGGACCAATGTGCTGTACTACTGGGGGCCTCTTCTGATTGTAATCAGCTTGATGTGCCTTGGTCTTCTGATGTTTGTTCACCGTCAGTGGACACGAAATGAAAAACTTTCATATCCATTGGTTAGCGTGGCAGAATCTCTGTTTATCAAAGACAGTCCAAAAGATTACTTTGCAGCCGTTTTTCGTAGCTACCTCTTCTGGCTTTCATTCGGCTTTGTCTTCTTCATTCACGCCTACAACTACTGGGTGACAGCCTTCCCGACCAGTGGATTTTCCTCGATTCCTCTGACTTATACGCTGAAAGACTTAAGAAATGTCATTCCATCGATTACGTCTTCAGGAGCCTACTCTCTGGAAACGGTCAAGATCATGTTTATGATTATTGGTATTTCCTACTTCCTGGCGCCGGCACTTTCCCTGAGTATTGGACTGAATGTTATTGTCTACATGCTGTTCGGAGCTGAAGTTTATGAAATGACAGGACGCGCACCGGTGGATTACAATGTTCAGACATTCCGCGCAGGTGCGTATGTAGCATTTGTTATCATGCTGATTATTCTGGGCCGCCGCTATTACGGACGCATGATGTTGAAGGCCCTGTGCATTGGCAAAGTGGAACCTGAAGACCGTTTTGCTGTGACCGGAGCCAGGCTTTTCCTGATCACCGCGTTGGCCACCTTCTTCATCCTGTGTCGGATGGGAATGGATTTCCCCATGGCTGTTCTGATGACTCTGGTCATTATTATGGTATACCTGGTGTTTACCAGAATTATCTGTGAAACTGGTATTCCCATGATGACCAATCCATTCATGCCGATTACCGTGATTGCAAAAATATTCGGCGGTTCAATGATCGGACCTTCCAACTTGATGAGCACAGGATCCGTAAGCGGTGTTCTTTTCGGAGATATGAAACAGAACCTGATGCCCTATATGGCCACAGGTATGAAAGCAGCCGATGATGCCGGCGTGAAATTAAAAAAGGTGGCATGGATTATCTTCATATCCATCCTGATTGCTTTTGGAATAGCATTTTTTATGCACATGTGGCAGTACTACAGCCTGGGTATCTCGGATCTGTCCACAAAGACATCCGTCTGGAAGATCGGTATTAATGATGCCTTCAATGAAATCAGCCGTATGTATATCAACGGCAATCTGCAGGATTCTGCCGATGCCAGTTTCTGGGGCCGTATCAGCATGTATGCTCCGGAAGGAGACATCATGGTGTATTTCATCCTTGGTCTGGTTGCTGTTTTTGTGACATCCTTTCTCCGGACGCGCTTCCTGTGGTGGCCGTTTCATGCAGTTATATTCTGTATCTGGAATACAGAACCGGCCAATGCTATCTGGGCGTCTTTCCTGCTGGGCTGGTTCCTGCGCACGCTGGTTGTGAAGTTTGGCGGAGAAAAGAATTACATTAAACTGAAACCTTTGTTTTTCGGTTTGATTTTTGGAGAAATCTTCACTGCCGGTCTGATCCTCCTGTATGGTGTGATCTATTACTTCTGCACCGGAATTTCTACAACTATAACCTATGAGATGATGTAAGATATGGAAACGATTGAAGTAAGAAAACAGCGGCAGCTTTCGCTGAGTTAGACATTTGAATTTTGTCTGAGCAGCATTAAACACCGTATTGGCAGATCTCTTTTGACTTCTGCGGTCGTGATTCTTGCAGTGGCATTCTTTATGTATCTGCAGACATCGAATATTTTCAGGAATTCAGTCAAAAGCGGGGTGGAAGAGGAAATCATATCTTCCCGCAGACCCACGAAACTGCTGAGCATTTTATATACTCCGCATACAAAGACTGACTTTGTGAACAATCTTGCGGAAGTTCGCAAGAATCCGGAGGATCTCAAACGTTTTGCCAAACTGTTGAATCTTTCAGAAGAACAGATGCAGCAGCTTGCTGACCAGGCCTATACAGAACTGTATTATACCAATTTCATTTCAGAAATGCCTATCGGAAAAAGAAAAACGCTTTTCGGCCGCAGGCAGGGAGATGAGATTTTCCGATTCCTCCAGGATGAGCAGAATTTTGAAGACATGCTTGAAAATATGCGTATGATTGGAGGAATGCGCGTTCCCGGCGGACCGGATCAGTTGAAAGATTTTCTGTCGGGCTACACCCAGTATTCCAAGGCTGTGGAAGAGGCTTTTGCAAAATTCAATGCTTTCCAGAGCAGACTTTTGACTGCGGATGTGCCTAGAAATGATGCAGGATAGCTGAGAAAATATATTATTGGCGTATCGGAGAGTCCGGAGTAGGAGAAAAGTTGGCGCAGTCGTGTGGCTGCCGCGGGTTTCCCGCTGACGGACGCTGAAGCTCAATCAATTTTTGATTATTAGAAGATGTCCGATTCAATCGAAAAGGTATCGACACTCCTGTATGAACCGGAGTACCGCCAGAAATGGCGCCGTGTGTATGGCCAGATGAAATATAATAAAATGGAAGAGAAACTGGCGATTCTGGATTCTCAGAAGACTTTAAATATTCTTGAAGGTGCAAAATATGCTGAAGGTACGGAAATTTCTGTGGATCAGTTGAAAGCCATTGCGCGTGAATTCCGTTCCCGTCAGAAACTGCGGGATCTGGAGCTTTACCTGGATATTGATCTATTCAAACAGTCTGCCGGTTTTTCGGCATCACAGCTGTATTTGATGGCTTTGTCATTCCTTGTCTGCGTGGTTGGAATTACCAATGCCATGCTGATGAGCATTACTGAAAGATTTCGTGAGATTGCCACGTTGAAATGTCTGGGAGCTACAGATTCCTTTATTTTAGTGCAGATCGTGCTGGAAGCTTTGATTCAGGGCGCGATCGGCAGTGTGGTGGGAATTGTTCTCGGATTCCTTGTGGCGCTTGTCGCTTCCTGCCTGCAGGTGGGCATGCGTGTATTCTCAACATTTGATTTCGGCATGATCGGACTGGCTGCACTGGCTTCTCTGGTTGCCGGAATGCTTCTTGCGGTACTCGCATCTCTGTATCCTTCGGCCCGTGCGGCAAGAATGGCTCCGATGGAAGCCATGAGAGTGGAATAAAAAAAGACAAGAAGGACTTTTATTATGCCATACGATCCAGTGGAATATGCAAAAGGGAAGGAGGTTTTGGTGCGCGTGCATAACGTGCAGAAAACCTATCACCGCGGTGCCGAAGTCACCCACGCGCTGCGGAACATTTCCTGCGAAATTTACAGGGGCGAATATGTTTGTATCATGGGGCCGTCCGGTTCCGGTAAATCGACTTTGTTCAATATGATCGGCGCACTGGACACTCCTACCTCCGGCCGTATTTTTATTGATGAAGTGGATATGGCACAGCTGAAAGCATCTGAGCTGGCATTTCTCCGCTGCCGGAAGATAGCCTATGTGTTTCAGCAGTTCAACCTGAACCAGGTTATGACGGCTCTGGAAAATGTAACACTGCCGATGATTTTTGCAGGGAAAAGCACCGAAGATGCACGAAAAAGAGGTATGAAACTTCTGGAACGCGTCGGGCTGGAGAAACGCTGGAATCACCGTCCGAAGGAAATGTCTGGCGGACAGCAGCAGCGTGTAGCAATAGCCCGTGCCCTCGCAAACAATCCTTCTTTGATTCTCTGCGATGAACCGACAGCCAATCTTGACTTCAAGACTGGTAAAGATGTCCATCATCTTCTTTATGACCTGAATAAAAAGGACGGCGTTACGGTTGTGTGTGTAACGCATGACCATAACATGCTTACCGTCAGTGACAGAATGTTCTGGCTCAGTGACGGCAACATTGATCGAATTGAGCTGAGTGCAGATGTGGATATCCGCCGCGCACAGATCGCTCGCAAAGACGGACAGGAACTGAACGTATGAAAAATTTATTCAAATAGTTATTATTGCTGTGTCTTTTTGCCGTGCCGTTTGCATCCACTGCATGGGCCTCTGAGGATGAGGTTTACAGCAAGGTGATGAATGCCCTGGACAAGTACGGCAGCCGCGTTCCCGGATCTCCGGAATATTACGAGTCGATTGATGCCCTTGAACAGATTCTGAAGGACAATGGCATTAATGTTCAGCGCCAGGTTTATCCTACCTACGTGCCGAAGACGACTCGGTATGAATTTGTAATCAACGGAACTGAAAATGTCAAAGTTTATCCTTTGGCACCAAACAATGTATCGCTGATTACGACCGGTCCGAATCCGATTGAAGCGGATATTATCTATCTTCCGCAGAAGGACCTGTATGAAAGTTACGGTGAAGTCAAGAATAAAATTGTGCTTCTGGATTGGGGTGAAACCTATTATCCCAAGACTCTGTTCACGGAAGGCGCCAAAGCGATTGTTTTTGTGGGCAATGACAAGGCGACTCAGTGGGAGATTGCCAAACTTCAGAACCAGTACAATATTTCTTTCCCTTATTTCTACATTACCCGGGAAGAAGCGGAAGCACATCATTTGCTTGATCCTTATGATAAAGCAAACCCGAAAAAAGCCAAATTTATTTACAATTCAGCCTGGGAAGTTGTTGAAGCTGTCAATCTGTGGGCTGAAATCAAGGGCAGTGAGCTGAAAACCTTTGAACTCAGTGCACCTGAGGCTGTTATTCTTGGCGCAAGAATGGATACTTTCGGTTCTGTTCCGGGGCTTGTCCGTTCTGACAGACATACTGCCAACATTGCACTGTTGGCCCAGGTTGGAGTGAATCTTTCCAAAATGGATCTGAACCGTTCATTCTTCCTGATATTTTATGGATCTTCCTTCAACACGTATGACGGATTGCGCAACTTTTATTTCCCATACTATAAAAGAAATTCAAAGGTTGAACCTACCTTGGATGATTACCTCCAGGGGTACAAGGATGAACTTGTTGACATCGAGAAGGAAATTGAGATCCTGTATAAGGATCCTGTTTCCAAAGATGAGAATGAGTTCCAGTATCGTGTTCGCATGCTGCTTCGCGATGCAGTTGTCAAAGCCTACAACAATGTGAACTATGAGCTTTCCGATATCAATTTGCAGATTCGTACGATTCATGCGAAACTTGCCGGAAAAACTCTGGATGGAAAAGAGACCGGTGAAAAACTGAATCCGGATCAGGTATATGATCTGAATCAGAAGCTTGAAAACCTGGAGAAACAGAAGGAAGCCAAGGATGCGTTCAAGGTTCAGGTTTCCAACTTGAGACGCGATATTAATGAACGTGAAATTGGCAAAGATCGCAAGGCGGTTCTGGAAAAATACTTTATTTCTGAGGTTGGCGAAAGTTTGGAGACTCGTAAAAAAGAACTTGAGTCTACAATTCGCATGTCCAATGACTGGATTAAAATTGCAGATGCCATGCGTCCGTATGCTTTCCTTGGCGCTTATTTCTTTGACTTTGCTGCGGATGACCAGCCCTTCATCCTCTGTACCAGATCCTACCAGATGCCGCATTACGCTGCAGCTATGGATATTTCTGTGTACAACAAGTATTTCAATGACTTGAAGTCTCTTCTTCCATCCCTGAAAATGCAGAAGGGGCCGACTCCGATTCTGGAGGATTCCATCCGCACAGGCTTTACGCCGGACAATCTTTCTTCCAGATCTCTTCTGTATCTGCCAAATGCCGTAGGTCTTTCTCTGAAACTTGCGGGCTTCAGCATGCGCAATGTCCCCGGGAATTATGACTATGATGAAATTCCTGGAAAACATGTGTACAGTCTTGTCGGTCTGGTTCCGGCACTGGATGAGTTCTTTGAGATGATTGGAACCAATGAGAAGTTTTCATCCTTCTCCATGATTCCGGATTCCAATATTGAGGACAAATATTTCAACTATTATTATAAAAACGGAAAGTATTACGGTACTAAGTATTCCTTCCTCGGTGCGGACGGTTAGGAGCTGGATGGCCCTGCTGCAGGAGCTTTTGCTCTTGTCGGTCCGAATGGATACGACCGTGTTCCGACAATCTGCGGTTTTTCTCAGGTTGCTTTCGGGATGGTCAATGGTTCCGGATATGTTTCCATGCCTCTGATTGTTTTCGGTAATGAATACAAAGTGCCCAAGGCGACTACACTGCTTTGCGGTGCGATGGGATTTGACGAAACTGGCAGAACCAACTATATCAATACCACGGCTGATTACAACAAACTGTTCCACTGCTATGGAGGCGCTCATATTTACGAGTATGAACCGCTTTCATCCAACTATTGCGCTCCGTTGCGCGTTCTGGACGGTGTTACGGATTCCGCCTTTAAAAATACGAATGCTTATCATCGAGTCGCGACCAATGAGGCTTATGTTTTTGTGGATAAAAACAAAAAAGCTAAAATGTATTGGCCTGATGAAGCGTTTGTGCTGGGTGAGATCAGCGAAGAAAATCCTGTGGGTTCTGGAATTTCCATGGAAGCAGACAGCCTTCTGAATCTGAATCCCACCCGCTGGGGAATCCAGAACACGATTTAGCTGAATCTGGAGAGAATCGAAAAACTGCACAGCAGAAATATTTTCAATTCTATTGTTGAATAGTATCATGATTCAGCGGAACAGCATTTGATTGAGGCTCAAAACAGCCGTGAAGCAGGAAATCTGAACTTGGCTCGTGCCCATGAAATTTTCGGATATACCCTGGGAATTCGTGCCTATCGTCCGTTGAAGAGCACAATTGGCGATTTGGTGTCGAGTGTGCTGATTCTGCTGATCCTGACGATTCCGTTTGCATTTTCTCTGGAGCGTCTGCTGATTGGTTCTACTAATATTTACAAGCAGCTGACCTGGGTGTTGATCTTTTTCATCCTGACTTTCTAGATGCTGTACTTTACGCATCCGGCGTTTGCCTTGTCTCAGTCGCCCATGATTGTTTTCATTGCGTTCTTCATTATTGTGATGAGTATCGTAGTGATTTACATTATGATGGCCCGTTTCAAACAGGAACTGATGGCTATGCAGGGGCTTGACACATCAGCGCACCGGGTGAACTCTGAGAACAGCATGGTGCTGGCTGCGATTATGATTGGTGTATCCAGCATGAGGAACCGTCCGGTCAAGACATTCCTGACGATTCTTACGGTTATATTGCTGACATTCACAATTATTTCGTTTGCATCATTTGATTCTACCGGCTATGTGCGTCCGACTTATATCGGCGATGGTTCCGGAGAGGTGCGCATTGAATGCTTCCTGGCGCAGCATATCGATTTGCTGCAGACAACGTGTCAGGCTGTTCGGGACATGTATGGCGATAATTATGACGTCTACTACCGTTCCGCCAGCTACTTCAACCCGTTCTATAATTATAAAACCTATCCGAATCAGTCCAATATCCTGTATAATCCTAAAAACGGGAAAACGCTGGAGCTGGATGCTGTAGTAGGTTTTGAACAGGGCGAGTTTGACCGGAGCGCCAAGGTCCGCACGCTTCTGCCCCATTTGAACACACCGGAACATTTCAAAGATGGTGTTCCGGGAGTATACCTGTCCGATTCCTGTGCGGCTAATATGGAACTTAAAGAGGGGGATATCTTCTATCTCCGGAATATGAAAGTTCGTCTGGACGGTATTTTCAAACCCATTGACCTTGAATCGTTCACCTACCTGGATGACGGAAAGGTGGCTCCGCCGAACTATGTGGCGACCGCTTCTGCAGAAGAGAAAACCATCTGGGATGTGTGGAGAGATTCAGAAGTGGATTCCTCGAATGCTATCTGGTCTTCTCCGGATATGACGGTGCTGACAGATTACAATACAGCCGTGGCATTGAATGGATTTATCAATGCACTGGTGCTGTATCCGAAAGAAGGGGTTAATCCGGACATTATTAAAGACTCTACGAATATTGCGGAGATGTTCTACGGTCTGGTTTATTCCAATACTGTCAACGGCGTGAACCGTCACTACTTTACGGAAAGTCAGCAGGCTTCCGGCATGAGCAATCTGATTGTTCCGCTGCTGCTTGGCGCTTTGATTATTCTCAGTTCGCTGCTGGGATCCATTGCAGACCGCGAGCGGGAGATTTTCACATTCAGCGCATTGGGTCTTTCTCCGAAAGATGTAAGCGTGCTGTTCTTTGCAGAATCCGGGGTATATGCAGTAATCGGAGGTCTTGGCGGATATCTGCTGAGCCAGGTGACAACCTAGGTGCTGAATCTGATGTCCAAGCAGGGATGGCTTGAAGCACCGGAAATGAACTATTCGTCCATGAGTACGGTTTACACCATTCTGATTGTGATGGCAATTGTGCTTTTGTCGACGATTTATCCTGCAATCAAAGCTGGACGCTCCGCCAGTCCGGACGTTGCAAGAAAATGGAAGATGCCGCCTCCGGATGGGGACCGGCTTTCCTTCCAGTTCCCGTTCACTGTTTCACGTATTGACTTTGGCGGCATTCTGGTATTCATCAGTGAACACTTTGCAAACCATTCTGACAGTTCTCTGGGATCGTTTGCAGCATCCAATGTGAAGATTACCCATGGAGATTCTCCGTATACAGATGGATATCAGCTGTTTTCCGAGCTGACATTGGCCCCCTTCGACCTGGGCGTGGCGGAAGAGTTTTACATGTATTCTTAGCCTTCTGAAATTGAGGGCGTGGATGTGGTTACGTGCACCATCAACCGCAAGGACGGCTCCAAGGGAGCCTGGCTGCGCGGCAACCGCAGATTTGTTGATGAAATCCGCAATCAGTTCCTGCTTTGGCGTTCACTGCCTGTGGAAACCGTGTTGCATTATCGTAAGGCCGCTGCACAGAAGCTTAAAAATACGGAAGAAGGAGTCAGATCTTGAGTACGAAGCCGTTTAAATTAGATAAGGAGCTCGAGGAATACAGGAACCTGATGGAGGTCCCGTCCCATTTTGATGACGGATTCAACTTTTCATCATTCTTTGGAGCTATATTTATTTCACTGGTGATGATTCCGGGATCCATCTATATGCAGCTGATTGCCGGTTCGGGTATCGGCGGAGCGGCCCAGTGGGTAACAGTGATTCTTTTTATTGAGCTGGCAAAGCGGGCAAATGCCACATTGAAGCGTGCGGAGATTTTCATTCTGTTCTATATGGCAGGATAGATTATCGGAAGCGGCGATACGGGTCTTCTGTTCCGTCAGTTTCTGGTGCGCAGTGAAGCCGCGGCTTCATTCGGCTTGACAGACCTGTTTCCGGAATGGGTGGCGCCGGCAGATGTGGGAAATCTTCCCAGAACCTTTTTGCAGAGTGCATGGCTGCCTGCATTGGGCCTGATTATTTTTACACGTCTGATGACTCGCCTGAATACATCTATCCTGGGATATGGATTGTTCCGTCTGACTTCCGACATTGAAAAGCTTCCGTTCCCCTTGGCTCCGATGAACGCAGAAGGTATGATGGTGCTGGCGGATGATTTCGCCGACACTGGAAAAGGAAATGCTTCTTCCTGGCGCTGGCGCTGCTTTGCTATAGGAGGCGCAATTGGGATGGGATTTGGATTCCTGTACATGGGAATTCCGGCACTGTCAGGAGCATTCCTTGGCGAGACAATTCAGATTTTCCCGATTCCGTTTGTAGACTGGACGCCTATGACATAGGAATTCCTGCCTGCAGTGGCAACAGGGTTTGCTTTTGACCTGGGCAACCTGATTGTAGGTATGGTGATGCCGTTCTTTGCCATGGTTGGAAGTTTTGTGGGGCTGGTCATTACTGTGATTATGAACCCGGTGCTGTATCATTACCGTTTGCTTTATACGTGGAAACCAGGACAGAGTACAGTGGAAACGCTGTTCAATAACAATGTTGACTTTTATTTTTCATTCTGCATTGGTCTTTCTCTGGCTGTTGCCATTATCGGTATTGCGAGCGTAATCCGTTCCCGGTCAAGACGTCCTGAGATGACTCCCGGACAGAAAAAGGAAGCGGAAATCCCTGCTTCCCGTGGAGATATTCCGAATTGGCTGTTCCTTTCCTGCTATTTTGTGACAACGATTACCTATATTCTTGTATCAGGATGGCTGATTGATTGGCACAAAGGGGTCATGATTGTACTGCTGTTTTTCGGGTTCCTTTATACCCCCTTGGTATCGTATGTGACAGCTCGTCTGGAAGGACTTGCAGGTCAGGTGGTTGAGGTTCCATACATCCGTGAAATGTCGCTGATCCTTTCAGGGTATACCGGACTTGCGGTATGGTTTATTCCTACGCCTATGGCAAACTATGGAGCTCAGACAGTATTTTACAAGACTGCTGAATTGACTGGAACTAGTTTCCATTCTATCTGGAAGGTGGATATCCTGCTGTTCCCGATTATTTTGATTGCAACGATTGGTTTTTCAAGTTTTATTTTCTCGCTTGCAGAGATCCCTTCTGCGGCCTATCCTTACACCATGGAAATCTGGGAATTCAATGCAAAAAATTCGGCCCTGATTTATTCTTCGACTCTGGGATATTATTCCCCATTCTCAGAGGCGTTGCGGCTGACGTATATAGCAATTGGTACTGTGGCGGGACTGGTTGGTTTTGGTGTCTGTGCATTCTTCTCCGCTCCTACAACATTCTTCTACGGGGTTGTGCGCGGATTCAACCAGACAATACCGCATACGGTACTGCCGCAGTTCATCGGAGCTATGCTGGGACAGTTTGTGTTCCGGAAAAAATTCGGTGAAAACTGGATGCGTTACATTATTGTGGTATCTTCCGGATACTTTGTGGGATGCGGTTTGATTACGATGCTGTGCGTAGGCGTTGTATTCCTCTCGAAATCTTCAAGCGCGTTGCCTTACTGACGCGGTTAGGAAGGAAAAAATGGAAACAGAACCTTTTATTAAGATCAGCAATGTCAGTAAAGTCTTCGGGCGGGGCGAATAGGCCGTATACGCTTTGAGAGGCATTAATCTGGAGATTTACCGGAAGGAATATATCTCAATCATGGGGCCTTCCGGATCCGGGAAATCCACCCTGTTCAACATGATTGGTGCACTGGACCGTCCCAGCGGGGGCGAGATCAGCATTGGTGGAGTTTCTCTGCCGAAGCTGAAGCCTTTGGAGCAGGCGTATTTCCGCTGTGCTTATATCGGCTATGTGTTTCAGAGCTATAATCTGGTGGCGCATCTGACTGCGCTGGACAATGCTGCAATGCCTCAGATTCTTCTGGGAAAAAGCCGCAAGGAAGCGGAGAAACGTGCCGCAGAACTGCTGGAATTCGTGGGCTTGCATGGACGTTTGACACATAAGCCGCTGGAACTTTCCGGAGGACAGCAGCAGCGTGTGGCCATTGCACGTGCTCTTGCCAATAATCCTACCATTCTTCTTGCAGATGAGCCTACTGCGAACCTGGACCTGAAAACAGGAGCGGGCATTATTGATATTTTCAAGAATCTGACCAAAGAGTTCGGGGTTACCGTGATATCCGCGACACACGATCATCGAATGCTGGATGCATCCACAAGAATTGTGTGGATTGACCAGGGACAGATTGACCGTGTAGAATGCCGTGAGGACCTGCACATTGATACGGGATCCATCCATGATGAGCGAGGGTGAGCATTTTCATCATCCTCCGTTCAGAATGGCATGGAGGGGCTTTGCCTTCACGCTTCCCAGAAACTGGGAGACGGTTGGGTATTACCTGGGAGAAAAGAAGGGATCTCTTTCGTTCAGTACGGAGCATGGAGCTAAAGGCGAATTCAGCTATCGGAAAGTGAAAGCTGTTCCGGATATTCCAAGAATTCTGGAAGAGATTCACCGCAGAGAGCTGGGGCTGGAGACCATGCCGCAGATCCGTTTTACGCGCCATGGTGATCGTGGACAGGTAATTCTGGCTCATACGAGACCCGGAGAGCGTTTTTATGCTTCTGTATTTAATATGGAAGCATAGATGCTGAATGAATGGATTTTTCCCTGCTACTCACGGGAAGCTGCTGCTGAAGTGATAGGAATGCTTCAGACTTATTCCGACAACAATCCGGAAAACGGACGTGTGGAGTATGCCATGTTCGGCTTGGAAGTCAGTATTCCGGAGGCATATGAACTGATATCCATTGAAGCTTATCCTGCATAGGTGGGAATGACCTTTGAAAACAAGCGTCATTTCAGGCTGACTGCCCATCGCTGGGGTATGGCGGATATCCTGATGCAGGGGGCAACGGCAGGGAATTTCTATCACCGTTATTTGTATAAAAAACATTATGCGGTGAAGGAAGTTCAGACGAACATGGATATTGCAGGGCATTCCGGGGGAATGATCCAGTTCAGAACTCGCGGAAAACTTGGATTTGATTTTGTTCTGGGGCCCTGGTGGAAAGGTTCCGGATATGCGTTCCTTGTACCGGGAGAGAATCGGATTTACGGAATGGAGCACATTGCGCCGCACTTTATCAAGGGCAGGGAATCTGTGCGGGATGTGTTTCACAAGAAACTGACGGAGAAAATCAGATGAAATCCGTGAAAAAAGGTCCTACCGTAAACTTTTATGAGCAGCTGGAGTCTGTAGTGCTGTACAACCGCAAAGCCTGCGTGGAAGCTGAGGGAGAGGATTATGTGCGCCTGAAAATATCTCTTCAGCTGAAAGGTTTTGCAAAGCTGTATTCAAAGGTTTTTCCGATTCGGGACTACCGGAAATATATTCTTTCAGATTTCAGTCTGAAAATATTTCGTATGATTCGTGAAAAGCCAAGGCGTCTGATTGAACTGATTCGTTATCTGCAGGACACTGAAAAACTTTCTTTTTTTGAGGCCAGGGCCCTGATCCTTCAGTTCGTAGGGAATTTGATGCGCCGGGGAATTGCGGTTGTTGAACTTCCTTCCCTCGGGACGGCGTTTGAAGAAGATCATGAAGACGGGCCATTGATGAGTGGCGAAGAGTCTTCCCGATCTGTGAAAGAGTCGAATTCCCCTGTTCTGCCGGAAGAAAAAAAGTAATATAAAGCCTCTTTTTATTTAGATACAATATTATATTGTGATTTGTTTTTTCTAAATTTTAGAATCTAGACCTTTCTGTATACCTGATTGGGCAAACGATATTTTAATTCTACAGATCTGGAAAAGTTTTGCTGTTGTTACCGGCAGGACTCTTATGCTTTTTCATGGGAATGGAATTCTATCGCTTAAAAAGAGTCTAATCTTTTAAATTTGATATTTTATAAAAAACAATGATTCGAGTTGGTATCTTTTGCGGATATTTTCTGAATTGCATCGTAGTTTCAGTTGGACACCTTCCTTTTCCCAATGTATAAGATGATGTCCTGTACTTAGTCCATTCATAGAGAGATTATTTTACATCAGAATAAGGATAATAGATGGGGTTTTATTCGTTTTCTGTCAGGTTAATGTTTAGATAAAATTAAAAAATCTATTTTTTTTCTAGATTTTTATATTTTTTTCTATTGACATAATTATGAAAATACCTTATAATTATTAAAACCACCACCCAAAATGGTATAAAACAAACCATAGGAAAGGAATGAAAAAATGAAAAAACATTTCACCCTGATCGAGCTGCTGGTTGTGATTGCGATCATCGCGATCCTGGCCGGTATGCTTCTCCCTGCTCTTGGATCTGCAAGAGCCAAAGCTAAAGCTATTAAATGTGTCAGCAACCAGAAACAGATTGGTCTTGCTCTGGCTCAGTACTCCATTGATTATGATGGTCTTCCCTACTAGGTCGATGGTGCATGGGGCCCGAACTACGGCGAAAGCTATGGCGACTGGCTGAACAGATGTGGAAAGCTTCTTGATCCTGCAACTAACAGATGGACTGGTATTGTTTATGGCCAGTTCCTGATTGCTACAGGTCTTATGCAGGATGTTTCCTATTTCTGCTGCCCGGCTTACAACGAAAGCGAAGTTGTGGATAACTGCAACCTCTCTCCGAACGTTGCTCTGTTCGCCGCTGGATCTACCGATCGCTATCCTGGAGCCATCTGGGTTGGTGACGGCTATGGTCCGTACCGTCTGCGTTGCAAAGACTGGTCTATGCGTTGGAGACACGGCGCTGCTAAAGACAGCGACTACAATGGGACTCAGACAGTTGGTTATGATACAACTGTCGGTACCGCAAACTTCCTGTTCGGTGATGGATCTGTCCAGAGCCGCAATGCTAACGCTCGTGAAGAGGTTTGCAGAGAAGAAATCGCCTATTTCGGCAGAGGCGAAACTCGTGGTGAGCTGTACTATGAAGAACAGACTGACCACCAGAAATGCGGTGCGGACTTTAATTAATCCCTATCTGGGTATTGTTTAAAGGAAATGAAAAGCCTTGGCAGAAAACTGCCAGGGCTTTTTTTTATATTGCTTCAGCGCAAAAAAACTACCGGTTATGCCGATATATTGCGGAGGAGTTTCAGCTCTAAGGCGAAAAAGTTGCTTCAGTTGGATAATGTCCGAATACTTGGTTAAATTTTGACATTATACCAAGGCATTAGACCTTATGTACCAATAGGAATGTTGTGCAATTGGTGAATTTTTTCAAAGCCCGTTATCGGACTGGCAATATCACCTTGAATGTGCCATATAGTGCATACCCTCGGTTCAGTTGGATCGGAGGATTTGATTTTTTAAGTAATTTTTCGATTAAAGAGCTTGGAAACGAGGGAATGGAGTCTGACGATTTTAATAAATCTATTAAAGGGAGAAAAAAAGATGCCAAAGATTTTCAGTTGCAAATAACATTGACTGGATGGCCTTGTGTAAATGCAAGAAGATTGTCCTTGGCTGTCTGCCAGAGCCGTTTTCGGGCGGCAGAGGTAATCCAGGCAATATGAGGTGTGATCCGGCAATTTTTCAGATGGAGAAGGGGATTATCCGGGGAGGGCGGCTCTTCAGAAAGAACATCAAGTCCGGCGGCGGCAATAGTTCCGTTCTTTAAAGCATCAGCCAGGGCTGTCTCGTCAATGAGTCCTCCACGTGCAGTATTGATCAGAATGGCACTTTTTTTCATCTTTGCCAGGTTTTCCTGGTTGATAATTTTTGCATTGGAGTCTGTGAGTGGGCAGTGGAGAGAGAGGACATCACTTTCTCTGAAAAGGGTATCCATATCTACTGGACAGACCTCTGGAAGGTCGATCCTGGAGGGGGTCCGGGTACAGGCAATTACTTTCATATGGAACGCCTGAGCAATTTGTGCCGCCTGTCTTCCAATATCGCCAAATCCAAGAATGCCGAAGGTGAGATTGTCCAGTTCTGTTTGAGGGGTAAGCGTATAGCAGAAGGTTTTGGATTGTGTCCAGTCGCTTTCCTAGTGGAGCTGTACTTCCCGACAGAGATTCAGCAGATGGGCAAACACCAGCTGAGCAACACTGGAAGAACTGTAGGACGGTACATTGGTTACTGTAATGCCTGCCTCCCGGGCAGCCCTAACATCAACTGTATTGTACCCTGTGGCAAGTACACCGATATAGCGCAGATGCGGAAGCCCGGCAATGGCAGAAGCATCTATTCTGACTTTGTTTGTGATGAGAAAACTGGCGTTTGCAGCGGCGAAGAGGAGTTCCTGCGGTTTTGTCGAGGCGCGAATTACGATTTCATCGGCGCATTCAGAGAAATAATCTGCTGGAATAATATGATCGAAATTGGCGTCGTATTCGTCGAGGATTACCAGTCTGCTCATGAGTTGTCCTTTCAAGAAAGTAAATGAGATTTAAAGTCTGACCCGTAGAGTATATGTTCAGAAGAGTTTGAAAATGGGTTCCAGTCAGACCTTTTCAAGTTTCTCCCGGAAGGCGTGGCAGGCCTGTTATTTAGGCACAGGCAAAACGGACAGATTATACTAATTCGGCCATACGACAAATACGGGAGACATGAATAGCAGAACTGATCCGGGCGGCACCTCCGGCAATTATAATGTAGTCTGCACTGGAGTCATTGCAAACCATGGACAAAAAAAGATAAAGATTATTCGGTTTTTTTTGAAATTCCCTCTGCCGTGTTTTATATTATTCTGCTATCAAAAAACAACCGAACCAGAGTGTCAATGATCCATGGAATCTCAGAAGCCTTTAAAACATTCTTTGCTGGACGTTTGCAATGTAGCAAAATCTTTTGACGGGGTTCCAGTCCTCAAAGGGATCAGCTTTTCTCTTCCACCCGGCAGAATACTGGGGCTGATTGGAGAAAATGGGGCGGGTAAGTCCACTCTGGTAAAATGTATCAGCGGAATTCACCGTTGTGATTCCGGAAAAATTTGTCTTCATGGAAAATGTTATGCAGTTCCACAGGAATTTACTTTGATTCCAGCCTTGACGGTCCGGGAGAACATCTACCTTGGCCGTGAATAGACAAAATTCGGATTTCTGCAGAAAAAAAAGATGAGAAGACGATCAGAAGAGCTTCTGAAACGTCTGCACAGTACTGTTGATCCGGAGGAAATGGTTTCAGCTTTGAGCGTGGCGGAAAAACAGATGGTGGAAATAGCCAAGGCCTTTCTGGAAGACAGCCGGATTCTTATTATGGATGAACCGACGACTGTGCTGAACCGGGATGAAACGGAAATTCTTTTCGGCATTATGCGGGAATTTACAGAGCGGTGCGGTTCGGTTATTTTTATTTCCCATAAACTGGATGAAGTGCGTGAGATTTGTGATGAGGTTGTGGTTTTGCGTGACGGAGTCCTGGTTGCCGATCGAGATGCTAAAAAGGTAAGCAGTCGAGAACTGGCGGAACTGATGGTCGGGCGTGAGCTCAGTCAGGTATTTCCTCCGAAACAGAAAGTGCCGGAAGACGCTCCGGAAACTTTGCGTGTGGAAAATTTAAGTTCAGGAAAGGCCGTCAGAAACGTTTCTTTTGTGCTGCATCGGGGAGAAATTCTCGGAATGGCAGGTCTGGCCGGTGCCGGTAGAACAGAAGTCGCTGAAACCATCTGCGCACTGCGGAGGAGGACAGGCGGGAAAATCTTTGTTCATGGAAAAGAACAGCACTTTCACTGTCCGGCAGATGCCATGAAAGCTGGATTATCCTATCTTTCCGAAGACCGCCAGGGGACTGCCATCCTGACAGGTGCATCTGTAGAATGGAATACGACCCTTTCGTCTTTGAGCCGTTACTGCCGATGGCTTTTCATCCGAAAGAAAGAATGTCGGAATGCAGCTGGAGCGTATGCGGAAAAATTTGAGACAAAAATGAATTCCACAGCGGATCTGCTCTGTCATCTGAGCGGGGGCAACCAGCAGAAGGTGGCAATTGCAAAAGGCTTGGATACGCAACCGGACATTTTTATTTTTGACGAGCCGACCCGAGGCGTGGATGTGGGGGCCAGAGGGGATATTTACCGCTTGATTCATGAACTGGCGGATCGAGGAATTTCCTGTCTGCTGATTTCTTCGGATTTGCAGGAGATTATCGGAAACTGCAACCGGGTTCTTGTCATGCGTGACGGTTGTCTGGCCGGGGAGGTCCGGGATGATCAGGTGAATGAGAAAGAAATGATGTATTTAGCAACCGGAGTGAAAAAATGATCGAATTGACCCCGTCTGAAAAATGGAAAAAGGTTTTTCGCTGTATTGGCGGGCCTTACCTCGCACTGATTGTGCTGTTTCTGATCTGTGCGCTGACGAATGACGTATTTGCGAAGCCTGCAAACCTGATTAATATCCTGAGACAGGTTTCCTACAGCGGCATGATTGCCCTGGGAATGACTTTTGTCATTGTGGGAGGAGGCATTGATCTTTCCGTGGGGTCACTGTTTGCTTTATGTGGAGTTTTTTCCGTATTGGCGGCAAATCATGTGACTCCATGGGTAATGCAGTCGATGGAAGGATTTCTGCCCGGTTCGGATCTGACGGGATTCCTGATTGCGGCGATTGTTTCGGTGCTGACGGGGCTTGTGGGAGCCCTTATCAATGGAGCGGTGATTGTACTGGGAAAACTTCCGCCGTTTATTGCGACTCTGGGAACATATTCCATCTTTCGTTCACTGTCGCTGTATTTTGCAGATGCCGGGACTCTTTCTACGGAGAATCCTGTAATCAGTGATTTCGGAAGTTCTTCTGTATTCGGATTCCTGCCGACTCCTGCATTTATTATGCTGCTGCTGACTGCTGTTTTAGGGGTTCTGTTGTCGGAGACATCTTTCGGACGTCATGTTTGTGCTGTCGGTTCCAATGAGCGGGTGGCGCGGTATGCCGGAATCCATACAGGAAGAACTCAGTTTCTGACATATGCAGTAATTGGACTCTGTGTGGGAATCAGCGCTTTTCTTTTTGTGGGACGCCTGAGTTCCGTGAGCTCATCCAACGCAGGACTGCTTTATGAACTGGATGCCATTGCCGCCGTGATTATTGGCGGGGCTGCCATGTCCGGCGGCCGCGGGTCTCTGTGGGGGACTCTTGGCGGGGTGCTGATTCTGGGGATTGTGTCCAATATCCTGGACATGTGGGGTGTATCCGTCAACCTTCAGGGGACGGTTAAAGGTTTAGTTATCATAATTTCTGTTTTAATCCAGAGAAAGGATCATGCATCATGAAAATGAAAATTTTTGCAGCCTTGTTTCTCGCGGCAGCAGCTGTGTTTCTCGGGACTGCATGCAGCAAGGACTCTGCTGAGATCAAGATCGGAATTTCCATTCCAAGCGCCGATCATGGCTGGACCGGTGGAGTGGTTTACTGGGCTCAGCAGGCAAAACAGGATCTGGAGAAGGCAAATCCGGATGTAAAAGTCATTGTTTCTTCAGCAAAAGATTCTGCAGAGCAGGTGGATCAGATCGAACGAATGCTGGTTCAGGGTATCAAGACATTGGTGGTGCTTCCGAATGAACCGGAGCCGTTGCTGAATGTCTGCAAAAAAGTCAAGGATTCCGGTGTGAAGCTTGTGGTGGTGGATCGTGGACTTCCTGAAAATATCGCGGATGTGATGGTTGCTGGAGACAATCCTGGATTCGGACGCACTGCAGCAGAAGCCATGGCAAAAAGACTGAACGGGAAAGGCCGCATTGTGATTATGGAAGGAGTTCCATGCCAGGTGAACACTGATCGTGTAGAGGCTTTTCGTGAAGTGATGAAGAATTATCCTGAAATTGAGATTATGGCCAGCGGAGCTTCAAACTGGAGTACCGAAAAGGGCCTGACACTGATGGAGAACTTTCTGCAGAAATTCCCGGAAATTGATGCTGTATGGACCGGAGATGATGATGTGCTTGCAGGTGCCTTGAAAGCCTATGAGGAATCCGGTCGCAGCGATATTGATTTTTTTATTGGCGGCGGTGGAAGCAAGGCAATTATCAAAAGAATTATGTCAGGGGACAGTCTTGTACCGCTTACAGTGACATATCCACCCAGAATGATTTATGTGGCGGCAGAAGAAGGTCTGAAATTGACCCGTGGCGGTCAGGCATCTCAGGCGCGGCTGGTTGTTCCTGCTGAAGTGATTGATGTGTCCAATGCGGAAGAAAACTATTTCCCAGATTCTGCTTACTGATATGCCTTTTCTGATTTTTTCAGGGAGTGTTTTCTCTTCTGGAAAGATCGTGAATCTGATTGGGTACGGCGACTGTTCTCTGTCCTGTCCCCAATCAGAGCAAAATTCAGAAGAGCTTGGAAGATTGTAAATGTGCATCTGCTGAGAAAAATTATTTCAGCTGAGGGGAGCAGTTCGAAGACTTTTTCTGCCGTTTAAGCGGACTTGCAAAGAGGACGAATATCAAAATGAAATACGAAACAGGAAAGAATCGTTTTTATGCTGCAGAGTCTATGCAGCATGAGAAGAAAATCTTCAGTAAAGTTTTATTCCTTGCTGCAGTTTCAGTTTTGCTTTGTACTGCGATTTCATGCAGGCATTTGGAATCATCCTATGAGGTTCAGAGTCAGAATATTCCCTGGGATAAGGTAAAATGGACGGATGAACATGTAGGATACTATGATTTCTCCGGATTTGAATGGGTGGATTATCGTGATTTCCGGATTCATGTTCCTGCTGAAAATAGCAGTCTGATTGCACCGGTGAATGAAAATACCGCAGATTTTGTCCTGTGGCGGACTCAAGATAAACTTCCGTTCGGCCAGACTTTTGCAGGTGTTGCCTACTGTTTTGAAGTGCCTCTTTATGTCGTAAGGATGGAAGAGTTCAAGGAATTTCTTGAAAAAAATATGGAAAACAATTCTGAGATTGTCCGATATGATTTCAAAACCGTAGTCTGGAAAGGACTGCCTGCGGTACAG
>CASERY010000088.1 GCA_949290385.1 uncultured bacterium | reverse complement strand
CGTAAGAACTCAGAACATAATCAGAGATCCAGATAGGAACTTTTTCTTCTGTAACGGGATCAATGCCATAGGCTCCGGTGAAGGCTCCGGTTTTTTCCGTACTCAACGCGGTTCGTTCAAGATCGCTCTTGCTTGCAGCATATTTCTGATAGGCTTTGATTTCATCGCGATGTTCGGGAGTTGTAATTTTTTCTACGAGTTCGTGTTCCGGAGAAAGAACCATATAAGTTGTTCCGAAAAGAGTGTCCGGACGTGTCGTGAAAACGGTAATTTTCTCATTGGTTCCAGCCACGGGGAAAACGACTTCAGCGCCTTCACTTTTACCGATCCAGTTGCGCTGCATTTCTTTAATCCCTTCAGGCCAGTCCAGTTCATCCAGGTCCTGCAGAAGGCGTTCGGCGTATGCGGTAATTTTCAAGACCCACTGTTTCATGGGTTTGCGGATGACCGGATGATTGCCGCGTTCACTGCGTCCGTCAATGACTTCTTCATTTGCAAGCACGGTTCCCAGGGCTGGGCACCAATTTACAGCGACTTCGTCCAGATAGGCAAGGCCTTTTTTATAAAGCTGAAGAAAAATCCACTGAGTCCATTTGAAATAAGCAGGATCGGTGGTATTGATTTCACGGTCCCAGTCATAGCTGAATCCCAGGGACTGGATCTGCCGTTTGAAGGTCGCTATATTTTTCCGGGTGGTAATGGATGGATGGGTACCGGTTTCCACGGCATACTGTTCCGCGGGAAGACCGAATGCATCCCATCCCATAGGATGGAGTACATTGAAGCCGTTCATGCGTTTGAAGCGGGAGTAGATGTCTGTTGCAGTGTAGCCTTCCGGATGTCCCACATGCAGACCGGCTCCGCTGGGGTAGGGGAACATGTCGAGCACATAGAGTTTCTGTTTCGGGGAGTTGTCTACGGCTTTGAATGTTTTATTCTGATCCCAGTAATCCTGCCATTTTTTTTCAATGGCTGTAAAATCGTAATCCATTTTGATCTCCAGAAGATTTCAAGTTCATATATTCCTTTTTTCACGGGGGAATATAACCTTGAACACTGCTTATTTCAAGCAGGAAGCCCTGCTTTCACGAAGAAAAAGCCCTGTGCGGAAAGACTTGTCCGGCAGGGGTCGGATTCTGGAGGAGGATTTCCCTGAAATCTTGTCAGTTTCCGAATTTTCTGCCGAAGCCCATCGAGGGCATCGCGGTCAGAGAGATGTACCCGGCAATGTAGTTTTTATGACGTTTTTTGCCGTTCCTGGAGGAATCCCGATAAGAGGATCTGCCGGCTTCCACGTACAGGTTCCAGCAATGGAAATCCTTGGTGATGTAAAAATGAGCATCACGCATAAGAGCTGCGTCGATGTCATAAGAAACTGCCACGCCGCCAAAAAGAGTATCATCCAGGTACAGAGGGAAATCGAGTCCTGCAGTGATTGTCTGAGTACGGGTGTTGGCCGTCTCAAAGGTGGAAGTCTAGGAAATCTGAGTCAGGGAGGAACCCATGGAATAGGCGGATCTCTGGTTGTAAAGATCTGAATACTGGTAGGCGGCATAGGCTCTCCAGCCCGGTGCAAATGCGTACTGTACGTCGGAATAAAGACGGTTGATGTATTTCCATTTCAGTCCGGGTCTTCCGGCAAAGCGTCCATTGCGGGTCGGGCCGTATTTGTGATCGCTGTCGCACTGGCCCAGGTCAAACAGGGCGGAAGTATTGAACGTCAGTTTGGACATCGGCGAAAAATGCAGAATGACACCCAGATCCCCTATGTGGTTGAAGTCGCTTTCACGGTAGAAGAAGTAATCCCAGAAGGTTTCAATGGAGAAGATTTCCTGAATCTGATTGTTTCTGCGCGTCTGAATTCTGTTGACAGCACCCAGCCGGACGAAATTCTGTTCGTCAATGCGGTCGATGTCATCAAAATAATACAGATACTCCCGGTTGACTGTGGGAGATGGAATATACGTATAGTTGATGTAAGGGACCATGACATGACGCAATCCATCCAGTTCCCAGTAGGCATTTCGAACATTCTGCCAGGTTTTGTAAAACTTGGTGTTGATTTCCATACCGACTTCTCCGGCAACGCGGAATTTGGAGCCGCCACGGTTGTCGTAATGGTTGACAATTTCATATTCAGGCTGTCCTGTAATGGTATTGTCCAGGAACATGGCCGTAAGATCCGAATACGATACCGGAGTCTTGGATGAATTGGAATAGGCCGTCAGACGAAAACCGGCACGCGGGATGAAATTAATGTTCTTCCATTTCAGAGGATAATAGAACATGTGAAGAGAATCCAGTCTTGCAGAATGGTAGTCTCTAAGGGATGTGTCGAAATTCCGGATGCTGGGATAGTCAAAATGACGCCAGTCCATTTCCAGATAATCAAACGATGTTTCTCCCTGGTAATAGAGCCCTCCAAACAATTCCTGGCGCGGGAACCCTGCCATCAGCTGAGGCATGCGTTCAACTGTGGTAAAGAAGTCATTAACGCGGACCGTGCTGTACAGAGATGCCGTCATGCGTTCCATCTGGTATTCCAGAGAGGCGTATGTGGGAGGTTCTACGCTTTGGCTGTAGCGCTCATTGAAATAGTCCCGCAGAAAATTGAAGTCGCTGATGACATCCACCTGAGCTCTGAAATCAAGACGGGGGGTTATATGGGTCAGATTCGCGAACTTGAATTCATAGCGGTATTCATGAAGGGCAAGTCTGGAATTGGCTCTGTACCATTTGTCGTGAATGGCTTCATTGTAATCGCGGTCAAAATAGCGGTATGGATTGCGGTCATTGATACCGTAGAAAAAGAGTTCCGTGGAGGACTCTGCTGTAATCAGATCGGTATTAATGCCATAGCCTATGCCACGTCTGGAGTAATAGTCCAGCATCAGGTTCACGTTCAGATAGGGATCGTCCATGATCTGGAAATTTTTGCTGGTTCGGATATACTGCCCCCAGGAACTGGTGCTTCCAAATTCAATAAGTCCTCCGAATGTGCTGACATCCATTGGCTTATAAAGAATTGGAAACCAGAATACCGGAATGCCGTAAATTTCCAGGAATGAATTGTATGCCAGAATGCTGTGGTCTCCATGGTCTGCATTGTAGTTCAGTATGCCACGGTTTGCCTCCCGGGGACTGAGGACAGCTTTCCGGGAGAAAACAGCATAATGATCATGATGATCCAGAAGATAGTTGCAGGTGGTAACCTTGCTGTCATACAGGGAGAATTTTCCGTCGAATGTACGTTCTGCCTTCTTGCCTGAAACGTAGGAAGCACCGAATTTCCCGATAAAGTCTTTAATCTGGACGGTTCCGTTGTTGAGATTCAGGGATGCCCTGTCCGTTTTCAACACAATGTGATTATAAGTGATTTTGACAAGTACATGCATTTGTCCGGTGGGGGTGAACTGATATTTTACCAGTTCGACCATCTGATACGGATCCTGAACAAGCTTCTGGTATTCATCCAGGGAAACGGTCTGTTCCTGTGTGACCCGGCTGATGAATGTAACATTGCCAACGGCTTCAATATCATTGGTATCCAAATTGACGGATGCGCTGTCGGCGGTAATCTGCATATTCATCCAGTGGATGACAACATGACCTTTGACAATGAGATTCTGGCCTATATATTCAAAGGAATCGTAACTCATATCGATTCCGGAGAGTGAACCGGCATCCAGTGCGGCGGCCTGGGCTCCATTTCCCGAGGATTGAGCGGATACATCCTGAAAAAGGCATGAAACAACCATGCAGCATGCAACCAGGCAGGCAAATCTGCGGATGTATAAGATAGGTTTCAAAATACAATTCCAATCTGTACAATTTGTTTTAAGGCAGGGCTCGAATGAACATCTCTGAACTATACAGCGACTGTGATGGTTTTGCAATCAGAGGATTTTGATTTTCAGCCGTTTTTTTCCAGTCTTTTACTGCAGAAATTTCTTACGATAGATGATCAGCGCATTTCGGAGAGATGGAAAGGCTATGTCACTGTCCTGAATTTCATTGGGGTGCAGTGCTGTCAGTCCGTCGGATTCATCCAGAGGGCGTGCCTGGGAGAAATCGCGGATTTGTGCGGTGAAATAGACATCGTGACTTAAATAATGCACGTTCCCGTATTCGTAGTCATTGGGGCAGGTGCACAGATATTCAAGAGACTCGGGACGGAGAACCAGACTGGTTTCTTCCTGAAGTTCACGCACTGCCGTTTCTTCAGAGCTTTCGTACATATCAGTAAAGCCACCTGGAGCCCCCAGTTTTCCTTTCCCGGGAGGAAGAGCCCTGCGGGTCAGAAGAATGCGTCCTTCTGCATCCCGCAGCAGAATGCCGGCAGCCGCACCGGAATTGAAAAACAATAGAAATCCGCAGTGAGAACAATGGATGGCCTTCCGGTACAGGACCGTGAGCCCATCAGGACGTCCGCAGCCGGGACAGAAGTGAAAACTTGCAATTTGTGGATGAATCTTTTCAGCATCCTCTTCCTTCATTTTTATGAATGGGCCTTTCTTGTCTGTGCGACGGAGATGATTCCGCCTGATTTGATACATTCTAACTAATTTTCTAAGAACAAGGAATTCCAGGGATTGTTTCTATTTTTACGGAGAATACTCTTCCTGTTCCAATATTTATTACAATATTTATTGCACCTCATGGCATAGGGGAAAGACCAAGCAGAGTCATATCTTTTTTCGTGCTATTCCTCGTCAGGATGCCGCGGGATCTGTTTTCCGTGGCCGGACAGAGATTTCCGTCCTTCCCATAACACTGGATAATATAAGGGAATTCCTGCAGAATCCCAGAATATTTTTTGAGATAAGAGAAAGAAAATAGGGCGATTTTTTTCGTTTCAGCTTGAAAAAAGAATGCTTCAGGTTCATAAGTATGGCAGAATAAAAGAATCACAGAAGCCGGAATGGTCCTTTCAACGGACTTTTTTCTCATTTGCTTCGTGTTCAGGAGAGTTTTCATGATAAAAAAATCCATTCAGGACCTTTTAGCGCTTCAGGAGCTTGACCTCCGGATTCGGAACCTGGAAATCCGGTATAAAACCATTCCTGTGGAACGGGCAAAGCTGGTGGCGGAATTCGATGTTGTAAAAAAAGCGCTTGCCGAGGCAAAAAATCATGTTTTGAAAATAGAACAGGGCATTCGGAAAATCCAGGCGGACATCAAGGAGGAACAGGATCGTCAAAAATCTCTTCTGATAAAATCTGCCAGTATCAAGAAAGCCTCTGAGTACGAGGCTGTGATGCAGGCAATAGAGTCTTCAAAAAAAAGAATTTCCGACTTGGAAACCCAGGAAATTACTGCCTGGGACGATCTGGAGAAAGCTAAAGCGGATGCCGTAAAAGCGGAAAAACGCTATAAACTTGTGGGACGCCAGGCTCAGACGGATGTCCTGGAGCTGGATGCCTTGAAAAAACAGATCCTGGAGGAAGTCAAACAGAAAGCGGAGGCCTCCAGAGCCGCAGAAAAGAATGTGGCTCAGACAGTGCTTGCTCAGTATAAAAGAATGCTTGCCTCCGGAAAAGGTGAACCTGTGAGTGCCATCCGGGCCGGCGGAAACTGTGGAAACTGCGGTTTGAAACTACCTCCCCAGACGCTGAACTATGCAGCACGCGGAGATTTGGTGACATGCGACAGCTGTTCATACTTTCTGTATGATCCTGATGCAAAACTGTAAATCATGAATGGCCATCCTCTTCCTCCTGTCTCTTTTACTGTTATTAATATTCAGCTATTAATATTCAGCAACCAGGTCCGGCAACAGCTACAGTTGGAATGGTCTCCTGTTTTTTCTACTGTATATTGATTCTCAATATCGAGCCTGATGGTGAAGGGCGGAATCAATGGTACAGGAGGGATCGGTCCTGTTGCAGACCGGGACTGGACAGGATGTCTGTCGACGGAGAAGAGAGGGGTTCCGCCGGGAAAGTTTTGGAACCTTTTTATGGGGCCAAGTGACTTCTGTGGTGGGGGGGATGTATGCTTCTGTTATTTCATGCCGGGAAAAGCAATGAAAAACATGCAGAAAAAATTGAAGCTGGAGGATTGTGCTTCTGTTATTTTCTGCCGGGAGATGATCCACCTGAGAGGGGAGCCGGAGAAATGCGGAAGAACCGCTTTTCTTTTCCTTCATCCGTCGTATTTTTTCCTGCTGCAGAAAAGGGGTTGTACAGGCAAGATTCTTTTTCTTGCGAATTTCTTTTCTCTTTCGGGGACCAGCCTTTTTTCTCCATGAGGCTGCGTATCAGGAGACTGAGTTCACGCATTCGGAAAGGCTTGGCAATTTTATCAGAAAAACCATAAGCGGTACAGTCCGCCATGACGGGATCATCAGAATATCCGCTGGCAGCCACCGCACAGACCGAAGGATCGGTTTCCCGGATGATTCTGACAGCTTCCTTGCCGCCCATGCCGCTGGGGACAAGGAGGTCCATAATCAGGATGTCATAATGGATGCCCTGTTCTCTGGCGCGGAGAAATTTTTCAATCATATCTTTTCCATCTTCGGCAAAATCTACGTGGCAGTGCATGATGGTAAGCATTCTTCCCAGAAGATCCCGCACGCTTTTCTGGTCGTCCATGACAAGAATACGTCCGCCGCCGGTGTAGAGGTTTTTGGTTTCAGAATGAACTTCAGGCTTGAATATGCTGGCTGGATGTTTGGGAGAAGCCGGCAGATATATCCGGAAGATGCTGCCTTTCCCCGGCTCAGAAGCGACATGAAGAAATCCGGCATGTTTCTGGACTATGGACAAAGTGGAGGGCAGTCCGAGTCCGGTCCCGGAAGGCTTGGTTGTATAGAACGGATTAAAGATTTGATGCAGAGCTTCAGGGGGTATTCCGCACCCGGAATCCTGAATTGAAATTTCTAGGTAATGGCCAGGCTGGAGAAGCTTTCTGGCTTTTTCACCGGAATTTTCCAGACATGGCTCAACGCCGGAAAAAGATTCCAGCGAGCAGCTGCTTCTCTGACCGGGCAGAAGGGTATGAATGCGTACAGTTTTTAGCGAAATATCTACGATTCCACCGGATTTCATGGATTGAGATGCATTGATTAAAAGATTATCCAGGGCTTGCTGAAGCTGAACAGGATCAGCATCCACTGCTGGAAGGTTTTCCTGGAAATCCACACGGAAGGAACAGCGGGAGCCGGAAAGAATAAGTGCGGCTTCATTCTGAATCAGCTCTGGAATATTTAAAACGGTTTTTCTTGGGACTCCACCCTTGGCAAAGGTTAAAAGCTGACGGACAAAATTCTGGGCTCTGTCCGTGCCTTTTTCGCAGTCTTCCAGATACTGAGTGACTTCCCGGCTGCTGCTGAAAAGAATGGCCAGCTGGAGATTGCCCTGGATCGTAGTAAGAATATTGTTGAAATCATGAGCAAGGTTGGCGGCCAGTTTTCCGATGGCTTCCAGAGTCCGGGTCTGCCATTGATTCTCCTGAATATTTTTCAACTGCTGTTCCTTGTCCAGGATTTCCTGATGGAGCAAATACAGGGACTGGCTGATTTGCTGATATTCAGACAGAAAGGATGAGGACGGAATATTCGGAAATGGTGTCCCTGCATGAATACTTTCAATGCATCGGAGCAGATCCCTGGAGGCCTTTTCATGGAGTCTGGCTGTATGCCAGGAAAAAAGGGCGGCGCAGAAAAGAATTAGAAGAAAAAGAAGGGAGAAGGAGGAAAGGTTGGCCTGGGATTCTTTCATAAGTTCAGCTGTTCTGTAGATGAGGAGCACTTTCCAGTCCGTACCGGGGACGGTCCGGATAAGGTAAAGATTGTCTCTGCCGCTCGGATCTGTGAACAGCACGGGAAATGCGGAATCGTCCTGGTCAAGAATTTGAAACTGCGGAGGTGTCTGGGTTTCCGCTCCGAAAGGAAGCATGGGTGTGTTGTTCCCTGGATGGATCAGAAGACATCCTGTTTGATTCAGTGGAAAATCTGCAAATCTTTTTCGGATGGCACGGGCTGCGGCTTCCTTCATCATGGGCACCTGAAAGGTCTGAAAATTCTTTTCCAGAAGTTCCTGATGGGTCACTGAAAGCATATGAATGGCATAGGCCATTTGTCCTTCCAGGTACTGAGCGGCATGGTTGAAGGCGGAGGTTTTGCAGGCATGGGAATAAAAGAATAGAATAATTGTCAGTATAATTAAAGTCGGAAAGAATAGCATCATGAAAATCCGTACTCTGGAGAAGGATATCATAATTGCCTGAAAATTCCTTTGCATTCCGGGTTGACTGATCCATTTGTACTTGATAAACAACGAATAGTACAAAAAATGAGAAAGTCAAGAAAAGTTTTTTAAAAAAGCAGTGAAACATACTTGCAATCTCTTAAAAATGTGCAATAATATTCTGGTTGGGAAACAAGTGTGCATGTTTTCCATGCGTGATAAATGAATGACTGATGTGCGCAAATAAAAGATGACGGGTGTTTTGGTCCAATGGTTAAAATGAGTAATACAATTCAGCGCAGAGTGATCCTGGAGGAGCTTCGCAAACTCAAGAATCATCCCAGCGCGGAAGTCCTTTTCCAGATTGTGCGCATGCGCCTCCCGAGAATCAGTTTGGGGACTGTATACAGAAATTTGAATCAGCTTTCGGATGCAGGAATTATTCTGAAACTGGATTCTGTCAGTTCTCAAAAACGTTTTGACGGAAATCCGGAGCCGCATTTCCACCTGAAATGCTCCCGATGCGGAGCCATTGAAGATGTGTGCGTGGATTCCGATAGAGCCAGGAGGCTTTTTGCGGAACTTGAATCTTTTGTTCATGACCGGGTCCAGGGGGTGCAGGTGGAATTCAGCGGAATCTGTTGTGACTGCGAGGAGAAAGCTCGTGCGGAGCAGGGGATTATTCCCAGAGACCGGTAAGAATGAGAAAAAAACTGCTTCCTGTACCTGATGAGTGGGGGAAACAGAAAGAGCAGATTTTTAAAAACGGCCGTTTTTCCATGATTTTCCGGAACAAATACGGCAGTACAGGTGTATATTTACACTGTCAGAAAGAACTGCATTTGTCTCTGCTTGGAGAAAATAATCCTGACAGATGCAGCTTCCGGGATGGAAAAAGGTGGAAGATTGGGTTATATTCCAGTATTTCCTTGAACGTTTTTAATTGACTGCAGGCTGAAACAAAGGTGGAAGCCTTGATAAAGGAGGTTTTATGAAACGTTTTGATGTCCTTGTGTGCAAAAAGTGCGGTCTGGTGATGGAAGTGGTGGTTCCCTGTGGAGAAAAGTGCTGCATCCCTGTCTGTTGTGGTGAACCCATGACGCTGGCTGAAGCAAAAACGGCGGATCATACAACAGAGAAACATGTTCCGATTCCGGGAGAAGCCGAGGAACACGGTTGCCGTGTACTGGTGGGATCTGTGCCGCATCCAATGCTGCCGGAACACTATGTGCAGTGGATTGATGTTATTAACGGGGACTATCTGAACCGCAAGTATTTGAAACCGGGAGAAGCTCCGTCCGCAGAATTTTTTGTGGATCTGAAACCTGGTATGGTTCTCCGTGAATACTGTAACATCCATGGCTTGTGGCAGAACCATATTGTTTGATTGTTGAAGACAAAAAGATCATTCGGACGACCTTGGTTCAATCGAGAACTGAGCCTCCGGGAAACATAAAAAAATAACTGGAAAGGAACGCCAAGATGCAGAAATATGTATGCAGCGTTTGTGGATATGTGTATGATCCTGAAAAGGGAGATCCCGAACATGGGATTAAACCTGGAACAGCCTGGGAAGATATTCCGGATGACTGGACATGCCCGCTTTGCGGAGTATCCAAATCAGACTTCAATCCTGAAGAATAACTTGTAAGAATAGTTATTGAAGTCCGTAGAAGGCAGCTGCTTTTTTCTGAAATGCAGAAAGAGGCGGCTGTTTTCTTTTTTCTTTTCAGGGATTCTGTAGATTGCATATCATGATTTGTTCGTGCTGAGCCCGGGCCATGTGCGAACGGAAAATTCCAGCCTGAAAAATGGACGGGAGTGTATTTATGGATGAAAATGAAATCTGCTGAATTTACGAATTTATTCCGGAAGGCGTTCTTGAAAAATTCGATTGAAACTTGAAATCGGCAGAAAATGGTATCAATTTAAAAAGGTTTTTGAATTTGTCCCCGTCTTCAGAGGATATTTTTCCCGAGAGGCCTTTGCCGGAATTCTTTTTTCCGGAGAAGGTCTGGAGAGGAATACAGGACTTCTGCTTGTGAAGGTGGACTGATTAATTGCTGTTGTCTGGGCAGGAAAGGAATCAATTCGGCATGCTGTTTATATGCAACAGGATTATGCGGATTGGGACTATGCAGGAATCTTTTTGCAGACTGAAGGTTTGGGGGATCTTGCAGGGAATAATGTAGGGCATGGGGCAGAATGCTGAGAGCAATTCCCGGCGGACGATTGCAGACAGATATAAATCTTTTTCCGGAATTCTAAGAAAGGATAAAAAATGAGTGAAGAGAATCACACAGAAGAACCCTGTTCCGCAGAAAGTGGAAGAGCTGATATATTATGCAATGAGAACACTTGTAATCCGAATCCGGAAGTGCACAGAAAGAATCCTCCAGGCGCGGCGTTTTTCTTTGCCTTATCGTTTCTGAGCCGTATTCGCTGTCCGATGGTTATTCCAGACCAGGGGGTGTGGCGCAGGAGTTTTTACTGTTACCCGTTGGTTGGAATGATTCTTGGATTCCTGGGAGCTGTAATTCCGGTGCTTGTGATGAAACTGGCGGGAGAGTTTCAGGGGTTGATTTTGTTTTTTGCTGTATTTTATGTGGGGATGCTTGAGTGGCTCACACGTTTTCTGCATCTGGATGGATTTTGCGACTGCTGTGATGCCTTTTGCTGTATGGCGGCAGATGCTGAGAAACGTCTCGCAGTGATGAAGGATTCTCATATCGGGGCGGCTGCCGCCGGAGGAACAGCTTTGCTGATTGCTGCAAAAACACTTGCTGTTTATCTCCTTTTCATGCGTCTGGCGCTTTTCGGAGATTATCTGATTCTGATACTGATTTTAGTCTTTACTCCGGCCCTGGCCAGATACAGCATGATCTGCTGCGCAGTGAAAAGTGTTTATCCTAGAAAAAATGGGACAGCAAAATATGTGGTAGGAAATATCCCTGCAGGAGCATGCTGGATTCTTGGATTGATTTTAGCTGCTGCCGTTTTTATTTTATTTGGAATTCTCGGAACATTCCGCCAGTTTATTCCTGTCCTGAACGGATGGAATGCGTTTGCCACGGGTGTTGAAACCGTTTCCAGAATTTTGCAGGCTCAGCCTGAACTCTGGAAAGAGGTCTGCCGCTATGGTGTTTTCAGTTTCTTGATGACATTGATCGGATGTTTTGCTCCTGTTGTCTACTGGCAGCGCAAAGCCAATGCAAAAATCGGAGGAATTACAGGGGATGTGCTGGGGGCTGTATGTGAAACTGCAGAGCTGACTCTGCTGGTGACTTTTCTAGCTGTGGCTGACCGCTTGACTTTGTTCTGACCTTGCTGTGTGTGTGATCTATCTGTATTTTGAAAGAAGCATGATGCTGTATGAAAAAAAACGGGAAAAGTGACAATCCAATGGAAAAGTCTTCCATTCCGTTCAATTCCTCTGCTGCTGCACCGGAAAAAAGTTTGAATCAACAGTGGCAGTCTTTTCAGAAGGAGTCCATTTCACAGCTCCGGGCAGACACCTGCATTGTTGTTCCCTGTTACAATGAGGCAGACCGCCTTGTATTGGATCCGTATAAACAGTTTTTTAAGCAGGAAGCCTCTCAAGGGATTGTTTTTCTATTCGTGGATGATGGCAGTACAGATGAGACAGAAAAAATTCTTTCTTCATGGAAGGAACTGTTCCCGGAGAAATGCAGTATGTTCCGTCTGAAAAAGAATTCGGGCAAAGCGGAGGCCGTTCGCCAAGGTGTTCTGATGGCATTGCAGAATCCGGATTTCTGCAGAATCGGATACTGGGATGCAGATTTATCCACTCCTTTAGAGGATATAGTTTCCTTTCGGGAGATCCTTCGGACGCATCCGGAACTGTTGCTGCTGATGGGAAATCGCAATAAACGTTTGGGATGTGCTGTTGAGCGAAGCATGATGCGTCACTATACAGGGCGCCTGGCAGCGACGCTTATCAGTTTGAAACTGAATCTTCCTGTTTACGATACACAGTGCGGAGCAAAGCTTTTCTGCAGAGAATTGGTGGAAAAGGTTTTTCGGACGCCTTTTAAAACATCCTGGCTTTTTGATGCAGAGCTGCTGATGCGGCTAAGCCGTTCTGACGGACGGGATTTTGTGCTGAATCATGTATGGGAGGTTCCTGTTTCCATGTGGAAGGACCGGAGCGGTTCCAAAATGAAATTTATTCAGGGCGGAGTGCAGCTGCTGCATTTCCTTATGCTTTAATGCGTTTTGAAAACAAGTAGTCCGTGCTTCTTTAGCCGCTTGCATTGAATACCGTATTAAAGAGAAGAAAGGTTTTTAGCTCCAGCAGTCGATTTTTTGCTTTCACGAAAAGACAAAAATTATAGGGAAAGTTAGAAAAGTATATAAGTGGACAGTTTTCAGAAATGGTGAATGATAGAATAATGATAGTGAAACGCAGTAACTTATGTAAGTTTTATGGGAAAGAAAAAGAAAAAACGGAAAGAAAAAATCTTTCCTTTCCGTTTTTAACTTTGCAGAAGAACTGAATAAGATTCTTTTCTTATTTCTGAATATTGAACTTATTTATCGTCCAGTTATCCATAGAAAAGACGGAATCCGGGTCCTCTCTGGCACTTGAAAATGTCGGTAGCAGAATTTTTTGAACGGGAAAATTATTCCTTTGTCAAAATTTCATAAACTTTGCTGCGATCCCCGTGGCATTCAAGAATCTGCTTCATAACATTGTCATCTTTGAGCTTGGAGGAAATACTCCCCAGAAGGGTCAGATAGGCTTCCTGATTTCTTTCATCTGCCGCAAGGAATACGATGACATTAATCGGCTGGTTATCCAAGCTCTTGTAGTCTTCAATCGGATTTTTGCAAAGTCCGACAATCACGAGGGGGGAGGGGAATCCATTCACACGAATATGCGGCAGTGCAAGACCTTTTCCTACACTGGTAGTCATCATTCTTTCACGTTTCCATACGGCGTCGCGGATTTGGTCTTCATCCATGGTGCAGCGTGTTGCCGCATGGGAAATAATTTCTTCAATCGCGCTTTTTTTGGTGTCTCCTTCCAGAATGAGAATAGAATCCTGCTGGAGGTATTTGGCAAATTCAGGCATCATTTTTTTACAGGCCTTTCAAAAAAATTTGACTTATTTTGAGTTCATAGTAAAAACCTACCATCAAAAAAAACTTTTTCAAGTCAAAACATGGGCATCCAGTTCTATTTTCAGAAAATTTTTTCTGCGAAAATTTCTGAGGGTAGAGTGCCGGCTTTGGCGAATACAGAAAGACCGAATGCAGCCGACATTTGTGCTTGTGCCATTTATTTGTTTGTCGGGAATGCTGGAAAATCTGCTGTATTTTTTCCTCTGGCTCTTCTCTATTTTACCGGCAGGCTTTCGCAAAAATCATTTATATCCCGGGGTTTCTCATACTCTTCTTTCGTCGGACGTTTCCGGTGATACAATCCGCTTTAACCCGGCGGAAGCTCCGTTTTTTTATTCTTCCATAGCCGGACGTTCGCCGTTGCGGACACTTTT
>CASERY010000087.1 GCA_949290385.1 uncultured bacterium | reverse complement strand
AGGAAACTTTCCGGGAAAATAATCTGTGACAAGATAAAATGGCTTCCTCCTGTTAAAATTTCAAGTTGAACCAGTATAGAAAATCAGAATCTTTCAATGGAAAGCCGCCCCCGAAAGAGGTATTTTACTTTCCCCCCACCGAAGCTTAAAAAGAAAAATGGATTCTCATGTGAATTCCCTCATCTCCGATAAAATGTCCATGGATCCTGCAGTTCCTGCTGTTCTGAAATTGACATCCGGGGAAATCAAGGTATATTACGGACAGATTATCCATGGCGTCCATCTGAAATACGGACGCGGTTTCGTCATCTTTTGAATTTCAAGTATTATTTTAAGATAGGATTCCATCATGAGCAAGATTCGTACTGACCACATTTTCACCTCAGAGTCAGTGTCCGAAGGTCATCCTGATAAAGTTTCGGATCAGATTTCAGACGCCATTCTCGACGCCTGTCTGAAACAGGATCCCTACAGCCGTGTAGCCTGTGAAACACTCTGTACTACCGATCTGATTGTCATTTCCGGAGAAATCACAACCAAGGCACAGGTCAATTTTGAAGCAATCGCCCGCAGTGTGGTGCGCGATATCGGATATAACAGTCACGACATCGGATTCTGTGCAGACGACTGCAAAGTTTTTGTATGTATCCATGCCCAGTCTCCGGATATCTCCCAGGGCGTTACCGAGGGTGAAGGACTTTACAAAGACCAGGGAGCCGGCGATCAGGGTATGATGTTTGGCTATGCCAGCAATGAAACAGAAGAAATGATGCCTGCCACAATTCTTTATGCCCATAAGATTGTGGAGGAACTCGCCCGCAGAAGAAAACAGGAGCCTGAAAAATATTTTTATTTAAGACCGGATGCCAAGAGTCAGGTTTCCATGTCTTACCGCAATGGAAAACCGGTCCGCGTGGAAACCATTGTGGTCTCCCATCAGCATATCGACAGCATGCGCAAAGAAGATCTGGAAAATCTGGTGAAAGATGTTGTAAAAAAGGTAATTCCGGCAAAATTCCTGCATGACGGTATCGTCTATCACATCAATCCCACCGGACGCTTTGTCATCGGCGGTCCCGCTGGCGATACCGGATTGACCGGACGCAAAATCATTGTGGATACTTACGGGGGTGTGGGCTCTCACGGAGGAGGCGCTTTTTCAGGCAAGGATCCTACCAAAGTCGACCGTTCCGCAGCTTATATGTGCCGTTATATAGCCAAAAATATTGTAGTTGCAGGCCTTGCCGAAAAATGTGAAATTCAGGTTGCTTATGCCATCGGCATTGCCAAACCCCTTTCCATTAATGTGGATACCTATGGCACAGGAGTTCTGGAAGACAGTCAGCTTTCAGAAATCGTTTTTAAAGCCTTTGACATGACACCGGCAGGGATTCTGAAAACGCTGAACCTGCGCCATCCGGATACATGGAGTTACCGTCAAACTGCTTCCAATGGACATTTCGGCAGAAATATTTTCCCGTGGGAAAAAACAGACCGTGTTCAGGAACTGCGCAAACTGGCACAAGATATGTTCGGAGTCAAAGTCCAGTAAAATTCCAGGAGACTGAAATCTTAATCTGGATTCGGTATCTCCCGCTTATAAAAAAATCATCTGCGGATCCCGTCCTCATTTCTGAAATTCCGGGTCCGCAGTTTTTTTATGCATGTACCTACAGCATTCGTCCCCTGGCTTATAAAAACAGTTCAATCCAGAGAAATCGCTACTGTACAGCTTTTTGTTGAAAGAACTGTTGAATTTTCAGCGAAACACCTTTATGGTTCAGGAGTCAATGGAAGAAATTGACCTAGATTCGGTTCGTCTGATAAAACAAAATAAATAGAAAGGAATATCTGCAAATATGATTCAATCATCCTCTGAATACCAGCAGGAACTCCGTCATGCTATGCGCGGAGGTAACGGAGACGTTCGCTTCGAACATATCTGGAAGCCCGAAGAAGACATGCATTCCCTGAACAGACTTTATTCAAAAATTATCTTGAATCCTGGCTGCTCCATTGGATACCATATCCATGAAAATGAAGAAGAAATCTTTTTCATTCTGCAGGGAAACGCTTCCGCTGATGACAACGGCGTCAAAAAGAATTTAAAAACCGGGGACAGCATGATTACACGCAGTGGAGAAGGTCATTCTATAGCCTGCAGCGGCAATGAGCCATTAGTTATTCTTGCCGTTATCAGCTGTTATCCCCGGCCATCATAAAGGCTGAGAAAATACGCTTTTACGTTTAACTGTGCCTGTTGTTTCCCGACATTAAAACGCTACTTCCTGAACATGGAACGGGAGATTATTTCATGGCATATATATAAAAAAATCCGTTTCCTTCATTATCAGAAGAAAACGGATTTTCTGTATTTTTCCGGATTTTCATGCCGAGAATACAGACTGACCAGTAACGACATAAATAGCATATCAGAAATCATACAGGCTTGTCCGGAAGAGAATCTTTGCCTTTTGTCTGCGAATCCTCTTCGAAATCTGCACATTCGTAGTGATCGGATTCATGGGACTCCACTGTTCTGCTGGGAATCGTTGTGCCGTCATAGCTGAGCAGCCGCACGCTCGTAAGACGAATAGTATCTTTACTTTCCCGGATCCCATCCATGATTACAATTTTTTTCATAAGATACCTCATCTTTTCCTGTCAAATGGAAATGACAAATTAATTTTTCAGGGAAAAATTCAGCGAATTCATCTAGATCTGAAACAATATATACCATTCTTGAAATTTTTCAAACTTTATAATTATCTTTATTCCTTAATTTACATTATAATATATTTATTATTTTTATAACAAATAAGTTATAAAATAATTATACTATATTTTTTATAAATATTT
>CASERY010000086.1 GCA_949290385.1 uncultured bacterium | reverse complement strand
ATAAATGAATTACATCAACTCTTGTCCCTTCTTTCTAAATATGCTTCCGCTACAGAAACAGGAAAGTTTCCCTGTCCTGGAAAATAACGGGACCGGACATTTTTTTGACTGATTTGACTTCCATATTATCAATTATAATTTCTTTAAAATGAATTAAATATATGCAGAAAACAGCAGATACTCTAAAAAAAATAATTTCCATTCCTGCTATTCATTCTGCCTTATTTCTCAAAGGTGCTGAAAAGCTCCTCCTTTTTACGGTTCGTCTTGTGATTAAATCTATCCAAAAAGTTTTTCTAGGATCCTTTCCAAACCCTTCACAGAGTGCAACAAGAAAAATGATCGCTCTTTCAAACGGCTGAATTTTATATAGAATCATTGAAAAATCGAAAATAGGCTCTCAAAAATCAACGGGTCCTACTTGATGAAAGCAGTCCCTTGATTTTTGTTTAGTTGATATTATATTTACTAAACAAAAAGATAAACAAAGGAGAATCGTCATGGAAAAACTGCTTCAGATCCGTCAGGTCTTTCTGGACATGGATGGAACAATTTACCATGGAAATACGCTCTTCCCGACAACAATCCCCTTTCTGAATTTTCTAAAAGAAAGAAAGATCGGATTCGCATTCCTTTCCAACAATTCGTCCCTCAGTATTCCGGAATATGTTGAAAAACTTGCGAAGATGGGAATTAAAGCTGGAGAAAAGCATTTTTATACATCCACAGAGTATACCATCGACTATCTAAAAGAAAAGCACCCGGAAATCAAGCGTGTAACTCTGCTCGCCATGAAATCCATCGAAAAGGAGTTTCAACAAGCCGGCTTTGAAATTGACAGAGAAAATCCTCAGGCTGTGGTCATAGCATTCGACAGAAACCTGACTTATGAAAAACTTTGCAGAGCCGCTTACTTTCTGCATCAGGGGATTCCCGGTTTTGCCACACATCCGGATGTGTTCTGCCCAACAGATCAGAAGACATGGCTTGTGGACTGCGGAGCCATTACAAAGGCGCTGGAAGTTTCCACCAACAAGAAAATCAAAGTTCTTGGAAAGCCGGATCCCGGAATGCTGAAATATGCTGCTCAAAAATTTGGAGTCGGTATTCACCAGTGTCTCATGATCGGAGACAGACTTTCAACAGATATTGCTCTTGGAGTCAATGCAGGCGCTGCAAGCTGCCAGATTCTTTCTCCAGGTGCAGATCTGACTGTACCGGAAGGAATTGAACCCGATTACAAAGTCCATGATCTGGGGGAACTTCAATCTGTATGGAAATCCTTTGAAATGAGGAGACCTGAATGATTTACGATGTTGCAGTTATCGGAGCCGGAGTAACAGGTGCCGCAACAGCATGGCAGCTGTCGCACTATCAGCTGAAAAATGTTCTGCTTGAACGCTGTGCTGATGTCAGTTTCGGAGTATCCAAAGCAAACTCCGGCATTATTCATGGAGGCTTCCACCATCCTGTATCCACCCTGAAAGCAAAACTGGAAATCCGGGGGAATCTGATGTTTGAACGACTCCAGCATGAACTGGGCTTTCCATTCAAACGGACAGGAATTCTTGTAATCGCATTTTCTCCGGAGGAAATGAGCACCGTTCATAAACTTTATGAACAGGGCCTCGCAAACGGAGTCCGGGATCTTGAAATGTGCGGACGAGACCGTCTTCTCCAGCTGGAACCCAAATTGAATCCCGAAGTCATCGGCGGATTCTTTGCGCCAGGTGGCGGCACCATTGAACCTTACCGTTACGTATTCAGTCTTGTGGAAGCCGCCAAACGCAATGACACCGATTTGAAATGCAATTTTGAAGTTGTTCAAGCGGAGCGTGAAGACAATGCCTGGGTTATTCAATCCGCAAACGGAGAAACAGTCCGGGCAAAATATGTTGTCAATGCCGCAGGGCTTTTTGCAGACCGCGTTTCCCGAATTTTCGGGGCGGAGGAATTTACGATTCATCCCCGCAAAGGAGAGGAATATCTGCTGGACCGGAACAGTTCAGCCCGTCCTGAACGCGTTATATTTCCGGTTCCCACAGCGCACTCCAAAGGTGTTCTGGTCATTCCGACGGCTGAAGGGACAACCATGATCGGGCCTACTGCGGATCCGGTTGACAGCAAATGGGACACTTCAACGGATGCAGACCATATGAAAAAAATTCTTTCTCTGGTCCGCAATATGGTCAACGGGATTTCTCCGCGCGACCTGATTACTTCCTTTGCCGGACTCCGTCCCGTCATGGATCATGAGGATTTTTACATTGCTCTCTCGGAAAAGGCTCCGAACTTTATACAGGCGGCAGGCATCCAATCCCCCGGACTGACTGCGTCGCCCGCCATTGGCGAATACATTAAAGATCTACTGAAAAGTGCAGGACTTCCTCTGCTGGAAAAGATCCATATTGTTACGGAGCTTGCACCGAAACATGAAATTCGCCATGAATCTCTGGAGGAAATGGACCGACTGCATCAGGAAGATCCGGCATGGACCCACATTGTATGTCGCTGCGAAAAAATTTCTGAAGCAGAAATTGTCGAAGCTGTGCGCAAAGGCCATACAACTCTTGACGGCGTAAAATTTTATACCCGTGCAGGAATGGGCCGCTGTCAGGGAGGCTTCTGCACCGCCAGAATCATGAAAATCATCAGCAGAGAAACAGGCATCCCCATGGAGGAACTTACCAAGAAAGGCGGCGGCAGCCGTCTTGCCGCAGGACGTCTCGGGGATCTGGAAGTTCAAATCAATCAAAATCGCGAGGCATCCCATGATTCAGGAAGAGTCCTTTGATATTGCCGTCATCGGAGCAGGAGCCGCAGGACTTGCCGCCGCGGCTGAAACATCGTCAGCAGGAAAAACCACCCTTGTCATCGACCGGGAAGACCATCCCGGAGGAATTCTGAGGCAGTGCATTCACAACGGCTTTGGCCTGCGCTACTTCAAGGAGGAACTGACAGGCCCCGAATACGCAGAACGTTTTACAGAAAAAGCCCTGAAAGCCGGCGCAAAGATCCGTTCCGGAACTTCTGTCACCAGTCTTGTAAAAGAGGCAGACGGCACATTTACACTTATTGCTCTTTCTTCCAGAGAAGGAGTCCGGAAAATTCATGCACGTGCCGTAATCCTTGCCATGGGATGCGGGGAACGCAGCCGAGGCAATATCGCGGTCCCAGGCAGCAGGCCGGCTGGAGTATTCACGGCGGGCGCTGCCCAGAAACTGCTGAATACAGAGGGGATTCTGCCTGGGAAAAAAGCCGTTATTGTAGGATCAGGAGATATCGGACTTATCATGGCCCGCCGCCTGAGCTGGACAGGGATTGAAGTAAAAGCGGTCGTGGAAATTATGCCTTATCCGGCAGGACTGGTCCGTAATATTGTTCAGTGTCTGGATGATTTCGGAATCCCGCTTTATCTGGAGCACTCGGTTGTCAACATTCTGGGACGGGAACGCGTTGAAGGAGTGGAAATTGCGCCGTTCTCCGGCGGAATTCCTCAGATGGAACAGAAATTTCAAGTTGAATGCGATACCGTACTTTTTTCTGTCGGGCTGATTCCTGAAAATGAATTGTCCAGGAGTGCCGGAGTGAAACTGAATCCGTCTACAGGAGGGCCTCTGGTGGACTCCAATTACGAGACAACGGTACCGGGCATTTTCGCCGGAGGCAATGTACTGCATGTGCACGATCTGGCAGATTTTGTTTCGGAAGAAGCGGAAAATGCGGCAAAAATGGCTGTCCGCAGACTGGACGGCGAAGACTGCGGGGAAAAGAATCCTGTCAAGGTTGAATCCAATCTGAAATATGTCATTCCCAACACCTATCAGAGTGGACGCAAAACACGATTTGCTTTCCGTTCCCTGATTGTAAGCAATCAGGCTGAACTTGAGGCGGAACTTAACGGTAAAGTCATCTGGAAAAAACATTACAGCACAGTTCGTCCCTCTGAAATGATCCTTGTGGAACTGGACGGAAAACTTCTCCAGGAAAAAGGTGAACTCATATTCCGTCTGAAAAAAGGAGAATGAAAGAAAATGAAGCAGGAATTAATCTGTATCCGCTGTCCGTTCGGATGTCGCCTTTCCGCTGAATGGAACGGCAACTTTGAAAATCTGAAGATTACCGGCAACCAATGTCCCCGTGGCGCCGCATATGCCCGCCAGGAGTTGTGCGATCCCCGGAGAATTGTTACCGCAGTTGTAGCCTGCAACTCCAAAGAACAGCCGTATGCGCCCGTCAGAACAGACAGAGAACTCCCGAAGAATCTAATCGCCCCTCTTTTAAATACTCTTTACCGAATGCGGGTTGACATTCCGGTGAAAATGGGCGATATTTTCATTGAAAATTTTCAAGACAGCAATGTCAATGTCATTTTTTCAAGCACAATCAAGAGGTAAAAAATGAAACGAGTTGAATGGATTTCGCACCGCGGAGAATCCGCTGACGCTCCGGAAAATACCCTGAGCGCCTTCAAACTGGCCATGGAACGGGATACAGAAGGAATTGAAACCGATATTCATCTGACTTCCGACAACATTCTTGTCTGCATTCATGACAGCGAAACAGGACGAGTCGGAGACAAAAATATCCATATTGAAGAAAGCACCTTTGCTGAAACACAGACCGTAGATGTCTGCAATGGGAAAGCCGATTACAAAGGGGAAAAAATCCCCACCTTCCGTTCTGTTCTCGAGATTCTCAAACCCGGCAAAAAATTCTACGTTGAAGTCAAGGAAAACGATGAAAAGGTTCTCTCGGCTATGCAGAAAGAAATTGATGCCCTGCATATTCCGCACGATCAGATTGTCATGATTTCCTTCCACAGGGAAATTGTGGCTGCAAGCAAGAAGTATATGCCCGACATCAAAACACTCTGGCTCACATCTTTCAAGGAAAATGAAGCAGACGGATCTTTTTCTCCTTCTGCCGAAGAAACCATCCGGTTTCTCCAGACGGCAAAAGCCGATGGAATTGATGCCCACGCATTGGAAAAAGCCTTCAATGCAGCTTATATTAAAGCCCTGAAGAACGCCGGATTCCATGTTGCCATCTGGACCGTGGATCTGGAAGATGTCGCACGCCGCTACATAGATATGGGGGTTGATTCCATCACCAGCAATTGCGCGGCAAAACTCCGCAACGCTGTAACAGGACACTGACACCATGAATCTGCTGGAACTCTCTCAAACGATACGCAAGGTGCGCCAGGCACAGAAAATGACCGTCGAACAACTTGCCCGGAGAAGCGGTTTCAGCAAAGGATTCATCTCTCAGGTTGAGAATTTCCGGATCACACCATCCCTGAAAGCCCTCCTTAAGATCGCCGATGCTCTTGGAATTGATGTCGGCGATCTCTTCCGCAACAATAGCAGCGCAGAACCGTTCACGTTCAGCCGTCTGGATGAAGGAGAAGAACTCCAGAGAGACAACAGCGCAGAATACGGCATCCGCTATCTGGCCCTGGCTTACCGTCAGCTCGGCAGGAAAATGGATCCCTTTATTCTTGAATACACCCCGGCCTCTCCAAGGGAACTCATGATGCATGAGGCCGAGGAATTCTTCGTTGTTCTGGAAGGCATTCTGGATTATTGCATTTATGATGACAAGCATCCGCACCGCATGAGTCCGGGGGATACTGTTTACCTGAAGGCGAATATCCCCCACCGGGCCGCCCTTGCCCCCGGATGCAGTTATGCCAAAGGTCTTGTCATTTATTCAGAAATTCCAGATCAAGTGGGAGAATGAATCTTTTTTCCCTGTGTTTTTTCATTCTCCTTGCTCTACACTTACCTGTCGAAAATATTAAAATATTTTACTCCAAAAACTCCGCTTATTCCCCCGACAAATAAGTCTGCCGGAAATATTTCAGAAGCAACGGGGTTAAATTATTTCCACAGGCATCATTTAAAATGCATGAAAAGACATGAAAAAGCGACTTTTCCCTTGCATGATAACAGAAGAAAATAATGGAAGATATCCTGAGGAATATCTCTCTAGACCGGGGGGAAAAAGATTTTTTGTCCCGTAAAAGTCTCATAAAAAGGAATCGTCCGATACATCATACCTGCAGTCAGCCAAAGAAGTAAAAAAATAAAAAAGACTGTCTCAGGAGAGAAAATAATCCCGGACAGTCCTCCTGATTCATCTTCTTCATCAGGATTTTCCAGTAGAACCGAATCCACCGGAAGCTCTCTAGGTTTCGGATAGTTCTGAAGCTTCAAGCAGTTCCACTTCCGGCAAACGGGCAATCACCATTTGTGCAATCCTGTCACCCCGTTTGATTTCATAGGGCTTCTCTCCAGCATTGAAAAGAATACAACAAATTTCCCCCCGGTAGCCTGCATCAATAGTCCCCGGAGTATTCAGCAGTGTTAAAGCATATTTCAAAGCCATCCCGCTCCGAGGCCGAATCTGTGCCTCAAACCCGACAGGCAACTCCAGATGGAGCCCGGTTGGAACCAGAGTTACACGCATAGGCTCCGCTACAACATCGATTCTGGAACGCAAATCATATGCGGCATCATCCTCATGAGCTTTCCTGGGAACCAGATCACCACAGTCGTCTTCCATTTTATAACGAATAACAGATGATGAAGACATCTTATTCAATCCTTTCATGATGATTTTAAATCAATGCACTTGCGAAGGCCGTCCGCAATAAAGTTGAAGGCACATACAGTCAGGAAAATAGCCAGTCCCGGCCAGAGCATCAGATTCCAGTACAGAAGCGGATCCGCAAACGCCTGCTTCAGCAGTTCCCCCCAGCTGGACGCGGGGTCCTGCACCCCGAATCCCAGAAAACTCAGAGAATTTTCCGCCAGGATGGCTCCTGCCACATCAAAGGTGAAGGAAACAAAAATCGGGCCGGACACATTCGGAAGCAAGTGCTTTAATAAAATCCACCGGACCGGCACACCGAGACTTTCACAACTTGTAATATAAGCCATCTGACGCTGTTTCAGAACCTCTCCACGAACCAGACGGCAAAGTCCGGGCCATCCTGTAAACCCCAGAACCAGAATAACCAGCAAGATCGATTGTCTGGATCCGAAGTCCAGCAGAATTGACATCAGGATCAGCAGTAAAAGAAAAGTCGGAAAACAAATGACAATTTCCACCATACGCTGCACCAGCAAATCAATCTTTCCCCCCTTATATCCGGAAAAAAGTCCGATTGCCGTCCCAAGTCCCATGGAAATCAACGTTGCAAAAAAACCAACCGCCAAAGAAATTCTGCCACCGTAAAGCATTCTGGCAAAAACATCACGCCCCACCTGGTCTGTGCCGAACCAATGCTGGCGGGAAGGTTTTCCATAAATTTCAGAAGACGTCTGTGTGGGACCGAAAGCAACCGGAGCAAAAAGAAAAAATTCCCCCGGAGTCTCCTGAGCCGCAAGCTTTTTCCAGTCATGGTGTTCCATCCTGGGCGAAACCATAAAAAACGGAATCAGCAGGAATACAGCGGCAAAAACGAAAACCCCTCTTCTGACAGACACTTTTTTTATCTTCCGGCAGATGCACCACAGCAGACATTCACTGGGGATCAGGAGAAAAAGATAATTGAAAAATTTTTCTACAAAAACTTCCTGGGCATCAGGAGCAAAAAGACTCCTCAGCGCCGGACTCCGCCAATGCCCCTGACAATATGCCAGCCACGGCTCCCCATTGCAGATCTAAGGGGCAAAGACAGAAAACAGAAACAGCAGCAGCACAAAAGCACTCCCCTAAACGGCTGTCTTTCGTGCCAGGAAACGCCGCAGCAGCGTTTTCCATGGAGCTTCAGACTCCAGACAGCTTTTTTTTATGCTGTTTCCTGTATTGTTTGTCATCATGCCCTTTTCCCGGGATATGCAGTTACAGTCCACCTTCCCGTTCATTTGCGCCAGCAGACAGCAGAACAAACTCTATTGCTGTCTCCACAGAAAATCTCTTATTTTTTCAATAGATTCTCAATTGAAAAACCCTTTGAAAAAAGCATCTCAAGCTCTCGGCAGAGAACCGGCGTAAAATCCTGAGTCCGTCCTTCATTCAAACACTTCTTTAAATCTTCAAAGGAAAAATATTCCACACTGTCCAGCTCCGATTTTTGAATATGAAACGGGCCTCCGCTGACAAGACAGAACACTTCCACATTTTCCGATTCCTTCTCATTGCGGACTTTGTATTCCAGAATCTTGCTGAGTCTCTCATCCGTATGGATGCCCAGTTCCTCTCCCAGTTCACGGCGGGCAGCCTGTTCAAAATTCTCTCCAGGCATCAGGTGTCCGCCTACTGCCGTATCCCATTTACCCGGCTGGATATCCTTCTTCATACTACGTTTCTGAAGAAAAATACCGGCTCCATCCGGATGCAGAACCACCACATGAGCAGCACGGTGAACCAACCGGGGATCTCCATGACACTTGGAACGGGGCGCCATTCCAATGACTTTTCCTGTGAGGTCATCAATTATTTCAAACATTTCTTCTGACATGAGCTTCACCGATTTTCTAGCTTCCGCAAAACGATCTCTGTTGCTTTTACTCTGAAGACTTTTTAACTGTTCCGGATGAAAGAGATTTTCTTTTTGCTTTCCGACTCATTCCAGTCTTTTTCTGCAGTCCAGAATCCTCTGAGGGAAGTATTTTCTCTTCCAAACACTCTTCTGAACTTAAAGTAAAGGGTAGTTCTGTGGAAAAATCCACCTTTCCATCCTTCATAAAACAAAAGACTTCTTTAGATTTTTTAAAATCCCCTTCCAGTATTTTCAGGGCCAGAACATCTTCCAGTTCTCTCTCGACCGTTCTGCGGACCGGCCGTGCTCCATATTCCGGCTGCCAGCTTTTTTCAAGCAGGAACTCGACAACTTCCGGAGCAATATGCAACGTCAGCTTCTGCTCCTGCATCCGCTGGATAAGTTTTCCTGTCTCAATCTGCACAATTTTACGCAGATCATCCCGATCCAGGCTTCTGAACACCACAAGCTCGTCTACCCGGTTGATAAATTCCGGCTTGAAATTTCTCTTCACCTGTTGCAGAAGCTGATCTTTTCTGGATGCTTCACGATCCGGAGCTCCTGTAAAAAATCCAAGAGATCCGCCTCTGGAGAGCTGTTCTGCTCCCAGATTACTGGTCATGATAATGACTGTATTCCGAAAATCCACCCTTCTTCCCAGCGTATCAGTCAGGCGTCCCTCCTCCAGAATCTGAAGCAGCATGTGCATCACATCCGGATGTGCCTTCTCTATTTCGTCGAACAGCACAACGCTGTATGGATGACGCCGTACACGCTCAGTCAATTCTCCGCCTTCTCCATGACCTACATACCCCGGAGGGGATCCTACCAGACGACTTACATTAAACTTTTCCATATATTCAGACATATCAATCTGAATTAAGGAATCCGCAGAACCGAACATCTCCCGGGCCAGAGACTTTGCAAGAAGCGTTTTCCCGACTCCGGTCGGTCCCAGAAAAATAAAGCTTCCAATGGGACGCTCCGGATCTTTCAGAGATGCTCCGGAACGGCGAAGAGCCTTCGCAACAACTGATACCGCTTCCTCTTGTCCAATAACTTCTTTCCCAAGATCTGCCTCCAGACATATCAAATGCTTCAGCTCCCCTTCCTCCATCTGCCGCACAGGAACGCCGCAGAGTGCAGAAAGGACCTGTGCAATCTCCCGTTCCGTAATCCGCACAGCAGATTTCTCCACCTCATTTTCATAGGCTTTTCTAGCGGCATCCAACTGGCTGCGCAACTGCCGTTCTTCTTGTAGAAGACCTGCTGCTTTTTCAAAAAGTTCTTCTGAGCGGGCTTTTTCCTTTTCCGCCTGAACATGAGCAAGTTTCTCCTCCATTTCAGCAAAATCTGGAGACACAGTCTTGTGATGGATCCGTGCTCTTGCCCCGGCCTCATCCATCAGATCGATGGCTTTGTCCGGTAGAAAGCGGTCACTGATATAGCGGTTCGAAAGACGTACCGCCTATTCAATCGCCCCATCGGAATAACGCACATGGTGATGTTTTTCATATACATGTTTCAACCCCTGAAGAATTTTGACAGCATCCTCCAGAGACGGAGGATCCACTAGAACAGACTGAAAACGTCTTTCCAATGCAGCATCTTTCTCAATGCTCTTCCTGTATTCATTCAAGGTGGTTGCTCCAACGCACTGGAGTTCTCCGCGTGAAAGTGCCGGCTTGATAATATTCGCAGCATCCATCGACCCTTCAGCATCGCCTGCACCTACAATGGTATGAAGTTCATCGATGAAAAGAATGACTCTTCCGGAAGTTGAGACTTCATCAATCACGGCCTTGATTCTTTCTTCAAACTGTCCGCGATACTTTGTTCCGGCGATCATCAATGGCAGGTCCAAGGCAAAAATCTTCTTGTTTTTCAGAAGATCCGGCACATCACCAGACGCTATTTTCTGTGCAAGTCCTTCTATAATAGCTGTTTTTCCAACTCCTGCCTCACCAATCAAAACTGGATTGTTCTTCGTTCTGCGACAAAGAATCTGAATCACTCGTTCAATTTCTCCGGTCCGTCCAATCACTGGATCCAGTTTTCCCTGACTGGCAAGTCTTGTCAAATCACGTCCGAAAGCATTCAACGCCTGCCATTCCCCGTTCTGGCCGCTTTCCAGACTGCCTTCCGCACGTTCCGTATTTTCGCTGCCGGAGGCAGAATTTGCCCCGGAACCCGTCCCTTCATCCGGAAGATATTCCGGATCCAGAGAAATCTGGATTTGCCTGCGCAGTTTTTCCGGTGTAATCTGATGGTGAAACAGCGTTCTGGCTGCCAAATCTGAGCCCTCCTGAAGTACAGCCAAAAGCAAATGTTCCGTTCCAATAAAATTATATCCCATAGCCTGAGCTTCCCGGCGGGAAAGAAGAATCACTTTCTGCAACTGCAGATTGAAAGTATCCGAGCCCTGCTGGCGGACGCCGCCTGAAACAGGCAGACCATTTTCAACTTCTCTGCGGATCTCATCCGGATTCACCTTCAATGCCAGCAGAGAATCAAAAGCCACACCTTCACCCAGGAGTAAAATGCCCAGAAGCAAATGTTCAGGCCCAATGGAATCATGATTAAACCGCTCCGCCTCTTTCTGCGCCAAAATCAAAGCCCGTTTGGCGCGGGGGGTAAAATTGCGGATGCAGGCATTGATATCATCAAATTCCGACATAGGTAAACAACTCCCTGAAATTTCTGTTATCTCTTAAAACACAGGAGCGAATATACACGAGATAACGATTTTTTCAATCGTCGGATCCGTTCGATTTAAAAATAAAGAAGATCTGTGCCATCGTCCCTCTGGAGCCATGCCTGCGGAAGACGTGTTTCTTCCTCTCTGTGAAGAAGCTGTTTCCGAAAGGATTCCAGCCAGAGATTTTCGGCCGCCTCATGGGACAGTTTCACGATGCCGAGTTTTGACAAGTCCGGGTTCTGTACTGTAAAATATGGCGTATTCCTGATCATCAGTTTCTGATGCCCTCCAAGCTCCACCTGAACATCTTCCGGGCTTGCCAGACGGCAGAACTTGCTGTGTCCGCTTAAAATTTGTCTCCGGCGCTTCGGCCATTCGTGGGAAATGTGACGTTCATTCGCAGCAAGAAGTTCCTGCCAGCGCAGAAGGATCTCCTTTCCGGAAAGATTCAATCCGCATTCCTCAAACAATCTGAAAACATCCTCCTCAGACAGTCTGCCGGAATATTCAACCAGCAAATGAAGCAGCCGATTTTCATCTTTTTTTGAAAGTTTCCTTCCGCAGGCTTCCGCCTTGATTCCGTAAACATCAATAAGAGCCATCTCTGCAGATTCCGGACAGTACATGATATTGCCCGCATGAAAATCCGGATGACGAATCCCCTTTTCCCGAAGGACCTTGATAAGTGCAGCATTTTTCATCAGGAATTTCTAGGAAGCATCCGGATTTTCGGCCGCTTCCGTGTACCAGTATTCCAGGCACGAACGATATCCCTTCAGAGCCTTTGTCACCAGCATTGATTCTGTCCCATGCCAGCCATACGCTACATATTCTGCACAGGGCACATTCCTGGAACGAAGTAAAAGAAAAGACCTCATTTCACTTTTCCCCTTCGGCTGAAACCATGCCCTGATCCTGCCAGCAAGACCATGAGGCCTATCGTGCTTGACAAAATACTCAGCTCCACTGCTGGAGACAGTACGGAAAACACAGCGGACAGGATTGCGCTTTACAAAATGCTTTTCAAGTTCCCGATAATGATCAAACCAGTTTTCCAGAATATCCGGACCGGACACATACCACGTCCATCCATGATGCTTTTCAATTCGGAAACCACAAAAATTTTCAACAATGCTCATTCCGGTACTTCTCCGAGTGCATCAACCCCTCCTCACTCAGCCAGCGCTCCTCGGCAGCCTGCTTCACTTCATCTACTTCAGGAACAAATGCTCCTTTTACATTTTTAGCATATTCTGCAAGCAGCAAGCGTGTCAGCCGTTCCGGATCGAAAAATGACTGAGGCAGCAACGGATTTCCATCCGACTGAATCAGAATGGAGGATATAATCCTGGACAATTCCCGGACTTTCAATTTTGGATCCGGTTCGCTTCTGAATTTTCTTACAGAATCCAGATCCCAGATACCGTAAGCTGCATCTGGAGTCCAGCGTCCGAAATAATAGAAATTGCTGATCTTCAAATCGCCATGAATAATGTATCCGTCATGAAGTTTTGCAACCGTTTTCCCGCAGTAGCTGAAAAATGACTCTAACAAAGGCTCCGGATCTGAGATTTCCAAAAAAATCTGACTCGCCTGATGAATATCATTCGAAGACTGCGTCAGAAGATATCCGCACTTCAGATAACAGCCAATACGGCACTCTCCCACAGCCAGCACTTTAGGCGTTGCAATTCCCAGTTCCTCCAGATAATCTGCAGCCATCGCAGCATTGAACACCCTTGCCGGATGAAATAAATACTGCAAAGTAAAACGAAGACCTTTGTTGTTGTTCCGTTTCCAGAAAATAGGCTCATCATTCTGTCCCATTCCGGCAATGCCTGCCGTTGTAGTTCTGGAACTTTTCATCAGAAGAGAATTCTCCTGAACTTTCCCAAAATCCGCCAGAAGAGCCTTCACCCGGTCGAAATCTCCATCCGGAAACAAGACAAAATGATTGTGCCCGTTTCTGTACAGTGTTCCGTTTTTTCGGCGTATCCACGATTTGATTATATGGTTCATCTTGAAGCAATTCTTCCTTTGGCGGCAGAGCCTCCTGACCTTCATTGTCCGGCAATGCGCCAGACAACAGCAAGAGCCAGATCTCCCGCACATTTTAAACTTTCTTTGGACAATTTATCCAGCTGGTCCTGCGGCGTATGCCAGTAAGAATTACCCGGACCGTACAGGAAGTCAATCAAAACCAGCGCAGGAATTCCTTTCTCCAGAAAAGGGACATGGTCATCCAGAATTTCCCCATGAAAATCTGTCAAATGCTTTTCATACTTAAGTCTGCCGGCCTCCTCCCAAACCCATTTCCGAAGCTCCGGGTCCACATTCTGGGGAACAGTAAATGCTAGATCTTTATCTCCAACCATATCCAGTAGAATCATTCCCCGGCAGTTTTTAAGAAGCCCGGATTTTTCCCAGTTTTCTGCCTGAAAACGACTTCCCCAGAGCCCGTCATGTTCTCCATACTGAAACGTGCATTCCTCCCCGTCAAAAAAAACCAGTTTAATTCCAATCGGCAGCTCGTTCAAGGTCCCCAGTTTCTCATGAATCTACAGAAGCACCCCCACACCGGACCCGCCGTCATTCGCTCCCAGGAAATCCGCCCCTGAAAAAAACATTTTGGTATCATAGTGAGCCCCCAGAATGATAAAATCATCTCCCGGTCCCGGCCAGGATACTGTATAGTTTCTAAAAAGAGTCTTCCCCAAAGGTGCCGCTTTTTCAAACACAGAACATTCCACTTCAAAATTTCCAGGAACCTGTCTGAGACATTCTTCAATCCATTCTCCGGATCTCTTCAATGCCTCCGATCCGGACGGTCTCGGTCCAAAGGACACATTTTTTTCAGTATACATCCATGCCCGGTCCGCATCAATGACCGGCACCTCCTGCATCCCGGATGAAGAACAGCCAGCAAGCAAAATCATACTTTCTATCAGACATATACAGCAAATTATCCAGAAAAAAAACTTTTGCTTCATTCTATTTTCTTCTTCTGTCTCTTACTCTTAAATCTCAAGATTAATTCCCGGCATCAATCGTTATATTTTTCCGTTGAAATGTGGGGACATCCAAATCCTCATTTTGATACTTTGTAAGCGGAGTCTTTTCGAAAATCCCCCTGCTCAGGCTCATCAGACCCAGTTCCCCCTGTTTCAACGTCCCTTCAAACAAATCATCATTTCCAGCATGCTTTCCCCGTGTTCCTGAGAAATCTCTGCTTCCGCGTCCATTTCGCTGAGCTGTTCTGCTGACAGCAGCAGGAGCTTCCCAGGTTTTCCGTTTCCTGGAGGAATCAGAAACCGTTTTTGCAGGATTCTGATCGTATTTTACAGAGACAGCAGTCATTTGGATTCTGCCGGTGAGAGCCTCGCAGGTATTAACCCCGAGAATCACATTGGCTTCCACAGGCAGCATGCCGGAAACAATTTCCAGGGAACGCTTCATTTCCGCAATCTGAAGATCCGTCCCGCCGCTCAGTGTAAAAAGCACGGCATCTGAATTCTTCAGACGTTTCATTCCTCCGAGAAATGGAGATTCCAGCATACGTTCAACCGCCAGAGTACACCGGTCCAGTCCATCCGAAATGCTGGCATAGCCCACGCCAACCGCACAGGAACAACGCCTGCCTCTGAGAGCATCCATAAAGGTGGCATAATCGGAACCGATCACGCTTCTGCAACGCATGACATCAGCAATTCCGGCCATCACTTGAGCAACTTCCCTTGCCTAGGTTGCAAAAGCCTGCTCTACCGGAGTATCCGGAGGCAGCTGGGTAAAAAGCAGATCATTGGGCATTGTCAGCAGAATATCTGTAACCGGAAGAAGTTCATCGATGCAGTCATCGGCATTTTTCCGACGGCTGTAGGATTCAAAGGAAAAAGGCGTGGTCACAAGAAACACGGCTGGAATACCTGCGGAACGCGCTACCGATGCAATTGTACGGATTCCGCCTGTTGCTGTTCCTCCACCGAGACCTCCAGTCACTACAAGCAGAGATATGTCATTGAGAAGTGCGGAAATATTGCTCCGTTCTCTGGCAATAGCGCGTCCTCCTCTAAGCACATCGCCTCCGCATCCGGAACCATCCTGAATAGACCAGTCGGAAGATGCATTGATTTTACAGTGGGCCCTGCAGTTTTTTAAACCGGATGAATCCGTATCAATAACTGCAGTCTGAAGCCAGTCTGCCGATTCCATGCGGGACAGAGCATCAATCACCCGTACTCCTTCTCCCCCGATTCCCATAGCCAGCACATGGGACTGAGGTTTAGGCGGTACAGCACAGGTCTCCGGCAGAACATCAAGAAGATCATCCTGTGTCATTTTTCCCTCCTGGATCTGGGCAGGAATTTTTCTCCAAGCCCTGCAATCATATCCCGGAATCCATCCATGGCAGATTCCGGCTTCTCCGTTTCATAATCAGCCGCATACTTCAGAAGTCCCTGAATCGCTGTGTAACAGGCGGGAGCATATTCAAAAGCACTCATGGCCCCTGTTATTCCGCTCGGTTCACCGATACGGACATGACTGCGGAACACATCGTGCATAATCTCCGGAGACGAAGGAATCAACGCCCCTCCTCCGCACAGAACAACTCCGGTATTCACCAGTCGCAGTAAATCCTGATTTTCAAGATATTCTCGAAGAATCGTAAAGGTTTCACGCAGCCGCATATCCATAATTTTCTCAAATGAGTCCAGGGGAATTCGGCGTTTATGACCTCCTACATCAGCATATTCAATAAAATTCTGTCCTTTTTTTCGCAGCTCTTCCAGCCGGGACTCCCGCAGGAAGCGCATACAGTAATCATAAGGAAGACTCAGACCGATAGATAAATCATTGGCCACATGGGCAATTCCCACAGGCAGAACACCACTCAGAAGGACGCCGTCATCATGAATCATTACATAATCACAGCATCCAGCTCCGAAGTCCACCAGGAAAACCCCCTTCTCCCGCTCCTCCATGCTCAAAGCTCCGAAGGCTGACGCGATTCCGGAAAAAACCGGAATTCCCCCGTTTTCAAAACCGAGTTCACGGAAGACCGCATTCAAATTCTCAATCTGCTTCTTTTCAGTAGCAATAATATGCAAATAGGCATCCAGACGCTCCGCAATCGCACCGTACGGATCGGAAACCCGTTTGCTGCGGTCCAGAAGGAAGTAGGAATCAAAAGAATTAAAATTGCTCAGGTCTGTAGACAATGCCGTCTTCTGAGCTTCTTCCGTAGCGTCATTAATATTTTTTGCAGTAACCTTGCGGTCAGGGCTGTCCACCAGAACGGATCCTTCTCCCTGATAGGAAGTAATGGCACCGCCGGAAAGCAGATAGAAAACTTTTCGCCGCTCAAAAGAAGCCCCAATAGCTTTATCTGAAATCTCAAGAGCATCTTTCAATATACTTACAATGGCGTTATAGTCGACAATTGTACCTTTAACCACCTATCCGCCACTGTTTTTCTGTACAAAGGAAACAATTTCAGGCCTGCCGTTTCCGCAGATACCGCTCAAAACGCAGATCTTATCTGTCCCGAATTCAAATAATGTATACAAATTCTTTCCATATGCCATAGGATCCTGACCCTCATGTGTAATCGTCATTGATATATTACGCCGAATGGTCAAAAAGTCGAATGATTTTTCAAAAAAAATGAAAAAAAAGGAAAGATGCCCTAACAGCACAAACGCAATGTAAAAATCAAGCTGTTTTTCTCTTGCAGCACAAAAAAACGACCGATATTTTAAGTCATGCGAAAAGAGCTTAAAGCTGCATCCGTCAGTCTTCTTGAGACAAATCTGAATAGGTTCAGCGGTGTTCTCCGGAAAAACTTTCAGTCTCTTCTTCCTGTAAATCCCCTTCGTCATCAGAACTTCTGGATGCACTGAAAACCATACCGAATGCCAGCATTGTCGTCAATAGAGAACTTCCTCCGTAACTGAGAATCGGCAGAGTCAGCCCTGTAGGCGGAATCAATGCTGTGTTCACACTGATATGCAGAAGCGCCTGAACAGAATAGAGGCAGCCCGTCGAAAAAATGAACAACTTCGCACAGTCGCTTAAATGCCGTCTTAATGCCATAGCACCAAAGGCCAGAAGAAGACAGGCAAATCCCGCAATTACAATCATTCCTCCAATCAGTCCCGATGATTCCACAATTGTGGCAAAAAGTGAATCTGAATGCGGCAGCGGCAAGTAGGCATTTGCCCACATGGCGCCTCCCGTTTCGGAACCTGCAACACCGCCATGTGCCATCGTATACTGAAACTGCCGGATATGCCAGGAACTGCGCCAGACAGAGGAACCCGGATCCAGAAAACCGCGGATCCTATCCATGGCATACGGATTTGCCAAGATAAAAGTAAAAAATGCAGCCAGGAAAAGCCCTGCGGAAAGAAGGATGTAACGAATCCATCCGCCGGAAACCCAGTATATCGTTAAAAAAACACCAAAAAACAGCACACATGTCCCCAGATCCGGTTCCAGCAGAAGAAGTGCGCACATGATGCAGCTTGCCAGAGCCATATGGGCAAACCGGGCAAATTCCGATTGCTTCTCTCCCTCGTTTTTTATTCCACAGAGATAGAGGATAAATGCCATCTTTGCCAGTTCTGAAGGCTGGAAATAAACATTCTGAACAGGCAGGCGGAACCATCCCTTCATCCCGCCGATCTCCACACCGAACAAAAGAACGCACAGCAGCATGATGACGGACAAAATAAAAAAAGGAACCCGTACTCTCTGATAGATTTCAAAAGGCACCATGGAAGCCGCTATAAATCCAGCCGCTCCCATCACGAGCCACACCAGCTGACGGTCCACAAAATGCATCGGACTACCTCCGAATGCCTTGGATGAATAAATCAGGAGACATCCCCACAAACCAAGAATCACCAGTCCTGCGGCACCGGCAGCCGGAAACGAAAAAAACTTCTTTTTCAAGAGATTCTGCTTCAGCAACTTCAATGGCCCGCTCCTCATTCCGTTTTTTCATCACGTTCAGTCAGTTCAGACAGGCTCTTCCCCAATGTTACATCAAGCCCCTCTTCCGCAGGCATAAGAATTTTTAATGTGCCTTCCAACCAGTTTCCATATCGATCGACCATCACTTGATATAGTCCGCTTTCACCCGCCAGGACCGAATTCATTTCCGACTCAATCCCACTGATTCCTACAAATATGCCGTCACTGTCTACGGAACAGGCCCCAATCAAAGATTGTATCTCCGTGGAATCCAGGACTTTTCTCTCAAAACGCACTTGCAAAGACAGCTCCGGATAGGCCGTCATCAGCTTCCTGATTGCAGGAAATTCATCCGGTGCAACCTCTCTTTTCAGGCAGTAAGGAAGATGTTTCATCAAAGACTCCTGATCCGACATCTCGATTCCAGAAAAACCTTCTTCTTTTAAGCGCTGTAAAAGTTTTTCCCGTCTCTTCAAACCACCAGGAAGACTTGTCAGATACAAATCATGATACATTTCAGTCCACGCCAGCACAACGCCATCCCGAGATAGAATACGTCCACGCACCGGCGGCAGTACACCTTGTCTCCAGGCAATTCTGCTGCTTTCTTCCACGAGAGAATCCCGGGCCATTACCGTATAATAAAAAACACTAGCTGCAGCAGCCAAAGCCCACAAGATACCTGCAATCCAGATACACTTTGTACGGAAACGGAATCTTTTTTCATCCAGCACAAGAATACCTCACTGACTGAATCTAAACGGCGGAAACAGAAAAAAAATCAGACCAGTCTGATACATCTATCCTTATCTGCTTTTTGGAATCCATAAACTTCCTATGGGCACAATATCATTTTTTTCATAAGTCCAGAATCTGCAGGAAGAAAAACACAAAAAAAATACCAGACACGCTGAAAAGCAAGCACTCTCACGAAAAAGTCTGTGACACAGGATAGCCTGTCTATTCATTCAGACACAGCCTTTTCTGCTGTCAAAGACAGACGCAATTGTAATTTTCCCCTCTGCCATGACTTTTTCTCTGCCGAAGATTTTCCAATAAAACGCTTCTTTTCTGCATCGGAGAAAATATTTTACCATCTTCTCTCTTTTTCTTTTCTCTGTCAGACTGTTTCAAAAATTCTGCAAGGGTAAAAAATCAGCGCTGAACCGGAACTGAGGTGGAAACTCTTAGGCAAAACTCCGGATATTTTTCTGAAACTTTGTCCCATGCCTTCTGATTCTCAGCAGGCACCAGAGAACGAAAACGATCTACTGCCGCCTGACATTCAGCTTTGGAATTTTTAATTTCTTCATTGTAGGCTTGGATGGATCCGCTCATTTTCCCAGCACCCACAAGTAAAAGAGTCAAGGAAAAAATAGCGGCGACAAGCGCATAACGAAGCCGAACATCCATCTTCTTCATCTCCTTCATCGCAGCAACCCCCGAGTTTTCAATGCATTCATTTTTCTTTGCCTAAATTTTTATTCCATCAGAAAGCTGTTCCTTCTGATCTGTCAGCTTTTAAAAATTCAACTCATTCACAAAATTCTTTTGCAACGGACAAGTTCACAGGAATTTCTGTCTGCATGCACAATTCATGCAGGATTCATCCCCGAACTTTCATGATTTATTTTAAACAAATTCCACATGCTCAATTTCCAAAGGATCCAGCTCGGACATCCTGTCAATCAGGCCTCAATGCATTCAAATCGGCGGCCATTTCCAGATCACCCCGCTCATCCATATGATGCATGATTTTTTCCTGTTCTTCTTCCCAGCGTTCCCTGGACCAGATTTCCACTCCAATATCCACACCAACAACCACAACTTCCTTTCCGGGGATAAGTCCCGCAAAATCACGGAACGCCCCCGGCAGCGTAATACGCCCCTGAGCACTGATTTTCTCCGGCTGGCTCATGGCATTGAATGAGCGCAAGGTTCTGCGGTACAGTATGCTGTTTGCAGCCTGCTGTACCGTATTTTCAGAAGATCCGCGCATTGCCAGGAAGACAGACTCCGGATAAACTCCAATGGATCCTTCCGGCAGACAGCGCAGCACCAGATCCGGTCCTGTCCGCATAAAATCCTCAAGGACTCTTGGACTGAGCTTAATACGTCCGTTTGAGTCCATGGAACATTGGTCACATCCGCAGAAAGCAATCACAAGAACACCCCAAACTATCCTGATTGTTCCAATCTATTCCAATTTATTCCATTTTTTTCCATATTACAACCGGTTTTTAATAATTTTTCAAAAAAAACATAAAAAAAACGTCTTTCCCCGCAACAATACTTGTTTTTTGAATGCTCCTGCTGTAGATTTGCATGAGCTTTATATACCCCGATTTCAAGGCAAGGATTGTTTCATCAACTATGAGCATAAAAATTCAGACCGATTTCCCTGGTGGAAGTGTTTTTATTGTCAATATCCAGAAAAACCAGATTACCCTGTCCAAGAATCTTGGCAATACCGAAGGCGACTGGTTTTACTGGTGTTTCAGAGCTGTTTTTGATTCCAAAGATACTTACACATTTCATTTCAATAACGGATAGGCCATCGGTTCCAGAGGACCTGCAGTCAGTTATGATGGAGGCATGACCTGGCAATGGCTGGGTGTCGACTGCGTTAAACGGGAATCGGACGGAGATACTTTTTCTTATCAGTATGATGGCTCTTATCCGAACAATCCTATTTTCTGCTGCGTCATGCAGTATCAGGAAGTCCACTTGCAGCAGTTTCTTCTCCGCCATAATGAATCCAGATGCCTTCATACAGAAGTTCTGGATTACACACGAAAAGGGCGCCCTGTGGAGCTTCTGAAAATTGAAGCTCCTGCAGAACCCGGTACCACCGACCTTCCCCGAAAAACAATCTTTCTGACCTCCCGTCATCACTGTGGCGAAACTATGGCGACTTATGCCCTGGAAGGCATCCTGGACGCAGCACTGGAAGATTCTAAACTTGGAAGAGCCATTCGCAGGCACCTGGTTATTTACGCCGTGCCTTTTGTCGATAAAGATGGCGTCGTCGACGGAGACCAGGGGAAAAACAGACGTCCGCATGATCATGCAAGAGACTATGGAGATGCCCCCATTTACCCGGAAATCCGTTCCATTATGCAGCTTTTGAACCAGATCCGTCCGGAACTTGTGATGGATCTTCATTGCCCGTGGCTTTACAGCGGACCAACCAATGAACGGATCTATTTTGTGGGACAGAAATCTCAGAAATAGCAGGAACAGACAGACCATTTCTCTGCCCTGTTGGAAAAAGCAGTTCCACAGGATGTGCCATTCTCCAGTCAGGACAATGTTCCCTACGGAGTTTCCTGGAATACAGATGCAAACTACACTCAAGGGAAAACCCTGTCCCGCTGGGCCGCAGAGCAGCCTTGGAATGATTCTTCTTTTTCCATGGAAATTCCATTTGCCAACAGCGGTGCGGCAACATTTACCCCGGATAAAATTCGGGCATTTGGAAAAGCTTTGGCAGAAGTTTTTCTGAAATTTTACCAGTTCCCGACAGAATAACAGAACGGCTTCAAATTCAAGAATAGAAAATTGGTGAAACAGAAAATTTCTTAGAACGATCAGTGAACAGGAAAAAAATAAAAACATCTATACTATAAAAGATGTTTTCAGGAAAGGAGAACAAGTTGCCCATGATGACTGTCTATGCAGCAAAATGGTGTCCCCATTGTCAGAAAACAGTGGCCTTTCTAAAATCCAGAAACATCCCGTTCCATTATGTGGAAATAGAAGAGGCTCCTGAAGATGTTGTCCGCAAAGTGGATGAAGTCAATGGAGGCGAATGGGTGGTCCCCACCATTGAATTCAACGGAAGCTGGAGGCCCGGCAAGGCCTTCAACGAAAAGGAGTTGATCCAGGATTTGAACCGGATGGGACTTGAACTGAAATAAACAAGAAAAAGAAAATGGATTCATTCCAGGATATTTCCGGAATTGCGTTCATACACCCGAATCAAAAAACAGCATCCAAGGATATACTGATGAATAAAATTTGCATTATCGGATTCAACCCGGCATGGCAGAAAACCCTGTTTTTCCCGGAATTCAAGAAGGGGTCTGTCAATCGTGCCCGTTCCGCTGCATCCATGGCATCCGGCAAAGGCATCAATGCGGCAAGAGCTGTCAGAAACTGGGGAAAAGCAGTTCCCTGCGTATACCAGTTTGCAGGTGGAACGACCGGACAAAAACTGTTGAACTATCTGAATGAGGAAGGAATCTGTCATTGTACCCGGGAAATCGCCGCACGCACCAGGACATGTACAACATAGATTTGTGAAAAAACCGGACTTTCCACAGAGCTTGTGGAACCATCTCCCCACGTAAAGGCAGAAGAAGCTGAATGGCTTATTAAAGAAATCTCTTCCGATCTCACCCATGCAGACGGTCTGGCCATCTGCGGGACTTATCCTCCTGGAATTCCAGATGACTGCTACGCTAAATTTGTAAGAACAGCCGTTGAATCCGGGACAATGGTTCTGCTGGATTCCTTTATGCATGTGGAAAAGGCTCTTCAATATCCGGTGGATATTCTGAAAGTCAACCGGGAGGAACTCTGCCAGATTACCGGGGTAGAAGATTTGAAACAAGCCATTTTAAAGGCTTTCGAAATTTTTAAAATCCGTCATCTGGCTGTTACAGAAGGCTCCAGTTTCGCCTGGTTTGGCGACCGGGAGAAAAACCTATGGCGCATTACAGTGCCAGCTATTCCTAAGGCCGTCAATACCATTGGATCCGGAGATGTGTGCTCTGCTGTCATGCTCAGTGAAATTATCAGCGGAACAGCTCCTCTTGAAGCGTTTCGCTACGGACTTGCTGCAGCTTCCGCCAACTGTCTTACAGATTCTCCGGGAGTCTTTGAACGGGAAAAGGCATTTGAACTTTTTCCGTTTACCGACTACATTAAAGAGAATTAAAATTCCGTAAACAATTCAACACATGATAAGATAAAATGAATCAGGATTTGAACAACGAACAAAATGACCGGAATCCGAATCCGCATGTCTATGTCAAAACAACCAGTTCAGGATATTCAAAAAAGAATAAGGCCTCGCTGCTTGGATGCGGGTGTCTGTGCGGCTGCATGGCAAGTCTTCTGGGTCTGTTCATTCTGCCGGTTGTTCTTTTTTCCCTTCTGGTTTCTGCTGTTAAAGATATTTCAGTGCATTATCAAACAGAAGAAACGAACAGTATTTTTCCGGAAATAGCTGTTATTTCCATTGACGGAGTCATTACTTCGGAAAGCGATGAAAACCTTTTTGCTTCCACCTACAGTGTAACGGCTCAGAAAGTGATTCGACAGATCAGAAAAGCCGAACAGAATCACAATGTAAAAGCGATCATCGTAACATTGAATACTCCCGGCGGAGAAGTCGTTCCTTCCGATGAGATCTACAGAGCACTGAAAGAATGCAAAAAACCAGTAGTAGCTCAGATGGGTTCAATAGCAGCCAGCGGAGGTTATTATATTGCCTGTGGCGCCGATAAGATAGTGGCACATCCTTTGACGCTTACGGGAAGTATCGGAGTCATTATGCAGTCTTACAATTATTCTGAGCTGCTCGGAAAAATCGGAGTCAAACCCCAGATTTATACATCTGGAAACATGAAGGCTATGCTGAACGGAGCAGGCCCGGAGCCGTCTCCCGAGCAGATAGAAATTGTTCAGCGTATTCTCATGGAAGTATATCAGCGATTTGCCTCCATTGTGTCTGAAAGCAGGAATATTCCCCTGGATCAGATTACAGGCGGCATCATTGGCGACGGCAGAATCTTTTCTGGAGAACAAGCGTTGAATTTGAATCTGGTAGATCAGCTCGGATATTTTGACGATGCAGAAAAACTGGCAGCAGAACTGTAGAACCTTACATCCGGAAACTACAGCGTTGTCCATTATAATTCCGGAACAGATTCCCTGGTTGACTTTCTGGATCAGCTCAGCAGGAAAATGCAGGTGGAAAGAAATATTGAACTGCTTCTCCCGGGGAGCAGCAGCTCCTTCAGTCTGACTCCTGGGAAACCGTATCTTCTTCCTCGGGAACATTAAAACAATTTTGGATACAGGGTAGCAGTTCAAATATGCGCAACTTCACGAACGATCTTTTGTCGGCATCCAGGCCCGACATCAAAATGCCATTCAAGGCATCGGAGTTTTCCTGGTCTATTCTCAGGTACAAGCTCTTCAACCGATGTCGAAGGGCCTATTTCATACGCTATTATCTTGCGCAGGGAGGATGGGATGAATATGCTCATCCGCTGGCACGTTCTGCTTATTATGAAAAATACATGCTTACTCTGGATCAATGGATGTCCCAAGCCTTCCAGAAGTCGGTTATCTCAGCGATTCGAAAAGCCATTATCCAGCAGCAGGAGAAACAGCGCCGCAAAGATTTTGCCATCCATATGCTCAGAGGTTTAAGTAAATCCGTATCCATGCTTCAGAGCAGTCTGAAAAACGAGGAATATCTGGATGATCCAAAAAAGCCTTCTGTCCAGGAATATGTTCTGGAACCCAAAGTTTACCCGGATTTAAATGATTTGATTGCGAAGGCAGTCAAAACATTGAGCAATGCCTATGGAGCGCTGCTCAAAGCAGATTTTCTCCAGGACCTTTTGAAGCTGGACTTCATGGATTTCCGACTGGATGATCAGTTCCTGTATTTCTGTCGGAAGAATTTTCCGGTATGGTTTCAGCCTGGGATCATTTATTTGCAGCAGGATATGATTTCCATGCTGAATTTTAACGCGGTCAGTCCAGGGGTTTCTCTGCTGACTCATAGTTATCCGGAATGGGCGCTGAAAAGTTCACTTTTTGATCTGTACTGCCGTGAAAAATGGGAACATTACCGAATTTCCACGATGGCATTCAATTTCTCAGATTCTGCTGTATCTATTGGATCCACACCGGCTCCGGTTCTGAATCTTGAAGAAATTATTGACAACAGCAGCCGTGAAATGCTCGAGCTTGTAGCGACAGATGGAACAGTCTCGCTGGAATATTTCCCGCAGACAACAAATACAGATCACTGCAAAAACTGTCAGTTCCGGTACACATGTAAAGGCATCTGCGATGAAATGAATACATCCTCATCATTTTTTCCGGAAAAGGCTTGACAAATCACCGGCCCCAGGCATATACTATTGAAAAGACAAGATGACCTCTGGGATTCCTGTTTTTTTACTGTTTAAATGAAGCCAGAATCAGAACCATTATTTCTGGATTTTATTATGAATCCGGGAAAGAAAGGAGAGCCTTTATGAGTACTGTTCAGCATCTCACCGCTGATCTTTTCGATGATGCAGTTAAAAACAAAGTAAGTCTTATTGATTTCTGGGCGGAATGGTGCGGCCCATGCCGTGCATTCAGTCCTGTTCTGGAAGAAATTGCCACTGAGCTCCCGGATGACATTCTTGTGGCAAAAGTCAATATTGACAAGGATCCGGAACTCGCGGCAAAATTTCATATTATGAGTATTCCGGCCATCTTTATTCTGAAAGACGGAAAACCCGTGAAAAACTTTATTGGTGTTCAGCCCAAAGAGAAAGTTCTTCAGGCTGTACTGAACGCCTGATGCCGGGAGAATGAATGAAGGCCGCATTATCCACGAACTTTGTTCAGACTTGGCGGCAAAAACGCATGCCTGTGTTTGTATCGTTCAGCGGCGGCTCCGATTCGCTTGCTCTGCTCCTGCTTCTGCAGCAGGAAGTGCTGAAAAGCGGACCGGAGCTTTCTCTTGCCGCCGTGCATTTTGAGCATGGAATCCGAGGGCAAGAAAGCCTGGAAGATGCTGCCTTCTGTGAGCAAACTGCCCGGAACCTGGGAGTACGCTTTGTCAAACGTTCTCTGAATGTACTTCAGGAACGCCGTTCCGGAGAAAGTACCGAAAGTGCGGCCAGACGCCTGCGAATTGCTGCCTGGCATCAACTGATTGATGAAGGAACAGTTCCCCGAAACAGCTGGATTGCTTTAGCACATCACGCTGATGACAACGCAGAAAATCTGTTTCTGCGGATCATTCGAGGCTCCAATGTATCCGGTCTCACGTCTCTGCGTGAGATAAAATGTGTTGACGGGCTTTTTTTTGTCCGTCCGCTTCTTCAATGCACAAAAAAGGAGCTGGAAACCTTTCTGCAGGCAGAAGGCATAACCTACTGGTGCCACGACAAAACCAATGATGAAATCTGCTGCAGCAGGAATTTTTTCAGATTAAAAGTTCTCCCTGAAATTTACCGGTATTTTCCTTTTGCAAAAACCGGTATTCTACGGTCTCTACAGGTCCTCAGTATGGATGCGGATTATCTGGAAAAACAGGCAGAAAAAGAGTATCGGCGCTGTCTGGTTGAAGAGACAGACAATCAAATTGATTTGACGTTGTACCATGACCTTCATCCTGCTATGCAGAGCCGGGTTTTGCGTCTGTATATGACAAATCTTCTTAGAAAAGACTTTATCCCAGACAGTAATTTAATGGGACGACTCCGGAAACATCTGGAACAAGGTCCTTTTCCTGAAATGGTTCTCATTCCTGTTCCGGATCTGCCGAATACATTTATTGTTCTTCACAAGAACTTTTTGAGTCTGCAGGTTCATCCACTGTCCGGAAATTCACAGCATAATAAGGATCTGGAACGCTTTTGGATCTGGAACTGGCAACAAAATTCATCCATAGAAACCCCCTGGGGCATTTTCCGGGCACAGAAAATTACGAATTCCAAGCAAGTTGCAGCAACAGCAGACTTTCATAAAAAAAGCGATACTATCCTGAGTCCATTCTGTCTACACTGGCATCTCTCCACTGAATCGAATCGGATTCTGTTGGATGCATCCATGGTTCCTTCAAATCTGAAAATCCAACTTAAACAGCCGGGGGACCGAATGGTTCCATTTGGAATGCACAGTCCTCAGAAATGTAAAAAAGTTTTTTCGGACAGCCATATACCCTCTCTGATTCAGCAGGAACTCCCCCTTCTGAAAACCATCACGGACCATATTTTATGGATTCCCTGTGTACGCCGGAGCAATAATGCTTCAATTACACAATCCACCCGTACAATCCTCCAGATTGAATTTCAGAGTACATCCGAAGAAGTCAGTTCATTTTTTCAGAACAGAAACCATGCTTCAGCCAGACATGAATAAAAAAGAGTGTCCGGATCTTTTTCTGAAATAAAAATATAAAGGATGAAGAAGGATTCAGTCAAATCCTTAACATTCCGACATTCATTTTGAAGGTTGGAACATCTGCATCAGAAACTGTTTCGCACTTCTGATGTCATCATCATAAATTCAGAACCCAGTTTCATCACAAGCACCGGAATTGCAGCTCCCAGGACTTCTGATGTCATCATCATAAATTCAGAACGGGTTTCGAATGACTTACTTCCAGACAAAGCTCAGAACTGGAGGAAACCAGTGATCCGGCAAGAATATCCTATTCCGTAATCCTGGAAAGCAGAATATATCCACCATTGCTCCGTGCAAAATCATGAATCAGATAAAGTCTGCCATCCTGTGCCTCTGTTCCATCTGGATAGGAAACATTTTCCCGGCCGTCCAGCAGGAGATGATACGGCCAGCTAATACCATCATCATCGGAAAGAAATGCGGTCATTTTCTCGCGTCTGATTCTGGAATCATTATTGACAAGAAGAAGACGTCCGGATCTCAGACGGCGAATGAAAAAACGGGAATTAGGTCCAGAAAATCTTTTTGAAAGTTCCGATTTGCTCCATGAACGTCCTCCGTCGCTGGAAATGCTTTCCGCAATGCCTTTCTATACCCGGATGCTGCATAGGATCCGGCCGTCGCACAATTCTGTAAACATATGCTCATCAAAGACCGGACCGCCATCAACATTGCTCATATCAATTCTGCCACGAAGATAAAATGTCTCTCCCTGATCTTCTGAAACCACCATCATTGCCCCTTGAACGGCATTCAATGACTCATGTTTTCGATAAGGTCCGGTCCACACCGAACAGGGAAATGCCCATGTCCCGTCGGAAAGCACTGTAGGCTTGTTCATCATAATTCCGTTTGAAATTCTGCGGGGCAGAGTAAAGTGAAACTGATCCGGATCATCATCAGGGTTTTCCAAAATGGAAAACCAAACGCCTCCGATTCCATCAAATATCTCCCCTGCCCCGTCAGCTCCGCCACACCCTTGAGACCAGAACCAGTAAAACTTTCCATTGGGAGAGATCCAGCAAGTGGAATCAAATGCCCGGACATCCGGATGCGGCGGATCAACAACCGCCACTGTATCAGACCAGGTAGTACCATTGTCATCACTGATGGACATTGCCACGTAATTCTCCCGGCACTCACTCTTTCCGCCCGTATACCAAACCGCAAAGATTCGGCCGGACTCCAAACGTTCAATCCCCGGAATTCCCTGATGGGTCCGCAATTCCTTTGCACAGTGCGGCCCCGGTTTTGTTACAGGAACCGGATCAAGAGATGCATAAGAAAAATTCATTTTTCTCCTCTGTAAATCTAAAAATGATACCATCTTCCCATATCTTATAGTATGGGAAGGAAAAAACTGTAACGAAAACAAGAATTCTCGCCGAATCCTTTTCCAAATTCTTCAGAAAAACGATTCATAGAACAGCAGCAGAACAGGCTTGTTCCATCTTTTCTTTAGGATTCGAATAAAATCTAAAAAAAGAGAGCCATTCCACCTCAAAAGGATTCCACTCAGACAGATTCTGCTCGCGTAACTACGTCCTGCATCTGTTCAACAGCAAAAACACAACTCTGCCTCAAACTTGAATTCATAAAACAGTTATCATCCTTGCTGGACTCCCAAAGCAGAATAGACAAACCTCATTTTTTACCGTCCTTTACGCTTTTTGATTCTTTTCAAAGAAAGAAAACATCAGCAAAGAAAAAATCATAGGACTGTAATCGGCTCGGCCTTGCTCGTGATCTTTTATCATTCGTTCAATCCCTGAACGCTCCACAAAGACTCCGTCTGCAAACGAAGGGTCCAGTAAATGCTCTTTCATTTTTGCATTCCAGCAGGTTCTGAACCAGAGGGCCAGAGGAACACCAAAACCTCTCTTCCGGATCTTTTCCGGATCACAAGGAAGATATTTCCGGAAAGCATCCATTAAAATACGTTTCCTCTTTTTCCCTTCAAGTTTCCATTCTACAGGCAGCGATGCCGCAAACTCTGCCACATGATGGTCCAGAAACGGAGATCGCAGTTCCAGAGAAGCCGCCATGGAACAGGTATCCGTTTTAACCAGAATGTCTCCGGGAAGATAATTGTGAACATCTTCCTCCATACAAAATTCTGCAATATCCTGAGCCGTATGCAAACAACATAAATTCTCTTCTGAGCAATCGAATCCTTTGTCCAGCTGTTCCGCAGCATTCCGGAGTTCCGGCGAGGCAAAGAGCTGGAGCACAGAACGACCTCGATGTGTAACAATACTTTCATATTGTTTCTGTGGATCCTCGGAAGCACATACAAGAAAACGTTTCAGACGTCCCATCCGGCTGCGTTCTCCTCCGGAAGGAAGCAGGGCAGAAGCCGCTTTCAGCAGAGATTTGGGAACAGGACGGATCTTCCTCATGTAATTCATGGCAATATAACGTTCATATCCGCCGAAAAATTCATCCGCTCCATCCCCGCTCAGCGCTACCGTCACGAATTCTCTTGAGAAACGGCTTAAAAGCAACGTTGGAAGCATGGATGCATCCGCATACGGTTCCCCAAAACGTACAGAAAGGAATTCAAGCAGTGAAAAATCACTGGGATCGGCCATTTTTACATGATGATTCAGTCCATGAACTGCAAACGATTTCTTCAGGTGTTCTGCCGCGATTCTTGCCGCACAGCTCTCATCGTATTCCGGCACAGGAAATCCAATTGAAAAACACTCAAGAGTTTTCTCTGATAGTTCCGCAGCAAGTCCTGCTACAATGCAGGAATCCAAACCACCAGAAAGTGAAACCCCCAGCGGCACATCTGAAATCATGCGCTGACTGACTGCGCGGCGCATTCTGCGTTCAAGCTCTCCGCATGCATCCTCATATGAAACATGTATTTTTTCTGAATAATCCAGCGACCAGTAACGTTGAATTACAAGCGCATCCCCTTTTATTCCATCCGTTGTTCCCCCCTCCTCCTGCAAATGCACAATTCCTATACTGGCTGGAGGAAGTTTCCAAAGATTCTTGTAAATACTTTTCTCCGGGGCCACATACTGATAACAGAAAAAATGGGCTGCCATCACCGGATCTACAGAATTTCTGTCCAGTTCCGCAAAAGGCAGACAGCGCAGAGACGCGATTTCACTGGCAAAGGCAAAAAAACCTTTCCAAATGCCGTAATATAAAGGTTTCACTCCCAGCCGGTCCCGTCCGAGAAGAATGATCCGCCGTCTGCGGTCATACAGAGCAAAGGCAAAAAAACCATCCAGTCTTTTGACAAAATCACTGCCGAAAGTCTCATACATAGCCAGCAGGACTTCCGTATCCGACCGGGTCCGGAATGTCATTCCCCGATCTTCAAGCTCTTTGCGAAGCTCCAAGAAATTAAAAATTTCTCCGTTGAAAACCACCACCATGGATCCATCAGCACTGGACATGGGCTGTGCACCGCCCTCCAGGTCAATCACAGATAGACGCCTGTGTGCAAATCCAACGGATCCATCTGTATAGATTCCTTCCCCATCCGGGCCCCGCAGGATCATTGTCTGAGCCATTCGCCTGAGAAGCTCCGGATCTGCTGTTTGCCCCGGCGGAGTTATGAAGCCTGCAATTCCACACATCAGCAGGTCTCCAGTTCTTTTTGTACAGACTGTTCAATCGCCATCTCAGCCTGCGAAACATTTCTATGCTAAAGGCATTCGGAGGATAACGGATTCGCTCTTTCCGCCCTGTCGAACATGGACGTGCCGGAAAATTTCTCTTTCAACGGAATATGACACGACTGGCGGAGCTTCCGTTCTGCTTCCTCATATTGGAATCGTGCATTTTCTTCAAAACAGCAGTCCAGGAAACGCTCCAGAATAATCTTTTCCGCCAAAGCAGACGGATGCAGAAGGTCATCTGCATAAAATCTATAATCACGCAGCTCACAAGTCATGATTTCATAAGCAGGAAAGTAGACCACACGTTCTTCTTTATCCGCTGTTTCATAAGCACTCTCAAGCAACAGAGCTTTGCTCCTCGAATTCAGCAGGAGGTCTCCGGGATAATGACAAACAGGAGAAACTGTCAGCACAATCGCACAGTCTCTATTCCACTCCCGGATTTTTCTGCAGACTGCCGTCATGCATGCCAGACAACTTTGATGCGAAAGCAGCTCCCTGGTAAATTCATTTCCAGGAACCTTATGACAATTGGCCACAATTCTTTTTTCCGGCAGATGCCTGTAAACAACCGCACTGGAAAAAGTAATCATGCACAGCTCCGCTTTTTTCAAACATTTGAAAAAATTTTTTCTGGCACGTTCCGCTCTCTCCACTGCTTCCATTCTGTCTTCAGCAGAAAACGACCCGTGATGCGCCCAGGAATGCCATTTTCCCTGAAACTCAAAAAAATCACTTGGTTCATAACCGATGTCCAGACGCTGCACCGCATCCTGAATGGAATAAGGATTATAGAGGATTCCATTGGGATTCTGTGCCCCACGGAATCCGGAAGAAAGCAGCTTTCCTGCCACCGATTCTGAAAAACACGAACCTATGGAAACCAGCGTCCGGCCGCCTTTCAGTTTTTCCAGCGGCCAGCACCAGTCGACAGGAGTATAGGGAAAGGGATTTTTGTGGACCAAATCTTTCATCAGATTATTTCTCCTCTGCAGCATCTTTCAATTTTTCGTAAAGAAGCGAATAGCGTGGCTCCCGGACCGCATTGCGAACCGCCATGGAAACAGCCTTGCGGGATCCCGCAAGGATCATGAGTTTTCTTGCCCGAGTCATTCCTGTGTACAGCAGATTGCGCTGCAACATCTTGTAATGGGATCCCAGGAGAGGCATCACCACAGCAGGAAATTCACTGCCCTGGGATTTATGGACAGTGACAGCATAAGCAAGAACCAGCTGTTCAGAATCTTCAAAAGAATAGGCAATAAGTTCCTGGTCAAAACGTACAGTAAAGGTTTCACCGGCAACATCAATGGATTCAATATGCCCCATATCGCCATTAAAGACGTTCTTATCGTAATTATTGGAAATCTGCATAACTTTATCCCCTTTTTTAAAAAGGCGCCCTCCATACCGGAAAACCTCTTCCTGTTCCGGATTCAGCACCTTCTGAAGACGTTCATTCAGGGCAATGGTTCCTGCAGGACCGCGGTTCATGGGACAAAGAACTTGAATTTCCGTCATCGGATTCAAATGAAAACGCCTGGGAATGCGGTCCGTAACAAGACGCTCAATCAAATTCGCAGTCTCCTCCGCATCTTCTTTTTCCAGCCAGTAGAAGTCTGAAAGCGCTCTATCCCCCGCCGCATTTCCGGAATAATCCGGGAGACTCCCGCCATTGACAGCATGAGCTGCACGAATAATCCCGCTTCCTTCCCCCTGACGAAAAATTTTTGTCAGGCGCGAAACAGGACAAATCCCGGAATCAATCAGATCATTCAGCACATTGCCCGGCCCGACCGAAGGCAGCTGGTCCGGATCTCCGACCAGCATCACACAAGCCCCTGGTGGAACTGCTTTGAAAAAAGCATCTGCCAGCGGAAGGTCCAGCATCGAAGCCTCATCTATGATGAACAGCTGTTCATGCAGGAAATTCCCGGCACCATGAATAAAACATCCTTTTGCAGGATCCCATTTCAGCAGACGGTGAATTGTCTGAGCGTTTTCTCCGGTGGCTTCCTGCATTCGTTTTGCGGCTCGTCCTGTAGGTGCAGCAAGGACAAAGTGCAGCTTTGCCTTTTTGGCCCGCCGAACAATTTCCGCTACTACAGTCGTCTTTCCAACTCCGGGACCGCCAGTCAGGATGCTTACTGCACTTCGGCCAGCCTGTTCAATGGCATCCAGCTGTTCTCTGCTGAATTTTGCATCCGTGCCCTGCATGCCTGAAGAAGCAAGAAGTTGTCCGAAATGTTTTTCTCTCTTCAACAGATTCATAATCAGGTGCGGCAGTTCATTTTCCGCTTGCAGCATGCCAGGCTCATAAAGGTAGACAGATCCATCCGGAGCCTTCCCCTCCGCCAGAAAACCCTGATGAACCGCAGCTTTTACAGATTCCATTGTCTCTTCAAACGAAACGCCAAGCATGGCAGCCGCCTGATCCGCAAACGCATCCCGAGGCATACAGACGTGGCCGGCGGTTTTCGCCTGCTCCAGACTGTGTTTGACCCCGAAAATCAGACGCTGAGGATCATTTTTTGCAATTCCCAGATTTCCGGCAATCCGGTCAGCCATCAGGAATCCGATTCCACGGACATCAAAACAAAGCTGATACGGATTTTTCCGGACCACTTCAGCACATCTGTCTCCATAAACGCTGTAAATACGGTTGAAAAAAGCGGGTGAAATCCCCAGTCCCTGCATAAAAATCTGAAGATTACGCTTTCCGGAATTTTCTTTCCATGCTTTTTTTATCCCGGCAATTCTTTTTCGTCCAAGTCCCGGTACCTCTTTGAGTCTGGGTGTGGCGTTATCCAGCACCGAAAGAGTTTCCAGACCAAATGTATGGACAATGGCACGGGCATATTTCTCTCCAACTCCCGGAATAATGCCGGAAGAAAGATAGCGGATGATCCCCTGTTCTGTAGCGGGTAAAGAAAAGCGGCAGGATTCTGCACGGAACTGACGTCCATGCTCCCGGTGCATTTCCCATTTTCCACGGACCTCGATTATTTCCCCCTCGCAAACACCGGGAAGACTGCCGACGACACTATGATCCTTTCCCTGGAAATCACGAACCCGGATTACACTGTAAGTCTCGTCAGCACTGGTATAGAGAACCTTTTCAACTTCCCCGCGGATTTCATGACAAGCCACGGAAGATTCCTCATCGGCTCCAGATTCAGAAGAACCCTGAGGAAAATCCCCGCTGCTCAATGTAAAATCTTCAATCATAACGCATCATACGCAGTCCGGCAGGGAACTGCGGGAAACATTCGCCAGACCTTTTTCCAGCTTCTCCCGCAAACTTTGCCATAAAATGTTTGACTTTTTCACCAATAGGAAATACCTTACAGAGTTTGATTTCAATTTACATTGGATTCCCTCCGTACGCAAACGGAATTCCAAATAATTTACAGCAAAATATACGGATTTTTATGGACAACAGAGGCTGCTTCATCACACTGGAAGGCGGAGAAGGCGTCGGCAAAACAACCCAGCTCCGGAAACTTGCCGACCGCCTGCGTCTGGAAACAAACCGCGAAATTATTCCGACCCGTTCCCCCGGAGGAACTGTGATTGCTGAATCGATCCGGGACATTCTCAAGCAGCGCAACCGGGAAGAAGATCTTCTTCCGGAAAGTGAACTGCTTCTTTTCGGCGTATGCCATTCACAGATGTCGGAAAAACTGATCCGCCCCGCCCTTGCAAGAGGAGCAATTCTTCTTTCAGACCGCTTTACAGACTCCACTTTGGTCTATCAGGGATATGCAAGAGGACTTTCTGCAGACTTTGTACGCCAGATTAACAGTTTCTCCTGCCGGGGCCTCAAACCGGATCTGACCATTTTGCTGGATCTTGATCCGGAAACGGGGTTCCGCAGAACCGGACTCCGCGCGGGAAATGCTGAAAATATGCAGGAAGACCGTTTTGATTCAGAGTCCATGGAGTTTCATCAGAAGGTCAGAAACGGATTTCTGGCAATTGCCGCCATGGAAGCGGAACGCTTTGTCATTATTGACGCATCCGGCAGTATAGAGGAAGTTCATCAGCATATCTGGGAGACTGTCCGTGCGAAACTGGGCCTACTTTGAAGAACGTTTTCCTGAACTCATGCAGGCATTGAAAAATGCCCGTATGAAAGACCGTCTCGGCAGTTCCTTTCTGGTCATATCCTCCAAAGAGGAATATAGAAAAGAGTTCCCCCGCCTTCTCGCCTGTCTTGCGGTCTGTCCTACTCCGGAGTCCGATGGAAAGCCGTGCGAAACATGTGCCGTATGCAGTCAGATTCTGCATGGAACATATCCGGATCTGTATATGCTGGCTCCTGTATCCAAAAGTCGACAGATTCCTGTCGGCAACTCGGATGACGAACCGGATACACTCCGCCATTTTGAAGCTCAGTTTCATCTGAGCAGCACATCTGAGTCCGGTTGGAAAATCGGCATCATTCAGGACGCAGAAACCATGAATGAAAGCTCCCAGAATGCCTTTCTGAAAACGCTGGAGGAACCGCCGGAAAAAACCCTGTTCATTCTTACCAGCGGACGAGCGGCATCCCTGCTTCCTACAACACGTTCACGCTGCCAGATGATCTCTTTGACAGAAAATCATTGCGAATATGACTTTACTCATTTTGAAATTCTGCCTCAAATTCTGATGCGCTTGCAGTTCCAGTCCAAAAATGATCTGCCTGCAGCTGAATCCTGTGCCTGCGATCTTATTGATATTCTCAAATCGCTTTCCAGAATTGCCCAGGATTCCGTCAAGGCAAAATGGGCACCTAAAATGGAAGCAGCTTCAGATCTCGAATCTTCAGGAATCAAACTCATAGAAAAACGCATGGAAGGTGAAATCGGCAGCGAATACAGACGTCTCCGGGAACAGTATTCCAGCCTGATTCATGCATGGTTCGCTCAGATTGCCATGCTCTCCGCCAAAGTGGATGTAACGCTTCTTCCGAATCCGGAACTTATTCAGATTTTTCTGGACACACAACCCCGGCCTGTGATTCGTGAGCGAGAAGCATTCCGAATGCTTCAGGAAGCGGAAAACCTTGTTCAGATGTTGAAAACCAACGTCAATGATGAACTGGCAATCCGAAGTTTTGTACTGACAATAGCCATCCGAAAGTAAAGTTTCTTCAAGAAACTGCATCCGCATAAAATGAATGCAAGAATTTAACAAACGATTTTAAATATTCAAAAAAGGAAATCAGGCCAGCTCTATGAAAAAGCAGAAAATCAGCAGATTTACAGTTTTGGGTGTACTCTCCGCAACACTGTTTCTGGGTGCATGCTCTCAGGAAACCTCTCCGGATGAAGTCGTCCGGCTTTATTTTGAAAAGACCTCGCAGGGCAGCGAAGATGCCTTCACACTTTGCGCAACTCCTGATGCCATCCAGTTCTGGCAGATGATGATCAGTCAGATGTCCGCAGAACAGCAGGAAAAAGGCAGAGAAATTCAAAAGAAAACATTCGAAAACATTCAGCTCACGTTTTCCAAGCCGGAATTTTACGGTTCTCAGGCGGTCGTCTGGGTGCAGGCAGAGACCGGCAACCAGCTGATTGCCAAATATCCTGTCACGCTTTTCAATATCAATGGAGCCTGGAAAATCTCAACCCTGAGTTTGTTCGGGCCGGATGCCGGCATGTTCACATTAAATGTCCAGGCTGCCACAGACAAACAGGCAGCCTCACTCAAAGCGCAGCAGTTGAAAAATATCTCCGCAGAAAAAACAGAGGATTCTGCAATAAATCAGACTTTTGTTTCAGAAACGCCTGAATCCATTGGAAGCCAAGCCCCGGAAAAAGCTCTTCTGCTGGAGCAGGAAAACTCTGTGGAAAAAGAATCATCCACCGCTCCCACAACTGTCAATTGAATTTTTCTGGAACCAATCCAATTGGAATATCTCCGGTTCCCGAAGAAAATTATATTCCAAGTCTATAAGACGGCTCTGACTGCAGACTCGGCTGCTGTTGGATGCAGTGTTTCCTAAAGGATGTTCCAGATTGCAATGGTTTGGAACGTCCTTCTTTGTCTTCATCTTTTCCGTTTATCAGAATGGATGCTTCTGAACTGAATTTATAGAGAAACACAGTCTTTCTGGAATGATCTGAAACCCGGGCAGAACCATTTGATTTTTCAGAAAATGCAGGTATATTATAGCCTCTGAAAAAATGACAGGTGAAAATGATTCAACCCCCGGAAACCGACACCACTATGCAAAACATCAGAAATATTGCTATTATCGCGCACGTTGACCATGGAAAAACCACGCTGGTCGATGAAATTATCAAACAAGCTAAGATCTTCAGAAGCAACCAGGAAATGCATGAATGCTTTCTGGACAGCAATGAACTTGAACGGGAACGGGGTATCACCATTCTGTCCAAAAATATCAGTGTCAATTACAAGGGAGTAAAAATCAATGTCATTGACACTCAAGGCCATAGCGATTTCGGAGGCCAGGTGGAGCGAGTACTCAATATGGCAGACGGTGTCCTTCTTCTGGTGGATTCCGCAGAAGGTCCCCTTCCCCAAACGCGCTTTGTCCTGCAAAAGGCACTTCAGCTTCATTTGAAACCAATTGTATTCATCAATAAAATTGACCGACCTGATGCCCGTCCTCAGGAAGTCCTCAACGAAGTATTCGATCTCTTCATTGATCTCGATGCCGATGATGAACAGCTTGATTTCCCGGTTCTCTATGGATCCGGCAAAAACGGCTGGGCCACACGCGATGCCAAAGAAATTGAAAATCTTCAGGATTATATCCAAAATAAACCCAAATCCATTCTCCCCTTGATGGACGCCATCCTTGAATACATTCCTGCGCCTGAAATGCGGGAAGGACCGGAACAGATTCAGGTTTCCACCTTAGATTATAATGACTTTGTGGGAAGAATCGGCATTGGCCGTGTTCATCGCGGCACACTCAAAACCGGCGATCCGCTGGTTCAGATCAAGCATGACGGGTCCACTTCTCCGGTCAAAATTAAACAGCTTTTCGTTTTTGAAGGAATCGGGCGCAAAGAAGTTGATCATGTAGACTGCGGAGATCTGTGCGCCATGGTCGGGATTGAAAACCTGGATATTGGAGACACCATAGCAGACGCAGAACATCCTGAAGCCCTACCCCCGATTGCTGTAGATGAACCGACTCTGTCCATGACCTTCAGAGTTAATGATTCCCCCTTCTTCGGACAGGAGGGAAAATTTATTTCCAGCCGTCATATCCGTGAAAGACTACACAAGGAAACGCAGCGCGATCCGGCACTCCATGTGGAGGAAACCGAAAATGGAGACAGTTTTAAAGTCAGCGGACGTGGAGTTCTTCATCTGGCTATTCTCATTGAAACCATGCGCCGGGAAGGCTTTGAACTGACAATCTCCAAACCTCAGGTCATTACGAAAGAAATTGACGGAGTTAAAAACGAGCCGATTGAAGAACTCACTGTGGATGTGCCGGATTCATCTGCAGGTAAAGTCATTGAACTTGTCGGCCAGAAACGCGGTGAAATGCGCAAAATGGAATAGCACGGCTCACGCCAATTTCTGGAATTCTTTATTCCAACCCGCGGCATTATCGGACTCCGTGGAAAAGTAATGACAGCCACAGCCGGACAGGCAGTCATGTCTCACCGTTTCGACCATTATGAACCGTTTAAAGGTCCCATTCCCGGACGCTCTCAGGGAGTCATTATCAGCATGGGCCAGGGACGTGCAGAAGCCTATGCCATTGATGCACTCCAGCTGACTGGAACCTTCTTTATTGACCCGGGTGTCCAAACCTATGAAGGCATGATTGTGGGACAGCACTGCACCAGTGACGATCTGGAAGTCAATCTTCAGAAAGCAAAGCGCCTGACCAATATCCGTGCTGCAGCCTCTGATGACAAACTCAAAATTGCACCTGCTCAGAAGATGAGTCTGGAGGAGGCACTTGAATATGTCCAGTCTGATGAATATGTGGAAGTTACACCTCAGAACGTTCGTCTCCGCAAAAAGTATCTCACCTCGCTGGAACGCCGCCGCATGCGCAGTGCTATGATGAAACAGCAGCAAGCTGAGGAAGAAGCCTGATTCTTTGACAGCAGGAATGATACCATTCCTGTTTCAGAAGCATCTTTTTCCTCCAGCTTCCCTTCGGCCTTTCTATGTCTCCCAAAAGCCACTCTTGTAAAAGGACTCCAGAATGATTGATTTCAACGACGTCTCAAAACTGCTCGGCGGACGGGATATTCTCAATCATGCTTCCATGCGGGTGAACAAGGGGGAAAAAATCGGTGTTGTCGGTCCTAACGGATCCGGCAAGACAACGGTATTTTCCCTCATTGCAGGGGACATCTCACCGGATCATGGGGAAATCGTTGTTCCAGAAAAAGCCCGCATTGGCCTGCTCCGACAACAGCTCAGCTTTTTTAAAGAGAGTGAAGTGCTTCTGGATTTTGTCAAAAAGGCATCAGGAGAACTGCCGGCCATCCAAAAACGCATGGATGAAACCTTGCAGATTCTTCAGGAAAATCCTTCCTGTGAATCCGCTTTGAAAGAGCTTGGGCATCTTCAGAGCATTTTTGAACATCTCGGCGGCTATGATATTGAACACCGCGCTGCCGCGGCTCTTGCCGGACTCGGGTTCCAGGAATCCGATCTTGCCAAACCCATGGGAGATTTCTCCGGCGG